>DASPTB010000106.1:0-13978 GCA_035623615.1 Actinomycetota bacterium
GTGCCACCCACACGCGGATCCCGCGGCGTGGCTTCTCGAGAACCCGGGGTTCGTCTCGGGGGGAAACGTGCGGTGGTGGCGCGACCACTTCGGACGAGGCGAGATCGAACGCGAGCGGCGCGGCGAGGGCGACGCGTACGACCTGCTGGTCGGGGAGGCGGAGGCGATCCCGCCGGGAGCCGACGCGCTCGTGTTCCTGCCCTGCATGCAGGGCGCGATGGCGCCCGAGTGGAACGGAGCCGCGCGCGGCGCGTTCGCCGGGCTGACGCTCGCGCACACGCGCGCGCACATGACGCGTGCGCTGCTGGAGGGGAGCGCCTTCGCGCTGCGCGACATCCTCGACGCGATGCGCGGCGCCGGGCTCGAGGTCCGCAGGATTACGATGGTCGGCGGGGGCGCCAAGTCGCCGTTGTGGCGACGCATCAAGGCCGACGTGACCGGCCTCCCCGTGCGCGTCCCCGAGACCGTGGAGACGACGGCGACCGGTGCGGCCATCCTCGCCGCGGTCGCGTCGGGTGTGGCGGGGAGCGTGGACGAGGCCGTGGCGGCATTCGTTCGCTATCGCCCGGACGAGGACGAACCGGACCCCGCCACGGCGGACGCGTACGCGGAGGCGTACGAGCGCTATCGCAAGACGTACTTCACCTTGCGCGACGCCTTCTGAAGCGGGGGCTACGCCCGGGCCGCGTCGCGGGCCACCAACTCGGCGAAGCTCGTGAAGAAGACCTCCGCGCGCGCCTGCTGCGCGGGCAGGTACCGTTCGATCTGCTCGTGGAGCGACGCCGCCGTCGTTCTCCACTCGGGCTCGAGCCGGTCGCGGACCTCGTCGATCCAGTAGTCGAGGTTCGACGCCGTGACCTCCGGGTGGAACTGGATGCCCCAGGCCCGGTCGCCGTACCGGAACGCCTGATTCGCCACGTCGTCCCCGGTGGCGAGCAGGACCGCACCTTCGGGGATGGCGAACGTGTCCCGGTGCCAGTGGAACACGCGGTCGCCGTCGGCGAAGGCCGAGAGAAGGGGGTCCTCCCCGGCGACCGCGGTCGGGTGCAGCGTGCTGAATCCCAGCTCGGTCACCGGCGAGAGGGTGACCTCCGCCCCCAGGGCCCGGGCGAGGAGCTGGCCTCCGAGGCACACGCCGAGGACGGGGATCCCGGTGTCGACGGCGTGCGCGAGGAGCTCGCGTTCGTGGGCGAGGTAGGGATGGCGTTCGATCTCGTCGGCGTTCATGTCGCCGCCGAACACCACGATGCCGGACGCCTCCCGGAGGTCCGTCCACTCGACGTGCGCCCATCCGTCCACGGTGCGGACCTCGGCGCCCGCACGCTCGAACAACGGGACTGCGACGCCCATCGTGTCGGAGTCCTCGTGGCGAATGCACACGATCGCCTTCACGACGGCCAGTCTACGTGGGGTTTCGCCTGTGCCCGGGCGCCGCGGGTGGCCCTCGGAAACGGGTACTTCTGCTCATGCACCCGGCCTTGCCCGAGACCGACAATCGGGGTGGATCGAGATGGTCACCACCGACATGGACGACGCGACCGACACCGCCGCCTCCGAACAGGAGAAGCTGCTCTACCTCCGGCAATTCCTCGGGTGGGCGCGTGGGCTCGATCTGCTGGACGAGCCGGGATACCGGCGCCTCGTGGAGCAGGTGGATCGCCGCGCGGCGACGCTGGCGGCGGCCGCGACGGTCCGGACCGAGCACGCGGCGGGGGCGGCGGGCCCGTCGCCGACCCGGCCCGACTCGGCCGTGGCCGCCCTGCCCCGGCCGGAGGTGGTCCCCTCCGAGCCGCTCGCGGCGCTCTTCGAGACACCGCCGCCTGCCGCCCCGCCGCCTGCGGCAGCGCCGGAGGCGGGGGGAGCCTGGCCGGCCCCGGGCGGCATCGGCCGGTCGGTTCGGCGGCTTCGCGACCTGGTTGCTTCCGACATGGGCGTGCACGGCCTCTCGTACCTCGGCGTCCTGCTCACGTTCGCGGGCACGTTCGGGTTCGTCTTCTTCGCGTTCGGCTCGCTCCGGAGCTCGCTCCGGCCGGTCGCGGAGGTGGCGCTCCCCGCGGTCTTCTTCGCGTCGGCGTGGTTCCTGCGAACGCGCGACGCGGTGCTCGTCGCGAACTCGCTCGAGCTGGTCGGCGGCGCGCTGGTGCCGGTCGTCGTCTTCGCGTCGTTGGTCGACGGAGCGGCGGTCCCGCCCGACCCGACTGGGGGCGCGCTGGTCGCGGCCCTCACGATCTCCGCGGCCCTCATCGCCGTTGCGTACGGACTCTGGGCGATCACGCATCCGTCGTCGGCGCTCCGCTACCTGGCGGCTCCCGTGGGATGGCTCGCCGCCATGGCGGCCGGGTTCGCCCTGAGCCCGGGAACACTCAGCGGGATCGAGATCGAGCAGCCGTCCGCCGCCCAGCTCGCGCTGGGATGCCTGGCGATCTCCGGGACGCTCGCGGTCGCCGCGCGGTTCCGGGGCCGGCCGCTCGCCGACGCCTCGACGGTCTCGGCGGTACCCGGCAGCGCCGCCGCGTTCGCGCTGACGCTGGCGATCGCGGCGGGCGCCGGTTGGCCGTGGGCGCCCGCCGCGATCGCCAGCGGCGCGACCGTCGTCTCGCTCGAGTTCCTCATGCGCCGCTTCGGCGGGGTTCCCTGGATCACTGCCCTGCAGTGCGTCGTGATCGGCATCGGCGCCGCGGCGCTGGCCGTCCAGGTCGGCGCGGGGTGGGCCGGGGCGATCGCGGCCCTCTGCTTCGTCGGGCTGCTGGAGGGTCGAAGGATCGGGCATGCGCCCGAGGCATCGATGCTCGTGCCGGCCGCCGGCGCGGCCGCCGGGCTCGCGGTCGCGCTGCTCGCCTGGCAGGCCGCGCTGGTCGCGTGGTCGGCCGCCGCCCTGTGGGTGAACGTCCTCAGGGCACGCCCGGCGGCGCCGGCGGCCGCGGGGGAGGCGTCGCCCGAAGGAGCGCCCACGGCACACATGCAGAACGCCGGCGCGACTGCACTCGACGCGGCCGCGGCCGTGCTTCCGCTCGGCGTCGCCGCCGCGTTGCTGCAGGGACTCCCCAGCGAGTGGGCGTGGATCGCGATCGGCGGCGCCCTGGTCGCCGGGGCCTCGGCGGCTCGCGCGTTCGCTCGGGACGACCCGCTGTGGCGGTGGTGGTTCCCGGCGGCGGGCCTGGCCGCATGTGCCGGCATCGCCGTCGCGCGCGACGTGACCGGCGCACGGCCCGGGATGCTCACCGCGGCGGCGGCCGCCTGCACCGCGGCGCTCACGCTCGCGCCGTCGCGCGCCGCGGTGCGAGCGTGGAGTACGGCGGTGGCCGGCGCGCTCACCGTGTACCTCGGCCTCCTCGCGCTCGGCGTTCCGGTTCCGCACCGGCCCGGGGTCTGGGCGGCCGCATCGCTCGCCGTCGTGCTCGCCTCCGCTCCGCTCGGACGGCGCTCGGCGGATCGCGCCGTCCGTGGGCACTGGTCGATGATCGGCCACCTCGGCGCGACGGCTGCCCTGCTTGCGGGCGTGGCGGTCGGGGGAACGGTCGATCGTCTGTTCGTCTGGGGCTGCTGGATCGCGGTCTGGTCGCTCGACCTGGTGCTGGGAGAAGCCGGCCGGCCGGCGGTCCCGGTGATCGTCCCGGCGCCGGGGTGGACACGTGAGACGGACCGCGAGGCGCAGGGGACGTGGAGCCGGATCGTTCCCGCCCTGGTGTTGGTCGTGTCGCTTCCCGCGGCGGTCTTCGACCTCGCACGCAGCTCGGCCCTCGTCGCGCGGAATCCGTCCACCGAGGGCCTGCTCGTCGCGGCGGTCGGCATCGCCCTGACGGCGGCGGCCCGGACGCGGCGCGGGGCCGACCCGAGTGCGGCCGTGTTCGCGCACGGCGGCGTGGCGGTCACGGCGGCGGCCTTCCCCCTCGCGCTCGCCGACGCGCTGCCGACCGCGATCGTCGCCCTCCTGGCCGTGGGGGCCGTGGCCTTGCTCGAAGGACGGCTCCGTGCCGCGATCGAAGAGTGGTTCGCGTGGGCGTCATCGGCCGTCGGCACGGTCGCGTTCGCGTCCGGCCTTGGCGTTCCCCACGACCGGCTCCGCGACGTGCTGGCCGTCTGGGGCGCGGTGAGCGTCGTCGGCGCGTTCGCCGCCGACGACCTGCTACGGGGGCGCCGGAGCGCGGGGGCATGGATCCGGACCAGGTGGCTGAGCCCCGGTGCGGTCCTGGGCGTCGCCGGCGCCGTGCTCGGCGCCGTCTCGGTCGTGTCGGCTCCTCCTCGGACGTTCGCGGTGTGGGCGCTCGCGGGCGCGGGACTCGCGTTCGTGGTTGCCGTCCAGGCGCGCGTCGGAGCGGTGACCGCGATCGGGTACGCCCTGGCGGTCGTCGGGGCGGCCGAGCTCGGGCCGCAGCCTCTGGTGCAGAACCCGTGGACGTTCGTCCCCATGGCCGGGGCGCTCGTCGGAATCTCGTGGCTGCTCTCGTTTCGCGAGGCACCCGGCGCAGTGGCCTGGCTGCGGTGGGATCTTCCGCCGCTGGTGGTCGCCCACGCCGTTGCACTCGCCGCGCTCACACTCTCGCTCTTCACGCCGTCCTCGGGCGGGGCGGAACCGACGGCGATGCTGGTCACCTGGCTCGGTTTCGGTGCCCTGTCGTTCGTCGTCTGGGCCTGGCGCCGTCGTCCCGTGTGGGAGATCTCGGGCCAGGTCCTGGTGCTGGGCGGCGTTGTCCCGCGCGGGCCGTCGGTCGCCGCCGCCGCGTTCGGGGCCGCGGCGGTCTGGAATGCGGTCGCCGACCGTTTCACGCCGGCGCACGCGCGGATGCTCCGGCGGGTCGCCGTTGCCGGCCTCGTCGCCGGCGCGTGGGGAGAGTTGATGGTTGCGCGGGCGCTGCCGCTCGCCACGGTCGCCAGGGCGACGGCGCTCGTGTCCGGCGTGGTCGCGATCGCCTCTTCGGCGGGCGTGCGATTCCGCCGGCTCGATCGAACGTGGGCCGGACCGTTCGCGGCCGTGGCGGCGATGGGCCTGGCCACGAGCGTCGCCCTGGCGACCACGGCCGGACCCCCGTCCACGTGGATGGCCATCGCCGCGGGGACCGCGCTCGCCGCGCTCGCCGCCGGCATATCGGCGGCGCCGCTCGGGGTGCGGGCGCTCCGACCGCTCGCGTCGGTCCTCGCGGTCGCCGCGGCGGCCGCGCTGGTACGTGCCCATCCGGGATCGGCGTCGCTGCGCGGGCTTCCGTTCGTCGCGGCGAGCCTCGTCGTCTCGCTCGTGACGCTGTGGCTGTGGCGCCGAAACGCCGGCACGGTCTGGCTTCCGTCGCTGTCGCTGCTGTCTGCGCTGACCGGCGTCGCCGGCGTCGTGGTGGCCGCGACCGCGTGGCCCGAGGCCTCGATGCTGGTCGCCGCGCTCGCCGCGCTCGGCGTCGAGTGCGCCGTCGCCGGTGTGGCACTCCGTCAACCGGCGTTCGTCGGGGTGTCCGCCGGGCTCCTCTGCAGCGCGTGGGTCCTCTTCGCCGATCGGGCGCTGCCCGGCAACCCCGAGTGGTTCGCGGTTCCGATCGGCATTGCGGTCCTCATCGTTGCCGACGCGATCCGCTGGGACGCCCGGCTGCGGCGGGCGACGCCTCCGACCGCTGTCCTGGTCCCGATCGAGTTCGTCGGCATCCTGTTCCTTGCCGTGCCGTCGCTCGTCCAGATCGTCGCGGTGAGCCCCGCGTACGTCTTCGTTTCGGTCGCGATCGGGGCGGGCGTCATGGCGTGGGGCGGGGTCACGCGCGTCCGCCGCCGCGTCGTCGCCGGCGCCGCGATCCCGCTCGTCGCCGTGGTCCTGGTGATCGCCGCGCCGATCGCCCACCAGATCCACGAGTTCCGCGACGTGGCGCTCTGGGCGGGCCTGGCCGCGGTGGGGATCGCGTTCATCGTCGCGGCCACGTTCCTCGAGCGCGGCCGCGCGAAGGTTCGGGCCGCGGCGAAGCGGCTGCGCGACGCGACCGAGGGCTGGGAATGACCGGGCCCGGGCCTACTCAGGCGTCGTGTACGCGGCGGTGATCCCGCCGTCGATGACGAGCGCCGCCCCCGTCATGAACGACGACTCGTCGGAGGCGAGGAACAGCGCGCCGTTCGCGATCTCCTCGGCGCGGCCGAACCGCCCCACCGGTACGTGCACGAGGCGGCGCTGCCAGTTGGTCTCGTCGCCGAGCAGTGAGCGCAGCAGCGGCGTCTCCACCGGTCCCGGGCAGAGTGCGTTCGCGCGGATTCCCTTGCGCGCGAACTCGACCGCCACCTCGCGCGTCATCGCGAGCACGCCGCCCTTCGACGCGGTGTAGGCGATCTGTGGCGTCGCGGCACCCATGAGCGCGACGAAGGACGCCATGTTGACGATGGACCCGCCGCCGGCGACGAGCATCGCCGGGATCGCCGCGTGGCAGCCCAGGAACACGCCCTTCAGGTTGATCGCGATCACACGGTCCCACACGTCCTCCGGCGTGGTCGTGACCGAGTCGTCGCCCGGCAGGAATACGCCGGCGTTGTTGAACAGCACGGTGAGCCGGCCGAAGCGCTCCACCGTTGCCGCGACCATCGCGTCCACGTCGGATGCCCGCGTCACATCGGCGTGCACGAACGCGGCCGAGCCTCCCGCCTGACGGATCGCGGCCGCCGCGGACTCGCCCTCTTCGTCGAGCACGTCGGCGAGCATCACCTCGGCGCCCTCCGCCGCGAAACGCTCGGCCGCCGTCCTCCCGATCCCGCCGGCCGCGCCCGTCACCAGCGCGACCTTGCCGTCGAGCCGTCCCACGTCGGTTCCCCCTCGTACGTCCGCTGTGTGCGTGGTGCCCGGAGGATACCCGGGGTCAGCCTCGCGGGCGACGCCGGTTCGCCGCCTCCCAGACGTCCTCGTTCACCAGCGTCGGAGGACGGCGGCCCGCGAGCGCGGCGATGACGTTGTCGGCGGCGACCATCCCCATGGCCAGCCGCGTGTCGACCGTGGCGCTTCCCAAGTGGGGGACGATGACGCAGTTGTCGAGCGCCCGCAGTGCAGGGGTCACCTCGGGCTCGCGCTCGAACACGTCGAGGCCGGCGGCGAAGATGCCGCCCGACGCGAGGCACGCGGCCAGCGCCGCCTCGTCGACGACCGGTCCGCGCGTCGTGTTGACCAGGACGGCGGTCGGCTTCATCTTCGCGAGTCGCGCGGCGTCGATCAGGTGCCGGGTCGAGTCGTTCAGGCTCACGTGGAGGCTGACGAAGTCCGCGTCGGCGAGCAGGTCGTCGAGCTCGGCGCGCCACTCCACACCGAGGCCCGCCTCCACGTCCGCCGGCGCGCGGTGCGCGCTGTGGTAGAGGACGCGCATGCCGAAGCCGGCCGCTCGTGGGGCCATGGCGCGCCCGATGCGGCCGAAGCCCACGAGGCCGAGGGTCTTCCCGTGCACGTCGACGCCGAGCATCATGCGCGGGTCCCAGATCCAGGCGTCGCCGGACCGCAGCAGGCGCTCGCCCTCGCCGATCCGCCTGGCCGCGGCGAGCATGAGCGCCCAGGCCATGTCGGCCGTCGTCTCCGTCAGCACGTCCGGTGTGTTCGACACCATCACGCCGCGCTGCGTGCACGCCGGCACGTCGACGTTGTCGTACCCGACCGCGTAGTTGGCGACGATCATGAGCTGCGGACCCGCCGCGTCGAGCAGCTCGTCGTCGATCCGCTCGGTGAGGAGCGCGAGAATTCCCTCCGCGCCGTCGCTCGCGCGCAGGAACTCCTCACGCGGCATCGCCCGGGGCCCTTGGTACACGTCGACCTCGAAGCGCTCGGCCAGGGCGGCGACGACCCCGTCGGGGAGCTCCCGGGTGACGAGGACGCGGAGCCTTCTCGAATCGGCCTCAGGCCCTGGTTCCTGCGGGTTCACGCGGAAAGGGATGGCAGCGACGCCTCGATGGCGTCGAGTGCCTCGCGAATCGCCTCGATCGAGTTCGCGTACGAGAGGCGCAGGTAGCCGTCGCCGCCCGCGCCGAACCCCGCGCCGTCGAGGCAGGCGACGCCGGCTTCGTTCAGGAAGTGGTCGGCCACGCGTGCCGAGCTCGCGCCGAGCCCGGTCACGTTCGGGAACGCGTAGAAGGCTCCGCCGGGCTCGAGGCAGGTGATACCGGGCAGACGGTTCAGGCCGTCGACGATGACGCTGCGGCGCTTCTCGAACTCGGCGACCATCGCCTCGATCGGGTCCCACGGGCCCGTCAGCGCCGCGACGGCCGCTTTCTGCGTGAACGCCGCGGTGCAGGAGACCGAGTTCACGATGAACCGGGTGAATGGAGCGACCAGGTGCTCGGGCAGCGCCGCCATGCCCAGGCGCCAGCCGGTCATTGCGAACGTCTTCGACCACCCGTCGAGCAGGATCGTCCGATCGGCCATGCCGTCGAGCGAGGCGATGCTCACGTGCTCCGTTCCGTACGAGATGGCCCAGTACACCTCGTCGGTCAAGACGTGCAGGTCGCGTTCGACGGCGAGGTTCGCCAGGGCCTCGACGTCCGCGCGCGTCAGCGCGCTCCCGCAGGGATTGTGCGGCGAGTTCAGGATCAGCAGCTTGGTGCGGTCGGTCACGAGCGCCGCCACCTCCTCGGGGTCGACGCGGAAGCCGTGGTCCTCGTGCAGGGGGACGGGCACGGGCGTCGCTCCCGCGAACCGAGCGATCGACTCGTACATGGGGAAGCCCGGGTCGGGATACAGGACCTCGTCACCCTCCTCGCAGAGCGAGAGGATCGCGTAGAACATCACGGGCTTGGCGCCCGGGGTGATGACGACGCGGCCGGCCCCGTAGTCCGCCCCGCGCGTCCGGCGCAGGAAATCGGCGGAGGCCTCGCGCAGCTCGGGGAGGCCGGCCGAGGGCACGTAGTGCGTCATGCCGGCGTCGAGCGCTTCCTTCGCCGCCCGGACGACGTGTTCGGGCGTGTCGAAGTCGGGCTCGCCGATCTCGAGGTGGACGACGGTGCGGCCCCTCGCCTCGAGCGCGCGAGCCTTCGCGAGCACCTCGAACGCGGACTCGGTACCCAAGCGCGACATCCGCGCCGCCAGCGAGGGGGAATCCTTCATTCAGAGAAGCTACCGGCCGCCTCGGGGGGAGTCAACGACGCTTCCCTTCGCCCAGACGCCCCAGTTGATAGATTCGGTGCCGTGGAACTGGAACCGGGCGACGAACGCTACCTCCCTCCGGATCGGCCGCCGCGGCGGGCCGGCCAGGAGCCGTCGGCGCGCCTGACGCTCGACGCGTACGTGCGCCTGCGCAAGGAGCTGGAGCGGCTGCAGACGGAGGGTCGGACCCACATCGCGGAGCGCCTGCTGCACGCGCGTGAGCTCGGCGACATCAGCGAGAACGCGGAGTACGAGTCGGCGAAGCACGAGCAGGCGTTGATGGAGGGCCGGATCCGCGAGCTGCAGCATCGGCTGAAGGATCCCGAGATCGTCGAGGCCGCCGCCGGCGACGCCGCCGAGCCGGGGACACTCGTCACCGTTCGGCCGCTCGACGACGACGAGCCGGAGGACGAGACCTACCTGCTCGCCCACGCGCCAGAGGAACGGGCGTCGGGAGCGAGAACGGTGACGGTTGCCTCACCGTTCGGCGCTGCGCTGTCGGGATCGCGGATCGGCGATCGCGTGAGCTACGACGCGCCTGGAGGCACGTTCACCTACGAGGTCGTCGCGATCGAGCCGTACCGGCCGTAGGGAGCGGGCGGTGAGCCGGCGGCCGCTCCTTGCGCCCCCACGCGATGGTCAGGTAACCTGACTATCCCAGCCGGCGCCAGGCGAGCCACCCGCGCTGACCCGCCGTCACCAGGCCCAGCACCGTGAGCAGAACCAGGATCGGCAGCAGCGCACCCGGGATCAGAAGGCCGAGCAGCAGGAGGATGTAGCGTTCCAGCCGCTGGACCGCGCCCTCGGTCAGCGCGAGTCCGGCCGCCTCGGCCTCCGCTCGCAGGTCGCTCACCATGAAGGACGTCACCAGCGCGCCGAGCGCGAACGCGGCCGCCGTGTCCGAGCCCTGGCCGGTCAGCGACCAGAAGAGGCAGCCGAAGACGACGACGTCGGCCACGCGGTCGCACGTGGAGTCGAGGAACGCGCCGGTCCTGCTGGCGACGCCCCGGAGCCTCGCGAGCCCGCCGTCGAAGACGTCCAGCATGCCCGCGAAGGCGAGGACGAACGCGGGGAGGATCCGCCGGTTCGTGAGCAGCAGCCATCCGGCGGCGAGGTTCCCGACGAGCGACAGGAGCGTCAGGTGCCAGGGGCGGAAGCCCGCCCGCGCAAGTCCGGCGAGGATGGCCCGGTAGGGCCACGCGAAGATCCGCCCGAACGCCGGCCCGATCACCCCGCTCGCCTTCCGCGGCGCGGGGACGTCGCGCACCCGGGGGGCGCCGCTCATTCGGGACGCGTCAGGACCCAGGGGACCGTCAGGAGGGGTATCCACGCGATGAACAGTGGCCAGACGTCATGGGTCGCCGCGGCGACGCCGACGAACGCGATCGCGACCACGAACAGCAGGGCGACGGCGCCGAGGCGGAGGTTGGGGCTCACGCGCGTCATCGTACTGCCCGCCGGAGTCGCCGGCCGCCTGCCGCCGGCCGCGGTCCGGCCTCAGGCCGACCGCTCGCCGCCGGCCGCGGTGATGTCACCGCGGCCGGCGAGCAGCAGCCCGTACGTGTAGGACTCCGCGAGGGCCTCGTACGAAGCCTGAATGATGTTCTCCGACACGCCCACGGTGGTCCATTCGCGCTCGCCGTCCGTGGTCTCGATCAGCACGCGGACGACCGCGCCCGTCCCCTTGGTCCCGTCGAGCACGCGCACGCGGTAGTCCGTCAGCTTCAACCGCTCGAGCTCGGGGTAGGTCGTGCCGAGCGCCTGGCGCAGCGCGTTGTCGAGCGCGCCGACGGGGCCGTGCCCTTCGGCAGTCGCAATGTGGCGGTCGCCGTTCGTCCGGGCCTTGACCGTCGCCTCGGCGAGCGCGCCCTTCGCCTCGTGTTCCTCGACCATGACGCGGAACGACTCCACGGTGAACAGCTCGTGGCGCCAGCCGGTCGCGCGGCGCAAGAACAGCTCGAGCGACGCGTCGGCAGCCTCGAAGGCGTATCCGCGCGCCTCCAGCTCCTTGAGCGAGGACAGCACGTCGGCGATGCCGTCCTCCGGCAGCTGGACGCCGAGTTCCTCCGCCTTGCGCACGAGGTTGGCGCGCCCCGCGAGGTCGGACACGACGATGTGGCTGGAGTTGCCGACCGCCGACGGCGTGATGTGCTCGTAGGCGTCCGGCCGCCGGACGATCGCCGATACGTGCAGCCCGGCCTTGTGCGCGAAGGCGTTGCGGCCGACGAACGGCTGGTGCGGGTCGGGGACGATGTTCGCGATCTCGCCGACCAGGTGCGCCGTCTCGGTGAGGCGCTCGACGCTCTCCTCGGGGAGCGGCGCCAGGCCGAGCTTCAGGGCAAGGTTGCCGATGATGGGAACCAGGTCGGCGTTCCCGCAGCGTTCGCCGTAGCCGTTCACCGTTCCCTGCACCTGGAGCACGCCCGCCTCCGCCGCGAGGAGCGAGTTCGCGACCGCGCAGCCGGCGTCGTTGTGGAAGTGGACGCCGAGTGGCACCCTCGTCACTCCGGCGACTTCGCGCACCACGCGATCCACCTCGTCGGGGAGCGCCCCGCCGTTGGTGTCGCAGAGCACCAGACGCTCGGCGCCGGCATCCTCAGCCGCACGGAGCACCGCGAGCGCGTAGTCGGGGTTGCGCCGATAGCCATCGAAGAAGTGCTCGGCGTCGAAGAACGCTCGCCG
Source organism: Actinomycetota bacterium (assembly GCA_035623615.1). GTDB lineage: Bacteria > Actinomycetota > UBA4738 > UBA4738 > UBA4738 > DASPTB01. The sequence goes on from DASPTB010000106.1 coordinate 11,759, forward strand.
GCCGTCGGCGACGAGCTGGGCGATCGAGTCGCCGACCATTGCGAGGTTCTCGTCGAGCGTCGTGCGCAGGGCGTCGGTCACGTGCAGGTCCCAGGACTTGCCCACGAGGCACACGACCGGGGTGCCGGCGTCGAGTACCTCGCGCAGGACGGGGCTCTGGTCGGCGCGCTCGCCGGCGCGCCGCGTCATGCCGAACGCAGTGAGCGTGCTGTGCTGCAACGTTTCCTGAGTCGCGAGGCGGAAGAACTCGGTGTCCCGTGGGTTGGCGCCGGGCCAGCCGCCCTCCACGAACGGGACGCCGATCGCGTCCATCGCGTGCAGCACCTTCAGCTTGTCCTCGACGCTGAACTGCAGGCCGGCCCGCTGGGCGCCGTCGCGCAGCGTCGTGTCGTAGATCTCGGGCGCGGTCGTCCCGCCCTGCGGCGCGGTCGTCGGCTCAGGCATTGAGCGCTCCCTCCGCGACCATGTCGCCGACCTCCGCCGTCGACGCGCCCATCTGCCCGGCGCGCATCGACGGCATCTTCGACACGGCCAGGCGGATTCCGGCGTCGATGCGCGCCGCGCCCCCGGATTCGCCGAGCGTCTCGAGCATCAGTCCGGCGGCGGCGATCGCGGCGATCGGGTTGATCGTTCCCTTGCCCGTGTGGTCGGGCGCCGTGCCGCCGATGGGTTCGAACATGGAAACGCCGCCCGGGTCGGGATTGAGGTTGGCGCCGGCGGCGACGCCCATCCCGCCCTGCACCGTGGCGGCGAGATCGGTGAGGATGTCGCCGAACATGTTGTCGGTCACGACCACGTCGAACCGTTTCGGGTCCTCCAGCAGGTAGATGCACGCGGCGTCGACGTGGACGTAGGCGGTTCGGACGCCCGGGTGGTCGGCCGCGATCTCGGCGAACGTCCGCTGCCAAAGATCGCCCGCGTAGTTCAGCACGTTCGTCTTGTGCGCGAGCGTGACGTGCCCGCGACGGTCGGGTCGGCCCGCCTGCCGGAAGGCGAACTCGACGCAGCGCTCCACCCCGCGGCGCGTGTTGATCGACTCCTGGATCGCGACCTCCTCTGGCGTGCCGTGGCGATGGAAGCCGCCGGCGCCCGTGTACAGCCCTTCCGAGTTCTCGCGCACGAAGACCATGTCGACGTCGTCGGCCGCGAGGTCGGCGACGGGCGAGCGGACGCCCGGATAGAGGCGCACCGGCCGGAGGTTCACGTACTGATCGAGCTCGAAACGGATCCGCAGCAGCAGGTCTCGCTCGAGGATGCCCGGCTTCACGTCGGGATGTCCAACCGCGCCCAGCAGGATCGCGTCGAGCGTGGGCAACTCCTCGAGCACCGAGTCGGGAAGCGTCTCGCCGGTCCGCAGGTAGCGCTCGCCGCCGAGGTCGTAGGGCGCGGTGTCGATCGCGAACCCCTCCGCGCCCCCGACGGCGTCGAGCACCTTCAGCGCCTCACGGACCACCTCGGGCCCCGTGCCGTCACCGCCGATCACGCCGACGCGGTGCCGGCGAAGGCCGCCCTCCGATCCGCCGTCGCTCAATCGAGTCTCCAGTCCGCCTGCGCCGGCTCGTTCGCCGGCACGGCCACCGACGGCGACCCGCCGTTCTCCGTGACCATGTTGCGTGCGACCCACGGCATCAGCCCGCCGGCGTCGAGGATCTCCTTCATGAACGGTGGGAGCGGGCTCGCCTGGAACGTCTGGTCCTTCGTCACGTTCTCGACGACGCCGGCCTCGAGGTCGACGCGAAACGCGTCGCCCGTGTCGGCGCCGTCGGCCGCTCCCGGGCAGACGACGATCGGCAGGCCGACGTTGATGGCGTTGCGATAGAAGATGCGCGCGAAGCTCGAGGCGACGATGCACGAGATCCCCGCGCCCTTGATCGCCAGGGGAGCGTGCTCGCGCGACGAACCCGACCCGAAGTTGCGCCCGGCGACGATCACGTCGCCCGGCTTCACCCGGCCGACGAAGTCGGGGTCGATGTCTTCCATCGCGTGCTTCGCGAGCTCCTCGGGCTCGGTCGAGGTGAGATAGCGCGCGGGGATGATGACGTCGGTGTCGACGTTGTCGCCGTAGACGTGCGCCGATCCCTCGAAGCTCACGACGCCTCACCGGCCCCCACGGGCGCCTTGACGCCCACCCCGCTGATGTCGAGCGGATCGCCGAGCTCGGGCGGCTCGACGCCGATCTCGTCGGGGTGCGTGAGCCGGCCGGCCACCGCGGTCGCGGCC
>DASPTB010000197.1:0-7571 GCA_035623615.1 Actinomycetota bacterium
CCTCGGCCAAAAGGTCACCTCGGGAGGCAAGTGATGAACCGTCGCGGTCCAATCCTCGTTGCGGCGGTGGGAGCCGTCGCGGCCGTCCTGGTCTCGGTCCTGCTGATCCTGCCCAAGATGCACGAGGTCAGCGACACGCAGGCCCAGGTGCAGGCGGCCACGACCAAGCAGACCGATCTGACCAACAAGGTGGCCGAGCTCGAGGGTCTGGCGCAGCAGGCGGACAAGCTGCGGGCCGAGCTGAAGAAGTTCGACGTGCAGGTTCCGCCCACCGCCGACCTCCCAGGGCTCATCCGGCTCCTGAGCGATGTCGCGAAGAAGTCAGGGGTCGACTTCTACGAGATCGCTCCGGGCCAGCCGACCGAGCTCACCGACCCGACGGTCTCTCAGATCCCGCTGTCGATCACGGTCAACGGGCAGTACTTCTCGGTGGAGGAGTTCCTCTACCACCTGGAGACCGCGAGCCGCACGGCCGAGATCACGTCCGTGAACCTCGGGCCGAGCAGCAGCGCCGGTGAGACGAGCTCCGGGATCCCGTCCAAGGCGCCGGGACTCCAGGCGGTCATCCAGGTCAACTTCTGGACCTCCGACACGAGCTCCGGGCCCGGCAGCAAGTTCGGCTCGCAGCCTGCCGGCTCCTCGAGCTCGAGCAGCAGCGGATCGTCCAGCACGACGACCACCACTTCATCGTCGAGCAGCAGCACCTCGAGCTAGGGCCTGAAGGAGAGCGAACGATGCAAGCATGGCTGAAGAATCGACGGAACCAGCTCCTGTTGGGGATCCTGGTGCTGGTCGGGGCGGCCGCGGGGTTCTTCTTTCTGACCCACGGCGGAAGCTCCTCGGCGCCGACCGCGCTCCCGAGCGCGCCGGCTCCCGGGACGGTTCCCTCGCCGCAGCCGAGCCAGGGCAGCGGACACCACGGCTCGCCGAAGTCGGTGCTCGTGACGACGGGACGCAACCCGTTCCAGTGCGTGATCTGCCCGACGCCTGCCCCGACGGCGAGCGCGACGCCCGGCGCGGTCACGCAGGGCAGCGGCGCCCAGGGCTTCACCTCGGACGCGTCGGCCATGTCGGTGTCGGGCCACTCTGTGTCCCTGCACGGAACGGTCAACCAGGGCGGCAAGCTGCACGTGAAGGTGACCGTCGACGGAGTGACGTATGTCCCTGCCGTCGGCGACACGTTCGCGGGCAGCTTCCAGCTCGCGTCGGCGGGCGGGGGTTGCGCCAGGTTCCTCTACGGAGACGCTTCGTTCACGCTGTGCATGCCCTCCTAGCACGCACCAGGTGACGGCACGCTGAGGCGCCCCGACCGGGGCGCCTCAGGCGTTTCCGGGCCGGTATCATCCGGTCCGATGAACCACCAATCGCGCCGCGACAGGCTCCGCCTGCGGCTCGGCGAGCTCGGCGTCGAGGCCTTCTTGGCGACGTCGAACCCGAACGTCCGCTACCTGACCGGCTTCACCGGCTCCAACGGCCAGGTGCTGGTCTCATGGGGGCGCGACGTCTTCCTCACCGATGGGCGCTACGAGACGCAGGCGTCGCGGGAGGTGGAAGGCGCCGATCGCCGCGTCTACCTGGCCGAGTTCGCGCCGGCGCTCGCCGAGGCATGTGCGGGACTCGGGGCGCGCAGGGTGGCCTTCGAGGCGACCGACGTGACGGTCGCCCGGTACGAGGACCTGAGCGCGGTCTGCGATCTCGTCCCGACGAGGGGCGAGGTGGAGGCGCTGCGCCGGACCAAGGACGAGGACGAGCTGCGCCGCATCCGCGAGGCGCAGGCGATCTCGGACGCGGCCTTCGGGCAGGTGCTGGAGCGCGTGCGTGCCGGTGTCACCGAGCGTGAGCTCGCCGTCGACCTCGAGTCGACCATGCGGGGGCTGGGAGCCGACGACCGGGCGTTCGAGACGATCGTGGCGTTCGGCAGCTCCGCGGCGGAGCCGCACCACGCCCCGACCGACCGAGCGCTCGAGGCGGGCGACGTCGTGAAGATGGACTTCGGGGCGCTCGCTGCCGGATACCACGCGGACATGACCCGCACGGTGTTCCTCGGGAGGCCCTCGGGCGAGCTCCGGGAGGTGTACGAGCTGGTCCGGACCGCTCAGCAGGCGGGCATCGACGCCATGCGGGGTGGCGCCACCGAAGGCGCCGTCGACGCCGCAGCCCGTGGGCCGATCGAGGAGGCCGGCTTCGGCCCGGCCTTCCCCCACGGCCTCGGCCACGGGGTCGGCCTCGAGATCCACGAGCGCCCGTTCCTCCGCCGCGGCGGCACGGACACGGTGCCGGAGGGGGCGGTCGTCACCGTGGAGCCGGGGATCTACCTCGAGGGCGTTGGTGGGGTACGCATCGAGGACATGGTGGAGGTAGGGGAGGACGGACCTCGCCCCCTGCCGACGTCGCCGAAGGAGTTGATCGTCCTGTGAGTGTCTCGACCAACGATTTCAAGCGGGGAATGACGCTCGATCTGGACGGAACGCTGTTCCAGGTCGTGGAGTTCCAGCACGTGAAGCCCGGCAAGGGCGGCGCGTTCGTGCGGACCAAGCTCCGTAACCTGAAGACGGGCGGTGTGGTCGAGCGCACCTTCAACGCCGGCGTGGACGTGGGGCTCGCCATCGTCGAGCGCCACGAGATGCAGTACCTGTACCGCGACGGGGAGGACTTCGTCTTCATGGACACCGACTCGTACGAGCAGCACCACGTCCCGGAGCCGATCGTCGGCGACGCGGCCGGCTACCTGACCGAGGGAGCGACCGCGACCGTCGCCCTGCACGAGAGCGCTCCGATGGGGGTCGAGCTGCCGGCATCGGTTGTCCTCGCGGTGGCGCAGACCGATCCGGGCGTGAAGGGCGACCGGGTCAGCGGCGCGCTCAAGCCGGCGACCCTGCAGACCGGCCTGGTCGTTCAAGTGCCGCTCTTCGTCGAGGACGGCGACAGGATCAAGGTCGACACCCGCACCGGCGAGTACCTCACGCGGGAGAAGTAGCGTGAGCACCGGCGCGGACGGCGGTTCGGACGTCCGCGCCGGCACGGGGCACCGTCGTCGCCGCGCGGCCCGCCGAGCGGCGCTCGACATCCTCTATCAGGCGGACGTGACCGGCGCGCCGCCGGGGGACGTCCTGCGCGGCTGGCGGGATGCCGGCAGAGAGGTGCCCGACTACGCGAGCGAGCTCGTGGCGGGGGTCGAGCGCGACCTGCCCGAGATCGACGCCGCGCTCGGGGCCCATTCGGAGGGCTGGACCGTCGCCCGGATGGCGGCGGTCGACCGGACCATCCTGCGGATGGCCGTCTACGAGCTTCGATCCGGGGTTCCTGCCCCCGTGGCGGTGAACGAGGCCGTCGAGGCGGCCAAGGAGCTGTCGACGGGGGCGTCGGGAGGGTTCGTGAACGGCGTGTTGGGGCGGATCGCGCGCGAGGACGGTACGGCGGATTCGGACGCGGACGGAGCCTGAGTCAGGACTGGGCGCCGTCGGAGGTCTTGTCGGCGTCGGCGGGGGGTTGCTCTGGCTGGGCGGGCTTTTCCTCGGACCCTTCCTTCAGTCCCCGTTGGAACTCCGTCTTCGCTTTGCCCAGCGATCGGGCGAGATTGGGGAGACGGGACGCGCCGAATACCAGGAAGACGATGGCGAGGATGACAAGCAGTTCAGGGGCCCCAGGCATGCCTCTTCCTTTCGTTCGTTTCGTCGGCCTCGCGGCCGGCACCCGTTGCCCTGGAGTCTAGGCTCTTCGGGCTCCGATTGCCCGCGTGGCGATGGGGACCGTCCTCGGGGGTGCCGGCGCATCCGAACGAGAGGGAGTTACCGGCCACGGTCGTCCGTCAAGTGCTCGGCGACTCGGGAGTCATCCCGGCGGCCACGTCGGCCAGGCGTTCGGCGCGCTCCTCTATGGAATCGCGGCCGGCGAGCCGGGCGATCCACCGCTCGGGCAGAGCTCCCTGGCCCACGGCCGCGCCGACGAGGGCACCGGCGACCGCCGCGTTCGTGTCGGTGTCGCCCCCGAGGGCGACCACGCGAAGGAGGCCGGCCTCGAAGTCCCACCCGTTCGCGAGGGCCTGGAGCCCGGCCGCCGCGGCGTACAGACAGAACCCTTGATCGGGGCCGTCGATGGGGCGCGATTGCCCGACCGCCTCGACCAGGAACTCGAGTTCCTCGCCGCCCTCGAGCTCGGCCGAGACGCGCAGCGCCGCCTCGGCCGCTCCCGCTCGCCCTTCGCCGCGGACGAGCGCCCCCACGGCTTGCGTCACGGCCACCACCGCCGTCTTGCACCGCCCGTCGTAGTGCGTCACTGCGCAGAGGCGCGGCCCGAGCCGAGCGAGCTCGCGCGGGCGGTGCGCGTAGGCGACCCCCAGCGGCGCGCAGTACATGACCGATCCGTTCCCGGCCGAGACCTCCGAACCGCGGAGTCGCCAGAGCGTCTCCGCGGCGTCCTCCGCGACGGCGCCCTCGCTCACACGCACGAGCACACGAGCCGTCTGGCTCCCGACGTCGGGTGGTCCGGTGCGGAACCAGGCGACGTGGCGTGCGGCCAGATCCCGCGTGTCGAGGCTCCCCGACGCGAGCAGGCTGTCGACCAGGTTCATGGCCATCGCGGTGTCGTCCGTGGTGGTGCCGGGGGGCAGGCCCATCCAGGGCCGCTCCAGGACCGGGAGGGGACGGGGGAGCTCGGAGGCGCGCATGAACTCGAACGGCGCGCCGAGGGCGTCGCCAAGGGCGAGTCCCAGGATGCATCCGATGGCCCGGTCTCGTTCGGTCACCACGCGGGACGTTATCAGCGGCGCCGGACGGCGCGAGGGCGCGGGGCGCGAGTTGAGGTCGCGAGTTGACAGCACCGGCCCGGCGTCTATTCTTTTCTCAGCAGCTTCCCCCCTTTAAGTCCGGTCCCGTGAGGCCGGGAAGGGAGACGAGGACGAGGTGTCGACCACGTACGCTCCGCGCCGCGCGCGGGGCGTTCTTGTTGCCGGCGGCCGCCCGTGAGCGGCGCCGGGCACACCTACCTCCTCGACGCGGCCGAGGTCCGGCGTTCCGTGACCCGGATCGCCCACGAGATCCTGGAGCGGAACAAGGGAGCGGCGGCGGTCGTCCTGATCGGGATCGCCGCGCGGGGGGACGATCTCGCCCGCCGGCTGGCCGGGGAGATCGAGCGCATCGAGGGACCGCCTGCCGTGCCGGTCGGCGCCCTCGACATCACGTTCTACCGCGACGACATCGGTCTGCGCGCCGAGGCCCCGGAGGTGCACGAGACCCAGATCCCCTTCGACATCAGCGACCGGGTCGTCGTGTTGGTCGACGACGTCCTGTTCACCGGTCGCACGATCAGGGCGGCGATGGACGCCCTGGTCGACTTCGGGCGCCCGCAGTCCATCCAGCTCGCGGTCCTGGTCGATCGCGGGCACCGCGAGCTCCCGATTCGGCCGGACTACGTGGGCAAGAACGTGCCGACGCGCAGGGACGAGGACGTCGCCGTGAGGCTGGTCGAGACGGACGGAGAGGACGGCGTGGTCGTCCGCGAGCACGAGGGGAGACCCGCATGAACAAGCACCTGCTGTCGATCTCGCAGCTGTCTCGGCAGGACGTGGACCGCATCCTCGACACGGCCGAGAGCTTCCGCGCGGTGGGGTCCCGCGTCATCAAGAAAGTTCCCGCGCTTCGGGGGCGCACCGTCGTCAACCTCTTCTACGAGAACTCGACGCGAACGAGGATCTCGTTCGAGCTCGCCGCCAAGCGACTTTCGGCCGACGTGATCAACTTCTCGACGAGCGGCTCGTCGGTGTCCAAGGGAGAGAGCCTCAAGGACACGGCGCTCACGCTCGAGGCGATGGGCGCCGACGCGATCGTCATTCGGCACTCCTCGTCGGGGGCTCCGTACACGCTGTCGAAGTGGGTGGACGCGTCGGTGCTGAACGCCGGCGACGGGACCCACGAGCATCCCACACAAGCGCTCCTCGACCTGTTCACGATCCGCGAGCACTTCCCGGCGTTCGAAGGCTTGAACGTGGCGATCGCCGGCGATGTGCGCCACTCGAGGGTGGCGCGGTCGCTCACCCTCGCGGTCACGAAGATGGGAGGGAGTGTCACGCTCGTCGGTCCCCCGACCCTGATCCCCCCCGAGGCCGTCGGATGGGGAGCCGCCATATCGCACGAGCTCGACGACGTCCTCCCGAAGCTCGACGTCTGCTACATGCTCCGGGTCCAGCGCGAGCGGCAGCGACTGCAGTTCTTTCCGAGCGTGCGCGAGTACGCGCGTCTCTACGGGCTCTCCCGCCAGCGCGTCGCCGCCCTGCCCGAGCACGCCATCGTCATGCATCCCGGCCCGATGAACCGTGGGGTCGAGATCGCCTCCGACGTGGCCGACCTGCCGCGCGCGGTCATCACCGACCAGGTGACCAACGGAATCGCGGTGCGGATGTCGCTCCTCTATCTGATCCTCGGCGGCGAGGGTTCGCGCTCCGCTCCGGACGCGAGCGTGGAGCCGGAGACCGAGGCGGAGGCGGAGGCGGCCCGTGCCTAGCCGGGTCCTGTTCCGGGGCGCTCGCGTGGTCGACCCCGCCGGGGGGCGGGACGAGGTCCTCGACGTGCTCGTTGAGGACGAACAGGTGGCCGACCTCGGCCGGGAGGTCTCGGCAGGGCGCGCGGAGGTCGTCGATGCCGCCGGCCTGGTGCTGGGGCCCGGGCTCGTCGACCTGCACGCGCACCTGCGCGAGCCCGGGTTCGAGCACAAGGAGACGGTGGAGACCGGCGCGCGGGCCGCGGCCGCGGGCGGCTACACCGCGGTGTGCGCGATGCCGAACACCGACCCGGTCGCCGACAACGCTGCCGTGATCTCGGAGGTCCACAACCTCGCGGACAAGGCCGGGCTCTGCGATGTGCACCCGGCCGGCGCGATCACGCGCGGGCTGGCAGGCGAGGAGCTCACCGACATGGGCGAGCTCGCGGACGCGGGGGTGCGGCTGTTCACCGACGACGGCAACTGCGTCCAGTCCTCCCGGCTGATGCGGCTGGCGCTCGAGTATGCGCGGCAGTTCGACGTGGCGATTTCCCAGCATGCCCAGGACGCGGAGCTCTCCGACGGCTGGCAGATGCACGAGGGTCACTACTCGGCGATGCTCGGCCTGACGGGGGTCCCGCCCGAGGCCGAGGAGATCGTGGTGGCCCGGGACGTCGCCCTGGCGCGGCTGACGGGCGGGCGCCTGCACGTCACCCACGCGTCGACCGAGCGAACCGTCGAGGTGACGCGCCGGGCGAAGGAGCGAGGCGTGCGCTTGACGGCCGACGTCACGCCACACCACCTGTCCTTGCTGGACGAGGACCTGATCGGGTACGACACCAATCTGCGCGTGAACCCGCCGCTGCGATCCCGCGAGCACCGCGATGCGCTCCGCGCCGGGCTTGCCGAGGGCGTCATCGACGCCGTCGCCACCGATCACGCGCCCCACGCGCCGGAGGAGAAGGAGCGGGAGTTCGACCTCGCGCCGCCGGGGACGACCGGCCTCGAGACGGCGCTCTCGCTGGTGCTCACCGACCTGGTGGGCGCCGGCCTGCTGTCGCTCCCGGACGCGGTGACGCGCCTGTCGACGGCGCCGG
>DASPTB010000134.1:0-22138 GCA_035623615.1 Actinomycetota bacterium
CAGCTCCCCAGGCGACACCTCGCCGGCGCGCAACAGCCGGACGGCCTCGACGGCCGTCAGTCGGATGAGCTCGTCGGATCCCACCGGTTTCCCATGTCGTCGCGCCTTGACGCCGGTCTCGGCCTCAGCGTACATGCGGCCCCGGGACGGCAACCCGTCCAGCTGGGGTCGGCGGGCTCGGTCCGCTCGAAGACCTCGATGCCGAACGTTGGGCTCGCGGCGGGAGCAGGCGTGAAGTCGCGGCCGCGCGGATAACTGGTGGGCGCTGAGGGTTTCGAACCCCCGACCTCCGCCTTGTAAGGGCGGCGCTCTTCCGCTGAGCTAAGCGCCCGAAACTGAATCCGGTGCGACCCCATTCTCCGACGCGAACGGCCTCAGGTGATGACACGCCGGTAGAACAATCGGATCCCCGACCAGAGCAGGACGACGCACGCGAGGGCCGCCGCACCCAGGAACGCCCAGGTTGGCATGTGCGGGAGCGCCGGCGTGAGCGCCGCCCGGAACCCCTCGCACAGGTACACGAGCGGATTGAGCAGCACCAGCATCTGCAGCCAGCGCACCGGGTCGAGCGTCGCCCATGGGTAGTACACGCAGCCGAGGAACGTCAGCGGGACCACGATGATGGCGAACATCAACCCGATCTTCTCCGGCCGAACGACGGTGCCGAGCACCAGGCCGAGCGAGCCCGAGAGAATGCAGGCAAGGAACATCACCGCGATCAGCAGCGGCCAGTTGCTCACGTGCACCGAGACCGGCGTCGCCGGAATGAAATAGACAAGGGGGAACACGCACAGCCCCGCGAGCAGACTTTGCCCCGCCGCGAACACCACCTTCTCGACTGCGACCGCCCACACGGGGAGCGGAGCCATCAAGCGGTCCTCGATCTCCTTCGTCGCGCCGAACTCGATGGAGAGTGGAAGGCCCACCGCCATGATCCCGGTGAACACGATGGCGACGGCGATCAGCCCGGGCACGAGGATCGTCGCGAAGGTCTCTCCGCTCGGCCCCGTGAACCCCTGACCGATCTTCGGAAACACGTACGTGAAGACGAACACGAACAGGAACGGCTGCATCAGCGTCCGGCCGAGGAACTCGCCGAGGTTCCGCCGCAGCACGCGCAGGTCGCGAACGATCAGGCCGTAGAAGGCGGCGGCGAAGCCCGAGTCCGTGCCCCCGGCGACGGCCGGGGACGGCGTCCGCAGCACGGTCGCGTCACTCACGAAGTTCCCTCCCCGTCAGGCTGATGAACACGGTCTCGAGTGTCGGCTCGGTCACCGACATGTCCCGCAGACCCGAGCCGAGCGACGCCTGCACGATCGACGGCACCACGCCGTCCCCGGCCTCCGCCATCACGCGAAGTCCCCCGTCCGCCGGTTCCACCGACGCCACAGCGGGGAGCGAACGGAGCGCCGCCTGCAGGTCGTCGGTCACCCGGTCGAGTTGCAGCCCCACGACGGTCTCGGCGCCGAGGCTCCGCTTCAGGTTGGCCGGCTCGTCGCACACGAGCACCTTGCCGTGGTCGATGATCGCGACGCGCTCACAGAGCGTGTCGGCTTCCTCCATGTAGTGCGTCGTGAGGAGGACGGTCACCCCGTCCCGCTTGAGGTCGCCGACGATCTCCCACAGCGCCAATCGACTCTGCGGATCCAAGCCCGCGGTCGGCTCGTCCAGGAACAGCACGCTCGGCCGGTGCGCCAGCGACCTGGCCACCTGCAACCGCTGCGCCATGCCCCCCGACAGTGCCGCCGGCAGCAGCTGCGCGTGCTCGGTCAGCCGGAATCGCCCGAGCAGCTCGTCGGCGCGCTGGCGTGCGGGGCCCGGTCCCATCCCGAAGAAACGGCAGTGCAGATACAGGTTCTCCCACACCGTGCATTGGCGATCCAGCGTGTTGAACTGCGTCACGACGCCGATGGACTTCTTGATCGCCACGGGGTCGGCGGTGACATCGATGCCGGCCACGTGCACACTGCCGGAGGTCGGAAGGACCCGCGTGGTGCAGATCCCGACGGTCGTCGTCTTCCCGGCCCCGTTCGGCCCCAGCAGGCCGAAGGTCTCGCCGGCCCCCACCTCGAGGTCGATCCCGTCGACCGCGGCGATCCGCGGCGGACCGGCGAAGACCTTGGTCAACTGCCGGATGGAGATGACGCTCACGTGCCCGCCCTTTCGCCGATGACCCCAATGTAGCCGACTCCTTCGAACAGGCACGCTTCACGGTGCCGAGCCAGCCCCTCAAAGACCCAAGTGAGACCGGTGCCCCTCCCTGGAATGGCAACCAAGAGTCCTCGCCGAAATCTCCGGGCGTCGTGAAGAACCGCGGGACTTCCAGCCTGAGCGCGCGGCGTCTTCGACCGTATAGCGCTTTTGTGTATGCTCGGCTCGGCCGCGGGCACCGACGGATCCTTCAGAAGGGAGACGCACATGATCCACCGAAGAAGGATCCTGTCGGTCCTGGCCGTCGCCGTGATTACCGGTCTCCTTGCTCTGGGCATGGCCCCGGCCCTCGCGCTCGGGGTGACCCCGGGGATGACCCCCGACACCGGCTGTGACACCGTCCGCGGCAAGGTGTACTCGCTCGTGGAAACTTCGGACCACTCCACTCTCTATGTCGGCGGCAAGTTCTCCCGCGTTGGCCAGAGCGGCGAGCACCCCTACTTCCCCGTGAGCCTGGCGCGGTTCGACGAGGCGACGTGCCTCGGCGACCCCAGCTGGACTCCGCAGGTGTTCGAGTCGAACGGCACGGAACCCGGCACGGTCAACGGGATGGCGCTGTCGCCGGATGGCTCGACTCTCTACGTCGTGGGCAAGTTCGCCTTGGCGTGCCCCTCCCCAGTGGGATCTGCATGCGAGACGCGGAAGAACCTTGCTGCCTTCGACACGGGAACCGGTGCCCTCCAACCGATCTCGGAGAATATCGCGAACCAGGTCGACACGGTCCTCCTCGCATCGAGCGGCGACGTCGTGACGAAGATCTATATCGGCGGCCCGTTCAAGCGCATCAACGGCAAGCCCGCGGGCCGGCTCGCGGCGTTGGACCCCGACGGCAGCGTCGACACGACATGGGATCCGCAGGCCGACAACACGGTCCGGACGCTCGTGTGGGCGGCCGATGGCAACAGCATCTTCGCCGGGGGCTCGTTCAAGTCCATCACGGAGGGCGGGACGACCTACCCGCGCGAGGCGGTCGCGCGACTGAACCCGGTCGGCGCCTCACCCATCGTCAACGCCTGGACGATTCCCGCCGGCGTCATCCCCGTGCCGATGACGGCATGGTCGCTCACCCCGTCCCCCGACGGAACGACGCTCTACGGCGGGTTCGGTGCCGGTCCAAACTTCGCGGCGGCCTTCCGCCTGGACGACGGCCCGGTAGGCGATCAGATCTGGCGGAGATCGACCACCGGCAACGTCGAGAGCACTGCCCTGTCGCCGGACGGCGCGGGGCTCTTCATCAGCGGCCACTTCGGCACGGCCCACAAGTCCGAGCAGATCTGTTCGGGCGTGTCGGCGCACGGGCTCGCCGAGATCAACCTGTCGACCGCTCCGACGATCAAGTACTTCTGCTGGGCTCCGCACCTGCTCCCCGACTCGTTGAACTTCACCGCGGGCTGGACCCTCTTGGTGAACCCCACGTACCTGTGGCTGGCGGGTTCGTTCGATCAGATCTGCACCCCCGACGGCGTGACCACGTGCGTACCGGCGGGTCCTCCCGGCACGACCAGCATGAACATCGCCCGGTTCACCCTGTAGCGGAGGTTCGTTCGGACGTCGAAGTGGGCGGCCGCAGGGACCAGCTGTCGCTGTCGGAGTGCGCGATGGTTGCGGCTAGGACTGGGGCGCTGACCCGTTGTTCTGGGAGTCGGCCCGGGCCGACGACTGCTCCACGTCGGGGCGCTGCTCGTCAGGGTGCCCCTCGTCGGAGTGCTGCTCGTCGGAGTGCTCGCTCAGACCCTTCTTGAACTCGTTCTTGGCCTCTCCCAGCGATCGTGCCAGCTGAGGGATCTTCGAGCTCCCGAAGGTGAAGACTGCGACGACCGCCGCCACGACCAGAACCACGCCCATGTCCTCAGGCCCGAGCATTCCAAGCATTCGATCCTCCTCACGCGATGTCCCAAGCATAAGCGTAGGTGATTGACCCGGAATCCGCATCCGACCTGAGCGGATTCTGCGCGACGTGCCTTCGCCCTTGGTTCAGCCCGGCACGGCGAGCTTGCTCAGTGCCACTCGATGGCCCCGCAGGCTCGGCACACGACGTCCCCCAGGACCAGTGACAGGCGCGCGGCGCCGCATGACCGGCAACGGTCCAGGCCCTCGCTCCAGCGGGGCCTGGTTCGCTGGCACTCTGGGCAGATGAGCACCTGGCGGCCCCCGGCGACCCCCCGGGCCCAGGTGCCCTCCCCGCGGCGGGGATCGAAGGTGGCGCGCCCGCATAGCAGGCAGCTCGTCCGTTCCACGTGCCCCTCGTTCCCGGTCGTCGCCACGCCCGATCATGCTAGGCCGGAGGGCATCCCGAAGATCCCCCTTGACGGCGGCGCGATCGCCCCTCAAGATGGTGGGTCTGATGGCAAACCGGCGGAAGGCCGTTCGCGGCACGGCGACCCAGAGCTTCGGGTTCTATTTCTGGGCGTATTCGCGCACGCCTTCCGTGGCCGGCGCCGTCGGGTAAGCCCCGAACAGACGAGCAGAAAACGGAAGGCGTGGAGCCCGGCTCCGCGCCTTTTTCGTTGCGGAAAGGAACCGAGGAGAAGCGATGCCAGAGGCCAGCACCGCCTGCCGAGGCGTGCGCGGGGCGACCACGGTCGACGCGCCCGGCGGGGTCACGACGGCCACTGCCACGGCCGAGCTGCTCGAGCGCATGCTCGAGGCGAACCGCGTGGGCCCGGAGGACGTCGCTGCCGCGATCTTCACCCTCGACGACGACCTCGCCGGCGAGAACCCCGCCGCGGCGGCTCGCGCCGCCGGCTGGGACCTCGTCCCGCTTCTCATGGTCCGCGAGCACGGGGGCGATGCCCGGGTGGCCCGGTGCCTGCGGGTCCTGCTCCTCGTCAACACGACTCTTGCGCAGTCCCAGATCCAGCACGTGTACCTGCGCGACGCGTCGGTGCTTCGTCCCGACCTCGCGCCCGCAACCTTCCAGCCCGGACCGTCCCCAGCCTAGAGGAGGCACGAATGATCATCGTCATGGAGGCGCACGCGACTCAGGCCCAGCTGCAGCTGGTGCTCGCTCGCATCGAGGCCCTCGGGTTCCGCTCGCATATCTCGAAGGGATCGGAGCGCACGATTGTGGGGGTGATCGGCGACGAGCGCCCCGTCGAGCCCGAGACCTTCGAGGTGCTCGAAGGCGTCGAGCGCGTCGTACGGATCCTGCATTCGTACAAACTCGCCAGCCGCGACTTCCACCCGGCGGAACGCGTGATCGAGCTCCCGAACGGCGCCCACCTCGGCGGCCCGGACGTGCTCATGATGGCGGGCCCGTGCGCGGTGGAAACCAGGGAGCAGCTCGAGGCGGCCGCTGCAGCGGTCGCCGAGGCCGGCGTCCGGGTCCTGCGCGGCGGCGCCTTCAAGCCGAGGACGTCCCCCTATTCGTTCCAGGGGCTCGGCGAGAAGGGTCTTGTGATGCTCCGCGAGGTCGCCGACGACCACGACATGGCGGTCGTCACCGAAGTCATCTCGCCCGAGGACGTTCCGCTCGTCGCCGAGCACGCCGACCTGCTGCAGATCGGCGCGCGCAATATGCAGAACTACAAGCTCCTGCGCGCCACCGGCTCCTCAGGGCGCCCGGTACTGTTGAAGCGCGGCCTCGGCTCCACCGTCGAGGAGCTGTTGCAGGCGGCCGAGTACGTCCTGTCGGAGGGGAACGAGAACCTCGCCTTGTGCGAACGCGGCATTCGCACGTTCGAGACGGCGACCCGGTTCACCCTCGACATCAACGCCGTGCCGGTGCTGAAGCACCTGTCCTCGCTTCCCGTCGTGATCGATCCGAGCCACGCGGCCGGGCGCCGCGACTTCGTCCCGGCGATCGCGCGCGCCGGCATCGCGGCGGGCGCCGACGGGCTGCTCATCGAGGTGCACCCGAACCCTTCCGAGGCGCTGTCCGACGGCGCCCAGTCGCTCGATCCGGAGGGCTTCGCCGAGCTGGTGGCCGAGGTCCGGCGCGTCGCCGAGGCCATCGGGCGGGGCGCCGCGTGAGCGCCCCGGACGGCTTTGCCGGGTCCCGGCCCGGCCGCGTCGCCATCGTCGGCACCGGCCAGGTCGGGACGGCGCTCGGGATGGCGTTGACCGGAGCCGGCTCCGGTGCAGGGGTGGACGAGGTCGCCCTGTTCGACCGCGACGGCGCCGCGCTCGAGGCGAGCCTCGAGCGCGGCGCCGGGCAGCGCGTCGCCGCGGACGCCGACGACGTGCTGTCGGCCGACACCATCGTGCTCGCCCTCCCGGTCGGCGAGATCGTAAAGTGGCTTGACCAATTTGGAGCGGCGGTCGGGAGCGACACGCTCGTGATCGACACGGGGAGCGCCAAGGCCGCAATCGTCGAACAGATGCGACGACTCCCCACACGCACGCACGCGCTCGGCGGCCACCCGATCGCAGGCACCGAGCGGCCGGGGCCCGCCGGGGCGGACCCCACGCTGCTGATCGGCGCGACCTTCGTGTTGTGTTCCGTTCGCGAGGACGACACCGCGCTCCGGCGCGGCCGGGCGCTCGTTGCGGCGGTCGGGGCCGTGCCGGTGGAGATGGACGCTCCGACCCACGACCGCGTGGTCGCGCGGACGAGCCATCTGCCGCACGTCATGGCCGCCGCGCTCGCTTTGATGGTCGGCGGCCTCGCCGAGCGCGACGGCGAGATCGTTCGCCTCCTCGCCTCGACCGGCTACCTCGGTGCCACGCGACTGGCGGTTGGGGACCCCGGCATGGTGGCTGGGTTCCTGGAGGCGAACCGGGTCGAGGTGCGCCGGGCGATCGACGAGCTGATCGGGACCGCGCTCCTCCCTCTGCGAAGGGTGCTCGAGGACGACCGCCTGGCGGAGTTGCAGGTCGCACTCGCGGATTGCCGCGCCGCGCGTGAGGCGGTGGCGTGACGATGAAGGACACCAAGGACACCGAGGTCCTCCCCGCAACGCGCCCGCTCCGCGGGACGGCCTCGGTTCCCGCGGACAAAGCCATCTCGCACCGCGGTGCCATCCTTGGATCTCTCGCGACCGGGACGACCGTCCTCCGCGGCTACTCCCCCGCCGGCGACTGCCGCTCGACGATCGCCGCGGTGCGCGGCCTCGGCGCCGAGATCGAAGAGGACGGCGACGTGGTGTGCGTCACGGGGTGGGGCGACGGAGGACCGGCCGCGCCGGACGGGCAGCTCGACTGCGGCCGGTCGGGGACGACGATGCGCTTGCTGAGCGGCGCGCTCGCCGGGTTCCCGTTGAAAGTGGTGCTGACCGGCGACCCGCAACTCATGGTGCGCCCGATGGAACGCGTGGCCGAGCCGCTGCGCGCGATGGGGGCGACCGTCGCCACCGCAGCCGGCGGCGTTCCGCCGATCGGGCTGCGCGGCGGCTCGCTGCACGGCATCGAGTACGAGCTGCCCGTCGCCAGCGCGCAGGTGAAGTCGGCGGTGCTCCTGGCGGGACTCCGGGCCTCGGGGCCCACGACCGTGATCGAGCCGGTTCCCTCGCGCGACCACACCGAGCGCCTCCTGCGGGCGATGGGCGCCCGCGTGGTCGAGTCGGTCGGCGGGGACGGGCCGCGCAGCGTGCGGGTGGACCCCGGGGGGCTGGAGGCCCTGGAGCTCACGATACCGGGCGACCCCTCGGCCGCCGCTCCCCTGCTGGTGGCCGCCGCCATGGTTCCCGGGTCGGATCTGACCGTCGCTCGCGTCGGGCTGAACCCGACGCGAACGGGGCTGCT
Organism: Actinomycetota bacterium; assembly: GCA_035623615.1. GTDB lineage: Bacteria > Actinomycetota > UBA4738 > UBA4738 > UBA4738 > DASPTB01. Next base: position 7,894 of record DASPTB010000134.1, read on the forward strand.
GGGCGTGCTGCGCCGCATGGGTTCAACGATCGAGACCGTGAGCGAGTCTGGCGACGAGTCTGGCGACGCCGCCCGGGAAGGCGAGCCGATCGGCGTCATCCGGATCCGGCACCGACCCCTGCAGGGCACGCGGGTGGGCGCCGCCGAGATACCCTCCATGGTCGACGAACTGCCGCTGCTCGGGCTCCTCGCGACCCAGGCCGAGGGCACGACCGAGGTACGTGGAGCGGAGGAGCTTCGGGTGAAGGAGAGCGACCGTATCGCGGTGCTGGTGGCGGGGCTTCGCGCGCTCGGTGCCGACGTCGAAGAACTGCCCGACGGATTCGTCGTGAACGGGCCGACGCCGCTGCACGCCGGCGATGTGACCGCCGCCGGCGACCACCGGATGGCAATGACGTTCGCGGTCGCGGCCCTCGTCGCCTCGGGTCCCGTGCGCGTTGCCGGCATGCAGACGGTCGGCGACTCGTTCCCCGGTTTCATGGCGACGCTCCAGGGGCTGCGGTGAGCGGGACGCGGCACTTCGCGGTGATCGGCGACCCCGTCGCGCACAGCGTCTCGCCGGCCATACAGCATGCGGCGTTCCTCGCGGTCGGGGTCGACGCCGACTACGTCGCCCACCGCGTCGGCAGCGACGAGCTCCCGTCGGCATGGACCGCCCTTCGGGGGCGCTTCGAGGGGATGAACGTGACGCGGCCGCTCAAGCAGATGGTGGCCGACCTCGTCGACGACGTCGCGGCGTCGGCGGCGGCGAGCGGGACGGTCAACACCGTCGTCCGCGCGGGCCGTCGTGTCGTCGGCGAGTCGACCGACGGCCACGGCTTCCTCGCGGCGCTCGAGCGGGTCCGGCCGGAGCCCGTTCGTCGTGCCGTGGTCCTGGGAACCGGCGGGGCGACGCGCGCGGTGGCGGCGGCCCTGGCCGGCGGCGGAGCGCGCGTCGACATCATCGGCAGGAACGGCTCCGCCGGCGAGCGTCTCGCGAGGGAGCTGACGTCGCGACTTCCCGCGGGCCCGACCGGCACCATCGCGCACGCGGGCGGCCCGGACCTGCTCTCGGCGCTGCTGCCGGGCGCCGATCTGCTGGTCAACGCCACGCCGCTGGGCGACCCGTCTATGCCGGGCGCCTCTCCCCTCCCCGACGACGTGCGGCTGGAGACCCTCGACCCGCGGCCGACGGTGTTCGACCTCATCTACCGGCCGTGGCGAACCCCGCTTCTGCGGCGGGCGAAGGCTGCAGGCTGCCCCGTCGTCGAGGGCATCGAGATGCTGATCGAGCAGGGCGCCGCGTCGTTCGAGCTGTGGACCGGCGACGCCGCTCCGGTGGAGGTGATGCGGACGGCCGCGTATGCGGTGCTCGCGAACGATACGACCAATCTGTACGCAGGGGCCGCAGGGGGCCCGGTCGCCCGAGCCGGGGACGTGGGCTAGCCGTGCTCCGCTTCCTCACCGCCGGCGAGTCCCACGGTCCCGAGCTCGTGGTCGTCGTCGAAGGGCTTCCCGCGGGCGTGGAGGTGTCCGTCGACCGGCTCGACCACGAGCTCGTTCGGCGCCAGCAGGGGTACGGCCGCGGCGCGCGGTCGACCAAGATCGAACGCGACCACGGCGAGATCGTGAGCGGCGTCGCCGGCGGCCGCACGACCGGCGCCCCGGTCGCCATCCGGATCGTCAACAAGGACTTCGCCAACCAACCGGCGCAGCCAAAGCCGCTCACGGCGCCCCGCCCGGGTCATGCCGACCTGGCCGGCCGGTGGAAGTACGGCCACGAAGACTTCCGGGTCGTGCGCGAGCGGGCGAGCGCGCGCGAGACGGCGGCGCGCGTCGCGGCGGGCGCGCTCGCCCGCGAGCTCCTCGGGGCCTTCGGCGTGCGGCTCGGCAGCTTCGTCACCGATGTCGGCGCCGAGCGAATGGAAGTGGACCTGCCCGCGCTCGACGGCTCGGCGCTCGCGGCGCTGGCCGCCGCCGCGGCCGACGACCCCATCCGCTGCCCCGACCCCGACGCCGGGCGCGCCATGTGCGCCGCGATCGACGCCGCGAGGGAGAAAGGCGAGACGCTCGGCGGGGTGTTCGTCGTGTTCGCGCTCGGCGCTCCCCCCGGCCTCGGCTCGCACGTCCACTGGGACCGCAAGCTGGACGGCCGGCTCGCGCAGGCGATCTGCTCCATCCATGCGGTGAAAGGAGTGGAGGTCGGGGCGGCGTTCGACGCCGCCCGGCGACCCGGCACCGAGGTACAGGACCCGATCGCCCTCGAGGATGGCCGCCTGCGGCGCGCGACGAACTGGGCGGGAGGGCTCGAGGCCGGCATGACCAACGGCGAGCCGGTCGTCCTTCGCGGGGCGATGAAGCCGCTGTCGTCGGTGCGCGCCGAGCTCGCCTCGGTCGACTTCGCGACCGGCGCGACGGCGGATCCGCCGTACGTGCGCTCGGACGTGTGCGCCGTCGCTCCCGCGGCCGTCGTCGGAGAGGCGATGGTCGCTTGGGTGCTCGCCGACGCCCTGACCGAACGCTTCGGCGCAGACCGGCTCGACGCGATGCTCGCCGCCCGCGACGCGGTGCTCGCGACCGAGTCGGCGGCGTTCCCCTCGAACGGCCCCGCCGCGGCACCCCCCGCGACGACATCCACAACCGGCCCCGTCGAAGAGGAGATCGACGGGTGAAGACGACGCACCTTCCCGCCCCCCCGCTTCCGAAGGGCCGCCCGAACCTCGTCGTGACGGGCTTCATGGGTACGGGGAAGTCGTCCTCCGGCCGGTACGCCTCGCGCCTTTTGGGCCTGCCCTTCGTGGACCTCGACGAGGTGATCGCCGAGCGCGCCGGAGCGAGCGTGGCCGACATCTTCGCGCACGCCGGCGAGGCCGGGTTTCGTGCGCTCGAGCGCTCCGCCGTGGCCGACGCCGCGCGGCTGTCGGGGTCGGTCGTCGCCACCGGCGGCGGCGCCGTGCTGGACGCCGCCTCGTTCTCGCGAATTGCGCAGGGCGCCGCGGTCGCGGTGCTGACGTGCGAGCCCGACGAGATCGTTCGCCGCGTCGGCGCGACCGGCGGACGGCCGTTGCTCGACGGTGACTCCGTTGCCAATGCGCGCGCGTTGCTCGATGAGCGGGCGGCGGCCTATGAGCGGGCGGGCCCGGCGCTCGACACGACCGGGCTCGACGTCGCCGGGGTCGGCGCCGCCCTCGCCGCCCGGTACCGCGAGGCGGCCGGCGAGAGTGCCGCGGTGCGCATTCCCGTGGACGGCCCAGCGGGAACGTATCCCGTCGTGGTCGGCGAGACTCTTGACAAGGCCGGCGCCGAGGTGCGTGCGGCTGTTCCCGCCGCGCACCGGGTACTCGTGCTGGCCGACCGTTCCGTCGACACACCCCTGGGCGACCGTGTCGCCGCTTCCCTTGCGTCGGAAGGCCTCGTCGTGGAACGGTTCCCGCTCCCGCCCGGCGAGGCGGCGAAGAGCGTCGAGGTGGCCTCGGAGCTGTGGGCCCGGTTCGTCGCGCTCGGCGTCGACCGCACCTGTGTCGTGGTCGCCGTCGGCGGCGGCGGCGGTCTGGACGCTGCCGGGTTCGTCGCCGCAACCTACGCGCGCGGGATCCCCCTGGTCAACGTCCCGACGACGCTCCTCGCGATGGCCGACGCGAGCCTCGGCGGGAAGACCGCGATCGATCACGGCGGCTCGAAGAACTCGGTCGGCGCGTTCCACCACCCGAGCCTCGTGCTCGCCGACCCCGCGGCCCTCGAGACGGTGCCCGCGCGCGACCTCCGCGGCGGCCTCGCCGAGATCGTCAAGATGGCGGCGACGGCCTCGCCGCTCGTGCTCGACCTGCTGCAGACGGCCCCGCTGGACGAGCGGAGCCTGCCAACGAATCTCGGGTGGCTCGTCGAGCAAGCGGTGAGGATGAAGGCGGCCTACGTCGGCGAGGACCCCGGCGATCTCGGGCTCCGGCACACGCTGAACCTCGGGCACACGATCGCCCACGGCGTGGAGGCCTCGACCGAGCACGCCGTCCCGCACGGCGAAGCCGTGGCGATCGGCCTCGTCGCCGAGTCCCGCTACGGGGAATTCCTCGGGGTGACCTCACCCGGAACCGCCGAGCGGCTCGAGGCCCTTCTTCGCCGGTTCGAACTCCCCGTCGGCGCGCCGCCGGGGCTCGACGCGGCGGACGTCCTGGCGAGGACGGCCTCGGACAAGAAGCGCCGGGGCGGCCGGGCCGTCGTGATCGTGCCTGCCCCCGGCGGAGCGGAGATGATCGAGGACGCCGACGTCGGTGCGGTGCTCTCGTTCCTGCGCACGGGGGTCGCGTCGTGAAGGTGCTGATCCTGCACGGCCCGAACCTCAACCTCCTCGGGACCCGCGAGCCCGAGGTCTACGGCTCGCTCACGCTCGCCGAGATCGACGGGAAGGTGCGCGAGCGTGCCGCCGAGCTCGGTGTCGACGTCGAGTTCGCGCAGTCGAACGCCGAGGGAGAGCTGATCGACCGCATCCAGGCCTCGCCGAAAGACTTCGACGCAATCGTCTTCAACCCCGGTGGCTACTCGCACACGAGCGTCGCAATCCGCGACGCCGTCGCGGCGACCCGGATCCCCACGGTCGAGGTGCACCTGTCGAATCCCTCCGCGCGCGAAGACTTCCGCAAGGTCGACCTCGTCGCGGGCGCCTGCGCCGGAGTGGTCGCGGGCTTCGGGTGGCGCAGCTACGTCATGGCGCTGGAGGCCCTCGCCGCCGGGGCCTGACTCAGGCCTCGGCCACCAGCACGTACTGCGCCCAGCCTTCGAGCTTGTGCGCGAAGCCCTCGGCGCCCGTCAAGCTGCGCGCCCACTCAACGTTCGACAGCCGCTCGATCCGCACCCGCCGCCACCCGGCGCCGCGGACGGCGCGGATCAGCGGCTCGGGCGAGGATAGGCGCGCGAGCGGCATCGCCTCGATCATGTCCGCGTCGTACTCGGCGTGGTGGTCGTCGGGAACCTTCGCCGCCTTGCGAACGGCCTCGGCCAGCCACGAGCGGACCCGGCGAGCGCTCGGGCCGCCGGCGACCAGGCCCTCGAACAGGATCAGCCGCCCCGCGGGCGCGGCCGCGTGCCACGCCGCGAGCACCGACCCCGGGTCGGGGATCGTCCACAGCAGATGCCGCTCGACGATCGCGTCGAACGGACCCGGTGGCGGTTGATTCGCGGGGCCGTTGACGATCTCGACCCTGAGTTCGCGCGCGGACGCTTTCTCCTCCAGTCGCTTCAGCATCCCGGCCGACAGGTCGAGGGCGGTGACGTCGTGGCCGAGGTCGGCGACCAGCAGCGACAACGCTCCCGTCCCGGCGCCCACGTCGAGCACCTTCGCCGGCGGCGGTGGGAGGTATCGGTCGAGCACCGCGCGCCACGCCGCCGCCTCGACGGGGTCGGACGCGGCGTGGGACGGCGAGCGATCGTAGGTCCGCGCGTCCTCGTCCCACCAGGTCCTGATGCGGTGCTGCATCTCGTCGGTCACGTGTGCCTCCCGTTCCGCGTCCGCGTGGCCCCATTCGCCGCCGGGATGAGAAGATTCCCCGGCAGCGTCAGGCTCCAGCGTAGCGGGCCACGGCGACGCGCGATGAGGCCGATGGCGACCACCATGATCTCCCTGCGGAACGTCACGAAGCGGTTCCCGAACGCCTCCGCGCCGGCCGTCGGCGGCCTGTCACTCGACGTCGAAGAGGGCGAGACGCTCGTCCTGGTGGGGCCGTCCGGCTGTGGGAAGACGACGGCACTTCGCATGGTCAACCGCCTCATCGAGCCCACGTCCGGATCGATCTCGATCGGCGGGCGGGAGACCGGCGAGATGGACCCGGTCGAACTCCGCCGCGGCATCGGTTACGTGATCCAGAGCGTCGGCCTGCTCCCCCACCGGACCATCGGGGACAACATCGGGACGGTCCCGCGGCTGCTCGGCTGGGACACGAGCCGGATCGCGGAGCGCGTCCGGGAGCTGACGGCGCTGCTCGATCTGCAGGAGGAGCTCCTCGCCCGCTACCCGGGTGAGTTGTCCGGCGGCCAGCGCCAGCGCGTCGGAGTCGCGCGGGCGCTGGCCGCCGACCCGCCGATCATGCTGATGGACGAACCGTTCGCCGCCGTCGACCCCATCGTTCGTGCCCGCCTCCAGGAACAGTTCCTCGACATCCAGGCCCGGCTGCGCAAGACCATCGTGTTCGTCACCCACGACGTCGACGAGGCCATCATCATGGCCGACCGCATCGCGATCCTGAACGTCGGCGGCGTGCTCGAGCAGCTCGCGACACCGGAGGAGATCCTCAAGCGCCCGGCGAACGACTTCGTGAAGCGCTTCGTGGGCTCGGAGCGCACGTTGAAGCGGTTGTCGCTCATCCTCGTCTCCGACTTGCGGCTCGACCCGCCGGACGCGACAGAGGCCGATGGTGAGGTGATCGACCCTGGTGCGACCGTGCGCGAGGCGCTCGACGCGATCCTCGCGGCGGGCGCGACGGCCATCCGCGTGGTCGACGACGGCGGGACAGAACACGGCGTGCTGACGCTCGACCACATCTCTCGCGAGGTCGCCCGGTGACGCCTGGACTCCTCGGCCAGCTGGTGGACTGGAGTTGGATCGGGGCACACCTGACCGGCGGCGACGCGTCCACACCGAGCATCCGCTCGTTGCTGGTCCAGCACATCGCGCTCACCGTCATCGCCGTCGCGATCGGAACGGCGATCTCGATCCCGCTCGGGATCCTTTCCTACCGGCGCCACGCCGTGTACGTGCCGGTGACGTTCGTGAGCGGCATCCTGTACACGATCCCGAGCCTCGCCCTGTTCATCCTGCTCATCCCGATAACGGGACTGTCGTTCCTGACGGTGGAGATCGGGCTCGTGAGCTACACGCTGCTGATCCTCGTCCGCAACGTCGTCGCCGGGCTCGCGGCCGTGCCCGCCGACGTCAAGGACGCCGCGACCGGAATGGGGATGCGGCCCCGGCAGCTCCTGTGGCAGGTCGAGCTCCCGCTCGCGACCCCGGTAATCATGGCCGGCGTCCGGGTCGCGACCGTGAGCACGATCGGCCTCGTCACGATCGGATCGCTGATCGGCAAGGGAGGGCTCGGCATGTACATCCGGGGGGGGCTCCAGACGTTCTTCGACACCGAGATCCTCGTCGGTGCCGTCCTGTCGCTTCTCCTCGCGCTCGTGGCGGACGCGCTGCTGGTCGGCATCGAGCGGCTCCTCACCCCCTGGACGCGACGGAGCGACCGGCGCACCCGGAGGCGGGGCCGGCGGGAGCTCGTCGGGGTCGCCGGGGGGCGCTGATGAACGAGTTCCGGCAGGTTCCCGGCTGGCTCACCGACCCGTCGCACTGGTCGGGAGCCGACGGCATTCCCGAGCGCGTCGTCCAGCACCTGGAGCTGTCCTTCATTGCGATCCTCCTCGCGCTGCTGCTGGCGGTCCCGGTCGGGCTGTGGGTCGGGCACCGCCATCGTTTCGAGTTCGCCGCCGTCACTGCGGCCAACGCCGGGCGTGCCGTTCCATCCTTCGCACTGCTCGTGGTCGTCTTCATCCTCATGCTGCACGTGTGGCCCGCGATCGCCTTCGGGCCGGGGCCGACCGTGGTGGTGCTCACGCTGCTGGCCATTCCGTCCATCCTCACGAACACGTACGTCGGGATCCAGTCCGTCGACGCCGACGCGGTCGAGGCCGCCCGAGGGATGGGGATGCGCGAGCGCCAGATCCTGACGCGGCTCGAGGTGCCTCTCGCGGCGCCGCTCATGATGACGGGCATCCGGACTGCCACGTTGCAGGTGATCGCGACCGCCACGCTCGCCGCGCTCATCGGCGGCGGCGGACTCGGGAACTTCATCGTGGACGGCTTCGCCCAGGGCGACACCGCCATGACGATCGCCGGCGCCATGCTCGTGGCCTCTCTCGCCGTGGCGGTGGATTTCCTTCTCTCGCTGGCGGAACGAGCAGTGACCCCGAAGACGGAGTCGGGCTCCCGGCCGCGGGCTCGCATCCCCCTCGCCGCCCTCCGCAGGAGCGCCCGTCCCCAGGCCGAAGGCGCTCCGTACGTGCCACCGACTCTCCCCCACTGACCCGACGGCGAGTCCCATCTTTTCCGAAAGGCTTGATACGGTGGTCGCTCGTCTCGGGCCGGAAAGGCCGGCCCCCGACCAAGGAGGACCCATGCGGAAACACCGCAAGCTCGCCCTCGGGGCGACGATGCTCGCGGCGGCCCTGGCGGCCGCGGCGTGCGCGTCGGGTGGGGGCAGCGGAAGCAGTGCCAGCACCTCCCCCGCGGCGAGTGGCCCGTCGCTCGCCAGCACCTTCGTGTTCGGCGCGCCGCCCGACTGCGCGACGAACAAGTTCTGCGCCATCGGACTGAAGAACGTGTACGGCATTCAGTTCAAGGAGATCAAGTCGCTGGACTACGGCGGCCCGATCACCGTGGCCGCGCTCAAGAGCGGCAGCATCCAGGTCGGAGAGCTGTTCTCGACGGCGGTGTACGACCCCGACTTCGTCGTGCTGAACGACGACAAGCACCTCGAGGCAGCGGACGCCATCACGCCGGTCGTGCGCACCTCGGTCGCCACCTCCGACGTGCAGACGTTGCTGAACGGCGTCAGCGCCAAGCTGACGACGAGCGGCATGCTCACGCTCAACAAGCAGGTGGACATCGACAAGCAGGACGTCTCGACGGTCGCCAAGGCCTTCCTCACGCAGCAAGGGCTGCTGGGAACGCCGACGACCACCGGCAAGGGGAAGACGATCACGGTTGGCGTCTCCGGCGCGTTCACGGAGAGCAAGCTCGTCGCCGAGATGTACGCCGAGGTTCTGGAGAACGCGGGCTACACCGTGAACCGACAGTTCAACTTGGACAGTCGCAAGGTCTCGGATCAGGCGCTGTTCACCGGCAAGATCGACGTGAAGCCTGAGTACCTCGCCAGCGAGGCGATCGCGCTCAACCCGAACGCCAGTGTGAGCGGCGATACGCAGAACAACCTTCAGGTCTTGACAGCTCTCGAGCAGCCGAAGGGCGTGACGGTCCTGACCCCATCGGCCGCCATCGACACCAACGTCTTCGTCGTGACGAAGGCAACAGCCGCCAAGTACAACCTCTCGAACGTCAGCGACCTGGCGAAGCCGGCGCCGTAGCTCGGGACGACCGCGTTCCTCACGCGAGAAGGGCGCGGGCGACTCGCGAAACGAGTCTCCCGCGCCCTTCGCTCATCCTTGGCGCTCGCCGCCCCGAATCTCGACGCCGAGCCGGTTGGCGGGCGGCGCGAGCGGGCACGACCAGCGCGGGTCGTAAGCGCACGAGGGGTTGTACGCGAAATTGAAATCGAGGACCATCCCTTCCCCGTCGCCGGGGCCGAGGTCGGCGCCCTTCGCGGTGTCGAGCAGGTAGCGGCCGGCACCGTAGGTGTCACGGCCCGCGGTCACGTCGCGGAACGGCAGGAAGAGCCCGCCGCCGTACGCCTCGAGCCAGTAGGCGTCGAGCGTGCAGTCGCGGCCCCCCAGTTCGAACACGCACGCCCCGATCCGGGAGAACTGGATGGGCTCGCCCGTGCTCGACGTGAGCTCCAGCCGTTCGGCGGGGCGATCCACCAGCCTCGCGGGTACGCGCAGGTCGGGGTCGAACTCGAAGTATGCCAGCCCGCCGAAGCCCGCTCGCGAGCCGGGCGGGACCGGCGACTGGGGATGCTCGCGAAAGAGCTCGTCGCGCGTGTCGCGCCAGTGCCACCAGGCGTCCCGCGGGCTCGTCGACGCTCGGGCGCGAACGTCCTCGTAGAGCGCGAAAACGCGCCGCCGCCAGTCGAGCAGTTCGAGGACGTCCTCGGCCGCCACGCACCACCACCTTCCCTCGTCGAACCTCGCTCGAACCGCACGAGCCTATAGGGTCGGCTCCGAGTTCTCTCGAGGCGGCGAAGGTGAAACGGGGGGCTGCATGGACGACGTGATCGTGATCGGCGGCGGCCCGGCGGGCGAGGCCGCGGCGTACGAGGCGGCGTCTCGCGGTGGTCGCGTGACGCTCGTCGAGCGCGACCTGGTCGGCGGCGAGTGCCCGTTCTGGGCGTGCATGCCGTCGAAGACGCTCCTCGACGCGGCGGCGCGCCACCATGGCGGCGCCGACGTCTTGTGGCAGCATGCGTCCGACCGGCGCGATTGGATGATCTCGCGCGAAGGCACCGACTACCCTTCCGACGCCGGCCACGTCCGCAACCTCGAGGCCGCCGGCGTCCGTGTCCTACGAGGAACTGGCCGCATCACCGCCTCCGGCGCCGTCGAGGTGACCGGCGGCACCGACGGAACGCAGTCCGCCGAGGCTCGGAGCGTGATCGTGTCGGCTGGCTCCACGCCCTTCGTCCCCCCGATCCCCGGACTCGAGGAAGCCGGCTACTGGACGAACCGCGACGCGACCTCGACGCGCGACCTCCCGTCGAGCCTCGTCGTACTCGGCGGCGGTCCCGTCGGCATCGAGCTCGCGCAGGTCTTCGCGCGGTTCGGCACGCGGACCACGGTCGTCGAGGGAGGCGACCGCATCCTCGGGCGCGACCATCCGCTGTCGGCCGAGGCCGTGACGGCGCAGCTTCGCGAAGAAGGCGTCGACTTCCGTCTCGGCGCCCGCGCGACGCGGGTGTCCGCCGGTGCAGCCGGCCGGGTGGTCGAACTGTCGGACGGCACCACCGTCGAGGGCGCCGAGCTGCTCGTGGCCGTGGGACGCCGCGGCGCCGACCTCCGCCGGCTCGGCCTCGAGGAGGCCGGCGGGACGGTCGACGCCCGCGGCGTCCCGGCGCTCGACGACCAGTTGCGCGCCGCCGGCGGCCTCTTCGTCGCCGGCGACGCGGCCGGTGGCCTGCAGTTCACGCATCTCGCCGACTACGAGGGCCTCGTCACCGCCCGCGCCGCCATGGGCGGCGCGGGCGTCGCCGACCTCCGCTCGGTTCCCAAGGTGACGTTCACCGACCCCGAGACGGGCGCCGTCGGGATGGCCGTCGACGAGGCACGCGAGGAGGGCATCGACGCGGCGGAGTTCACCAAGGACTTCGCATCCTCCGGCAAGGGGCAGACGATCGAGGGGTCACGCGGGCACCTGACCGCGGTCGTCGACCGCGAGCGGAAGGTTCTCGTCGGGGCATTCGCCGCGTGCCCCTGCGGCGGCGAGCTGATCCACGAGGCGGCGCTCGCGATCAAGACACAGACCCCACTCGCCGTCCTCGCCGACACCATCCACGCGTTCCCGACCGCCGCCCGCGTCATGGGAGGCGTCTTCCTGCAGGCGGCGCGCGAGACCGGCGCGATCTGACCTACCCCGGCCGTCCACCGGCCGGACCCGATGGTCCCGCACGGCCCGGCTCCTTCGACCCTGACGCCTCGGCCCCACCCGACGGACTGTTGAGGAGGCCAAGAAGGAAAGGGGTTTCCAATGGATACCCAGGTTTCCCCTGCAGGGGGAAAGGGCCTCAAGTCCGGCGCGATCGGAGTCGTTTCGAACACCGTGATCAGCGTCGCGTCCGTTGGGCCGGCCTACTGCGTAGCCGCCACACTGGGCCTGATCGCGGCAATCGTCGGGGTCGCCTCGCCCGCGATCATCTGGGTCGCGTTCATCCCCATGCTGTTCACGGCGTCCGCCTACTTCTACCTGAACCGCTCGGATCCTGACTGCGGCGCCACGTTCTCGTGGGTTCGTCGCGCCATGGGCCCCTGGGCCGGGTGGATGGGCGGCTGGGGCGTGGTGATCGCCGACATCGTCGTGATGCCGAGCCTGGCCTACGTCACGGCCCAGTACACCTACAAGCTGTTCGGCATGGACGGCGCCGCGAACAGCACGTGGGACATCCTGGCGCTCGGGTGCGTTTTCATCGTCATCATGACGCTGATCAGCTGGTGGGGCATCGAGCTGTCGGCGCGGACGCAGTTCATCCTGCTGGGAGCCGAGATCGTCGCCCTGGCGCTCTTCTCTGCGGTCGCCCTGATCAAGGTGTACGCCCAGCACCCGGCGGGGTCGCTCACGCCCTCGCTGTCGTGGCTGAACCCGTTCCCGCTGACGGCCCACGAGCTGTCGGCAGGCATGCTGGTGACGCTGTTCATCTACTGGGGCTGGGACACCGCGGCGAACGTCAACGAGGAGACGAAGGACTCGACGAGGCTCCCCGGCATCGCGGCGGTGGTGTCGACCATCATCCTGCTCGGCACCTACGTCATCGTTGCCTTCGCGGCGACGGCGTTCAAGGGACCGGGCTTCCTGGCGGCCCACCCCGACGATGTCCTGACCGCGATGGGCCGGATGGCGATGGGAAGCCCATGGGACAAGATCCTCGTCATCGCGGTGCTGACGTCGGCGATGGCCTGCACGCAGACCACGATCATGCCGACGGCCCGGACGACGCTCTCGATGGCGGCGCACGGCGCGCTGCCGAAGTCGCTCGCCGAGGTTCACCGCAAGTACATGACGCCGACGTGGTCGACGCTGTGGATGGGCGCGATCTCGATCCTGTGGTTCGTCGCCCTCGTGTGCATCGACCGCAGCGAGAACATCCTCTGGGACTCCATCTCGGGACTGGGATTCGCGGTGGCGTTCTACTACGGCATCACGGCCCTGGCATCGCCCGTGTACTTCCGCAGGTTCCTGTTCAAGAGCACCAAGAACTTCCTGCTGATGGGCGCCGCGCCGGTCATCGGCGCGCTGGTGCTCGGGTGGGTGTTCGTGAAGTCGGCGATCGACTACTGGAACCCGGTCAACTCCTACTCCCCGCCGTGGTTCTCGTTCGGCTCGTTCCAGGGCGTGGGGGCGGCGTTCGTCATCGGCATCGGAATGCTGCTGCTGGGCATCCCCCTGATGTTCTGGTGGCACGCCGTTCACCCGGAGTTCTTCCGGCAGAAGCCCGAGGTGGCGGAGACGCTGAAGCCGGGTGCCGCGAAGGGAGCGATCGTCTCGGAGGAGGAGCTGCTGAAGCTCGGTGAGGCGAAGGAGGAGCACGGAGAGAAGCCGAAGGAGCAGCGGCCGCTGACGCCCGCCGGCTCGAACGGCAGGCGGTGAGGGCGTTCGCGGAAGCGGAAGGAGGAGATCAGCGATGAGAGTTCTGCTGGTGGGAGTCGGCGGCGTCGGCGAGGCGATCGCCCGCATCGCGCGGGACCGGCCCTGGCTCGAGCACATGGTGCTCGCCGACTACAACGTCGACCGCGCCCAGGAGGTGTTCGAGAAGCTCGGGAAGCCGCGCAACATGGTCGTCGAGCGTGTCGATGCCTCGGATCGGGAGGCGATCGTGGCGCTCGCACGCGCACATGAGGTCGACCTCATCCACAACTCGGTCGACCCCGTGTACGACGAGCCGATCTTCGACGCGGCCTACGCGGCGGGTTGCACGTACATGGACATGGCCATGACCCTGTCGCGCCCCGACCCGGCCGATCCTTGGCACCACACGGGCGTGAAGCTCGGCGACTACCAGTTCGAGCGCGCCGAGCAGTGGGAGGACGCGGGACTGCTCGCGATCGTCGGGATGGGCGTCGAGCCCGGGCTGGCCGACGTCTTCGCCCGCTACGCGCAGCTGCACCTGTTCGACACGATCGACGAGATCGGCGTTCGCGACGGCGCCAACCTGGAGGTTCGCGGCTACGACTTCGCCCCCAACTTCTCCATCTGGACGACGATCGAGGAATGCCTGAACCCGCCGATCGTCTGGGAGCGGAGCAAGGGCTGGTACACCACGCGGACCTTCTCGGAGCCCGAGCTGTTCGAGTTCCCCGAGGGGATCGGTCCGATCGAGTGCGTGAACGTCGAGCACGAGGAGGTCCTGCTGGTCCCGAGGTGGGTGGACTGCAATCGGGTGACGTTCAAGTACGGGCTCGGCGGGGACTTCATCGACGTCCTCAACACGCTGCACATGCTCGGCCTCGACAACAAGGAGAAGATCGAGGTCAAGGGCGTCGAGGTGGCCCCACGCGACGTGGTGGCAGCCTGTCTGCCCGACCCCGCGTATCTCGGAGACCGGATGTTCGGAAAGACGTGCGCGGGCACGTGGGTGAAGGGCGTCAAGGACGGCACGTCCCGTGAGGTCTACCTGTACCAGGTGGCCGACAACGAGACCTGCATGCGGGAGTACGGGGTTCAGGCCGTCGTGTGGCAGACGGCCGTCAACCCGGTCATCGCCATGGAGCTGCTGGACACGGGAGCCTGGAAGGGCACCGGAGTCCTGGGTCCCGAGGCGTTCGACCCGAACGTCTTCCTGGAACTGCTGCCGGTGTACGGCGCGCCGTGGGGCATGATCGAGAACCCCACGAGGCAGCCCAA
>DASPTB010000137.1:0-2364 GCA_035623615.1 Actinomycetota bacterium
GCGCTCAGGACTCTCGGCTTCGCACTTCGGGCACACCCGCACGACCGGAGTTTATGGTCAAAGGGCGGCTACCGGAACCCCGCTCGCCGTATCTCAGGCGGAGAGCCCGTGGCACTTCTTGTACTTGCGGCCCGAGCCACAGGGGCAAGGCGCGTTGCGGGGGATCTTGTCGCCGGCCGCGGACTGCTGTCCGGCGGCCTCCTGGTCGTCGCCGTGGTGGGTGACGATCCGCTGCGGCCGCGGCCGGGAGGGCTCGTCGGGACGGACGAGTTCTACGCGGTAGATGTACTGGACGAACTCGTCCTGGATGATCCCCTTCATCTCTTCGAACATCGAGAACGCCTCGCGCTGGTACTCGACGAGCGGGTCCTTCTGCCCGTACGCGCGGAGTCCGATCCCCTCCTGCAGGTAGTCCATCTCGTAGAGGTGCTCACGCCACTTGTTGTCGGTGATCGAGAGCAGGACCATCCGCTCGAGCTCGCGCAGGATCGGATGTCCGGTGTTCTCGTCGACGCCGAGCGCGGCCTCCTTCTCGTCGTACACGCGCTCGGCGTCGGCCAGGATCGCCTCCTCGATCAGGGCAGCGTTTCCGAGGTCCTCGAGCTGGGCCTTCGTGACCGTCGCGGGGTAGACGCTTCCGAGGGCGACCAGGAGCCCGTCGTAGTCCCATTCCTCGGGGAAGATCTCGGGGCTGACGTAGCGCAGCACCGTTTCGCGCACGACCCCGTCGACCATCTCGAGCGCCTCGTCCTTCAGGTCGAGACCCTCGAGGATCTTCTCGCGTTCGCCGTAGACCACCTTGCGCTGGGTGTTCATCACCTCGTCGTACTTGAGGACGTTCTTGCGGATCTCGTAGTTCTGCTCCTCGACGTTCTTCTGCGCCGTCTGGATCGCGCGCGTGACCATCTTGGCTTCGATCGGTTCGTCCTCGGGCCAGTTGAAGCGCTCCATGATGCGGCCGATTCGGTCCGACGCGAACAGGCGCATCAGGTCGTCCTCGAGCGAGAGGTAGAAGCGCGACTCGCCGGGGTCACCCTGGCGGCCGGAACGGCCGCGCAGCTGGTTGTCGATGCGACGCGACTCGTGGCGCTCGGTTCCCAGCACGTACAGGCCGCCGAGCTCGACCACCTTGTCGTGCTCGGCGTCGGTCTGCGTCTTGTACTTCTCGAAGATGGGGCGGTAGGCCTCCTCGTACTCGGCGCGCTCGTCGGGCTCCATCTCGAACAGCAGGTAGCGGTCGTTGTCCCAGTCGTTCGCCGCCATGTCCTGCCGCGCAAGGTATTCGGGGTTCCCGCCGAGCATGATGTCGACGCCTCGGCCGGCCATGTTCGTCGCGACCGTGACGGCGCCGATGCGCCCGGCCTGCGCGACGATCGAGGCCTCGCGCTCGTGGTTCTTCGCGTTCAGGACGTGGTGCGGAATCCCCCGGCGGTTGAGATAGCCGGCCAGACGCTCGGACTTCTCGATCGACACCGTCCCCACCAGCACCGGCTGACCGTTCGCGTGCCGGTCGGCGATGTCCTCGGTGACCGCCTTCCACTTGGCGTCTTCGGTCTTGTAGATGACGTCCTGCTGGTCGTCCCGGACCATCGGGCGGTTCGTCGGGATCTCCACCGGTGAGAGCTTGTAGACCTCCTCGAACTCGCGCGCTTGCGTCCGGGCAGTGCCGGTCATCCCCGACAGCCGGTCGTACATCCGGAAGTAGTTCTGGATCGTGATGGTGGCGAGGGTCTGGTTCTCTTCCTTGACGCGCACACCCTCCTTCGCCTCGATCGCCTGGTGCAGCCCCTCGGAGTAGCGGCGGCCCTCGAGGATGCGGCCGGTGAACTCGTCGACGATGAGAACCTCGCCGTCGCGGACGATGTAGTCCTTGTCGCGGCGGTAGAGCTCCTTCGCGCGAATGGCGTTCTGCAAGTGGTGGACCATCGGCGTGTTGATCTCGTCGTACAGGTTGTCGATCCCGAGCTCGGCCTCGACCTTGTCGATCCCGGACTCGAGAACCGCGATCGTCTTCTTCGCCTCGTCGATCTCGTAGTCGTGATCGGCGCGCAGCCGCGGCGCGATCCGCGCGAACACCTGGTACCAGCGCGCGGAGTCGGCGACCATGCCGCTGATGATGAGCGGCGTCCGTGCCTCGTCGATCAGAATCGAGTCGACCTCGTCCACGATCGCGAAGGCGTGGCCTCGCTGCACCATGTCGATGGCCTGCATCGCCATGTTGTCGCGGAGGTAGTCGAAACCGAACTCGTTGTTGGTGCCGTACGTGATCTCGGCCGCGTAGGCGGGACGGCGCTGCTCGGGGGACATGTTGGCCTGGATGAGACCGACCGACACGCCCAGCGTCCGGAAGATGGGCCCCATCCA
>DASPTB010000142.1:0-5030 GCA_035623615.1 Actinomycetota bacterium
GTTCCTGCCCGAGGAGGATGCGCCGTGGGTGCAGGAGCAGCGGCGCACGCTCGACGAGGTGGAGCTGCGCGCGCTCGAGTGCTACGCGGCCGCGTCGCTCGGAATCGGGGGCGTCGAGCTCCCTGGCGCCGAGCGGACGGCGCGACGGCTCGTGGAGCGAGAACCGTTCCGGGAGAGTGGCTACCGCATCCTGATGCAGGCGCTCGCCGAGGGCGGGAACGTCGCCGCCGCGCTGCAGACGTACGACAAGCTGAGCGGGCTGCTCCGCGAGGAGCTCGGCGTGTCGCCGAGCCCGCCGACCCAGGAGCTCCATGCGCAGCTGCTCGCGGCGACGTGATGTCTGGTCGGGGTGGGCTAGGACCGGATCGGGTGGTCCTCCGCCGCCTTCTCCGAGGTGATGTCCCACATGACACCCTGCCAGCAGAGCGGCTGCCCCATCGAACCCTGGACGAGCGTGGCCCGGTCGCGAACCCACACGATCCTGCCGTCCCGCGCGTACAGCCGGTACTCGCTGTCCCACGGCTGGCCTGTCTCGTTTGCGAGCCGGCACGACTCGACGACGCGGTCCCGGTCGTCGGGGTGGATGATCTTCATCCAGAAGAGCGAGTCGCCCATCCACTCGCGCTCGGTGTAGCCGAGCATGTCGACCACGTTGGGGCTGACCGAGAGCGTCCGGCCGTCGTCGAGCGACTCCGCGTACGTGATGGCGGGCAGCGACGCGACCAGGGACCGGTACATGGCCTCGGCGCGCTCGACGCGCTCCTCGAGCGAGCCGCCCGTAGCGTCGTCGTCCGGCGGCTGGGCGAGTTGCGAGATGCTCACGCTTGACTATCGGTCGGATCGACGCCGTGCTGGAGACGTCGACCGGGCGGCCCGCGGCGTCGGGCCGGTGCTAGGTTCGCCAAACGGACGGAACCCTGGAAGGAGCAACCATGGCCGATAACAGTCATGCGGGAGCGGCCGGCGGCGGTGTGGTCTACGGGTTCGGCGTGATCGGGGCGCTGGTCTACTTTCTCCAGAGCGCCACGTCGTTCTGGGACGGGGTGTACGGGGTCTTCCAGGCCCTCGTCTGGCCCGCGTACCTCGTCTACGGCCTGTTCCACTTCCTCCGGATGTAGCGCCGGTCGCGATCCGCCCGTCCGCCGCGCGACGCGGTCACGCGGCTCGGGTGGCGGTTCGCCACGCGCCGGCGCTGAGCGCGGCGGCCGTCCAGCAGAGGACCACGATCACGGCGACCGCGACGCTGTGGATGAGCATCGGCGCGCCCTGGTCCGAGAAGAGGGCGTGCGGCAGGAGCCGATCGAACGCGTCCGAATACAGGGCTTGGCGAGCCGAGCCCAGCACGGACGCCTGCGCCAGCAGCGGCGCCGCCAGGAACTGCCACCCCAATAGGACGCCGATCGTGGTTCCTCGAGACCCGATGAGCGACGCGAGGCCGAGCGCCAGGATCAGGTCGAACGAGGTCACGAGCAGGATCCACGCGTACCCGCGGAGGATCAAGCCGGCGTCGGGCACCGGAAGGTGTCCCGCCAGAAAGACGCTGCACGCGGCGATGACGGCGTATCCGAGCGTGATCATCGGCACGAAGAGGAGAAGTGCTCCCGGCACCCTGGCGAAGAACAGCGCCCAGCGCGATCGCCCGGTCGCGACCAGGTCGCGGAACACCCCGCTGGACACGTCGGCGGTCCCGGCCGCCGTCCCGACGAGGATGGCGGCCACCGAGCCGCCCAGCGACAGCCCGATGATCGACCCCTGGAGGCCCCCGATACCGCCCGGCGGACCGTAGTGCGCCGGGTTATGGAGGTGAAGGATCTCGAGGATGGCGTAGACGACCGTGACGATCCCGACGGCCAGCACGAGCGACCACGTCACCAGTCCCCGTCGCTTGCGGAGCTTCAGCAGCTCGGCGGTCACCATTCGACCGTTCATCCCGCCTCCTCCAACCTCGACGTCAGCTCGAGGAAGCGCTCCTCGAGCGAAACGCGTTCGGGTTCGATCGAGAACACGGCCACGGCGGCGGCGACCAGCCGCCGGTTGACCTCCGCGATCAGGGCATCCGTCGAGTCGCCCGGGTCGGCGGCGAAGACCACCACGACGGACCCGTCCTCCCGGGTCGCCTCACGAACGTTCGGCACGGCGGCGATGACCGATGCCGCCAGTGCCGGGTCGTCGCAGCGGATCCTGACGGTCGGCTGCCCGGTCCGGGCGATGTCGGACACCGCGCCCTGCATCAGGATCCGGCCGCGGTCGATGATCGCCACCCGGTCGCACGTCTTCTCGACCTCGTCCAGCAGATGCGAAGAGACGAACACGGTCCGTCCCTCGTCCACCAGGGCCGCGACCATCTCCCGAAACTCCTGGATTCCCGCAGGGTCGAGCCCGTTCATCGGCTCGTCGAGGATCAGCAGGAGCGGGTCGGCCAGCAGGCACCGCGCGACGCCGAGTCGTTGCCGCATCCCGAGCGAGTACTTCCCGACGCGCTCGTCCGCGCGGGCGGTCAGGCCGACTCGCTCCAGGGCGCCCGGGATCCTGGCGTGGGCCGCCGGCTCCCGCGCTGCGGCGATGATGCGGAGATTCTCGCGACCCGTGAGATGGGGATGGAACCGGGGCTCTTCGACGATGGCGCCGACCCTTCGCATGGCGACCGAACGCTCCTGGGGCATCGGCCGCCCCAGCAGACGCCACGTTCCGCTCGTCGGCCGGATGAGGCCGAGCATCGTGCGAATGAGAGTGGTCTTGCCGGCGCCGTTCGGCCCGAGGAACCCGAACGCCGTTGCGGTCGGCACGCGCAGGTCGACGGCGTCGACCGCGACGCGCGTCCCGAAGCGCGTTGTGAGCGCCTGCGTTTCGATCGCGAGCGACCCGTCCGGATGTGAGCTCATGGCTGGAGTCTAGGAGCCGGGTTTCGCGTCGCCATCGGGGATGCCCCTGAAATGTCCCTGAGGCCGCCTGACCTCGGGCAACGAATCCGGTCCGGGTCGCCGGGCGGAGGCGGTTTCGCTACGGGCAGGTGACGCGCGGCCGGCTCGCTCCGGGAGTCTCGAACGGCCCCCGGAAGATCGCGACCCCGTCGGTCGTCTCCGGCACAACGTCGAGAACCTGACAGAGACGACGGACGGCCTGGGGAGGCCGGCCGATTGCCACGACCGAGGTCACGCCGAGTCGCTGAAGCAAGGCGGTCACCGCCCCCGGGTCGTTGCTCCGGTAGGTGTCCATGTCCAGTGATTTGGTCAGCTCACCGTCGGCGCCCTGCGGTCGAACGGTTCCGAGGAATCCCCCGGCCAGCGTGAAGTACATCCCGCTCTTCGCCTGCCAGATCATCGTGTCGCCCCGACGAACGCCTCCGGCCCAGCCGGGTCCCGTCACCATCAGAACCGCGTTGCTCGGCGATAGCACGGTGCGGTAGTCACCGCTGGTGAACAGCGGCCACGAAGGAACGGTCGCGACCGCCGGTGTGACGGCGAGGTTGGGAAGCGTGGTGATCACCGCGAGAGCGGCCAGCGCCCATCGCCACCACTGCCGAGGTACCAAGGCAAGCCAGACGGCCACGCCCACTGCCGCGATCAACGCACAGTAGATGAGCGGCCGGTCGGGAAGGATCAGCTTCAGCAGGGGAAGCGACTGCAGCAGACGAAAGGGCGTCGGATACACGTGGTGACCGACGATCAAACCCGAGCCGAACGAGCACGCGAAGACGAACACGAACGTGATCGCGAGCGCACGGACCGCCGCGTTCCGCCACTGCGTCACCAGCAGGTGAGTCAGGATGATCAGCAGCGGCACACCGAGATACAGCACGTTGCCGCTCCTGGTCGTCTGCAGCGGCCAGACGTTGCCCGCGACGATCTTGTTCCCCGGCAGGACGGCTTCGGCGAGCGCCGTCCACTGGTGCGCGAACGCGCGGATCGAGAGCTCGTTCTGGATCGTGAGCTCGGGCCGCGGGTAGTGAAAGGCCACGTACAGCCACGGCGTCGCGAAGAGCACGGCCAGGACGTACGCGATCGCCGCGAGCCCCGCGAGCCGCGCGAGGCGGATTCGCCACTCGCGGCCGGCGAACAAGATCCCGAGCGCCCACGCCACGGCGGCGAAGAACGTCATCGTGGCGGTCACCTCGGTCGAGATGCCGAACTCCACGAGCACGGTCAGCGCCAGGAGGACGACGAAGGCGCGCGGCGACAGCGACCCCTCCAGGTATCGCACCACCCAGTACGCGGCCAGCGGCACCATGGCCGCCAGTGAGAAGTTCGGATGGCCCTGGGCGAACTGCGCCAGGACGGCGACCGAGAAGCCGAAGGCGAACCCGCCGACGATCGAGGCCCACGCGTTGCGCGTCAGGCGCCGGCAGAGGAGGTAGGCCGTCCACGACGTGACGGCGGGCGTGAGCAGTGTGAGGACGTTGAAGGCAACCACCGGGCCGAACCACAGCGTGATCGGCGCCATCAGCATGCTCGGGACCGGCGGCGTGGTCGTCCAGGCAAGGTTCATCCCGCCGGGCGCCCACACGAGCTTCGTGTACAGGGGGTTCAGGTGGTGGGCAAGCGCGTACGGCCACCAGCGAAGCGACCACATGAAGATCGCCGCGTCCATCGGCACCTTCGCGATGAACCGCGTCCCGAAGTCGTGCAGGACCTTCGGACCGAAGAGTGCCAACGAGAGGAGCCCGTACAGGGCGAGGACACCCGCATGCTGGACGCTCGGGCGACTGCCGATCGCGCGATGCGAGGTCTCGTGCCGGAGACGCCGGGCGGCGTGGGGCGACCAGGCGGGGTCGGTCAGCCCTTCTGCGAGTGGAAGGTCGCCAGTCGGTGGAAGGTCGCTCGAGCCTGCTGCCGGATCGGGGAGGACGATCGATTCTGGATCGGCCGGTGGGCGGTGGGGCTCGGGGTTCGCGTCGGACGCGAAGTGATCCGGCGCCATCCAATCTCACCGATGCGGCCGACCGACCGAGGAGCAACACATAACCGGATCCCCCTGTCGCAACCTCGCGAGGAGCGGACGATCTTATGACCGTTCAGTCCGAGAGGTCAATG
>DASPTB010000155.1:0-4346 GCA_035623615.1 Actinomycetota bacterium
GGCCCTAGCCTTTCAGCGACTCTTTCAGAGCCTCCATGACTTCTCCCCCAGCGGAGGTCGTCGACCTCCTCCCCAGAAAGCAAGAAACCGCAGGCTGACCTGCGGCTTCTCTTCGAGCGGACGACGGGATTCGAACCCGCGACCCCCACCTTGGCAAGGTGGTGCTCTACCAACTGAGCCACGTCCGCGTCGATCGCATTGTAGCAAGGGTCGGTGACCCGGCGGGAAGACTGCTCGAGTCGCCGCAGGTCAGAGCCCCGTCGAGCCGAACCCGCCGCGGCCGCGCCTGGTCTCTGGGAGCTCGTCGACCGCCTCGGGCTCGGTGACGACGAACGGCACGATCACGAGCTGCGCGATCCGGTCGCCGCGGGCGATCTTCACCGGCTGCGCCGGGTCGAGGTTCACCACGGCGCAGACGATCTCGCCGCGGTAGCCGGCATCGACGAGGCCCGGCGCGTTCGCGAGCGTCAGTCCCTGCCGGGACGCGAGTCCCGACCGCGGCAGCACCAGGCCGGCGTGCCCCTCCGGAATGGCGACCGCCAAGCCGGTGGGGACGAGCACTCGCTCGCCCGGTGCGACCACCGCGTCGGCATTGGCGCGAAGGTCGAGGCCCGCGTCGCCGGGGTGCGCGTACTCCGGAAGGGGCGCGGTGGGATCGAGTCGCTGGAACGGCAGCCGCATCGGCGGCAGCCTACAACGGCGGACCGCGGACCCTAAAGGGGGGTGGGCGACGCGTAGTACGCGGCGGCCGCCATGCGCAGATAGCCGCCGTCGTCGTCGGACGAGGAGCTCGCGTTGGTGTCGCAGACCGTCCCGCTGCTGACCCCGTCCGTGGTGCAGAACGACGCGGGGTTCGTGATCCCGTCGCCCCGGTCGTCCGTGTAGGTCGTGCTCCCCCCGTTGCCCCGCCCGAACAGCAGACCGATGACGCCAGCGTTCACCAACTCGCCCGGATTCGCCAAGAAGTACTCGACCCGGTTGTCCTGGTAGTGCCCATCGGTGTTGTCCTCGGTGTCGAAGTACTGGTTGCCGAGCGGGATCTGCCAGACGATCGCCGGTCGCGTGGCGGCGATGGTCACCGCGTGCACGTACGCCTCCCAGCGATGGAAGTTGGGGAACGTGACGTTCAGCCGGTCCCACCACACGTCGCGTCCGTACACGTCCTCGTAGTACCCCGCGTCCCGGTCGGCGACGTCGTTGGTCACCAGGTTGTAGGCGCTCGTGTCGGTCCGCTGCTTCACCGTGCCGCTCGCCGCGGCGAAGCTCCCGGCCTTCGTCCCGAGCGCGGTGGCGTTGAGGCTGGGGTCGGTGCTCGAGCCGACGTCGTACAGCGTGGCCCAGTCGCTCACGTGGAAGGCGAGGAGCACGTTCGGCGCGTACAGGTCCCGAATGTGCAGCAGCGCCTCGTTGAAGCCCTTGTACGTGTTGCCGTAGCCCGCGACCTGACCGTTGCCCGAGTCCGAGACGGCGGCCTTCAGGTTGGAGGGGTTGTTCGCGCCCCCCGTGCAGTGGCCGTAGCAGTGCGCCGACGGCTGGATCACAGCCTGCTCGGCGTAGCCGGAGAGGTCGGGCTCGACCTGGACGACGGCGAGGCCGCCGAATCCTTTCACGCCGTTCCACGTCTTCGGTCCGAGCCGCTTCATGAGCGTCGCGAAGTCCGTGTAGTACGTCTTCATGAGCGCCTCGGAGTTGAGATGCGCCAGGTCCTTCTGGGGCTCGGGGCACGAGCCGCATGGCCCGGTGCTCTGCAGCATCTGGTAGTAGCTGAAGAAGGGGATGTAGCCCTTCTCGTGCGCGCCCTGCGCGTACCACAGCGGGAACCGCGCGAGCGTGTTCCACGTCCGCCATCCCGAGCTGGTGTTCGCGCCGCCGGAGAGGTACTGGTACGCGTAGTCCCAGGGAATCCCCGAGTCGGGAAGCCAGCCGTAGAGCTCGCTCGAGTCGGGCGCGGCCGCGAGGCCGAGGCCGAGGTGGGTGGGAAGTCCCTTGGGAACGGCGAGCCCGACGGGCAGGCGCGCCGCGGAAACGACTCGGGTGGCGGCGCCGGCGGGCGTCGCCGCCGGCGCCGTCACCAGCAGCGTCGCCAGGGACAGCACCGGGACGAGCACCAGCGAAAGGCGACTTCGCATCTCCACTTCTATCGGCACAAAGGCCGCTCCCGGCACATCCCCAAACCGGGGCGCGTCCCGGTCCCCCGCCGAGGCTCAGCCGACGAGGCGCGCGCCGTCCTTGTAGACGGCCTGGATCCGGTCGCCGAGCTTCTCGAAGTCGAAGGGGTCGCCGTCGACGATCACCAGGTCGGCCCGCTTGCCCGGCGCGATGGTTCCCAGTTCGTCCTGGAGCCCCATCAGCTCTGCGGCGGACGACGTCGCCGCGACGAGGGCCTGCGGGGCCGTCAGTCCGTTCTCGGCCATGAGTCGCAGCTCGCCGAGATTGCGCCCGTGCGGCGCGACCGGGCAGTCGGTTCCCATCGCCACCTTCACGCCGGCCTCGGCCGCCATTCGGAACGACTCCAGCTCGGGGTGGCCGAGCTCGCGGATCTTCGTCTTCACCGCCTCGGACATGGCGACGCCGTTCTCCAGCGCCTCATCGGTCCCCTCGCCGGAGACGAGCGTCGGCACGAGCCACGTCCCTCGCTCGAGCATCAGCGAGACGGCCTCGTCGTCCAGGTACGTGCCATGGTCGACGGAACGGACGCCGGCGCGCACGGCGTTCTTGACTCCCTGCGCCCCATGGGCGTGCGCCATGACCCAGCGGCCGGCGGCGGCCGCCTCGCGCACCATCATCTCGAGCTCGTCCATGGCGAAGTGCGCCTCCGCCGGATCGTCGCGGTCGGAGAGGTATCCGCCGGTCGTCGCGACCTTGATGACGTCGGCGCCGTCGCGGATCAGCTCGCGGATCTTCTTGCGCATCTCCTCCGGCCCGTCAACGACCGGGTCGGGCATCCCCGGGTAGAGCGGGAAGATCGGGAGGACGCCGCCGCATGGCATCCACGGATCGCCGTGCCCGCCGGTCTGGCTGAGCATGGTGAGCGAGATCTGCATCCGCGGGCCGTTGATCAGGCCGTCGGCGACGGCCTGCTTGATGCCCAGGTCGGCCCCGCCCGCGTCGCGGACCGTCGTGATCCCCACCCGCAGCGTGGTCTCGAGGTTCCGCGCCGCCTCGATGAACAGGTACGAGAGCGGCGTCTCGAGGTACCGCATGGTGTCGAGGTGACTGCCCACCACGTGGATGTGGCAGTCGAACAGGCCCGGGAGGACGTGCTTGCCGGAGATGTCGACGCGGTCGTCACCGTCGAGTCCCGGCCCGACCTCGACGATCCTGCCGTCCTCGACGACGACGTCGGCGCCGGACACCGGCGAGCCGGTCCCGTCGAAGACCAGCCCGCCGGCGAACAGCGTTCGGGTCACGAGCAGCCGCTGGTCGAGCCGCAGCTCGAACAGACGTAGCAGGAGCCTGCCGGCTGCATCTTCGAGCCGCACGAGTAGCAGAGCGGCGCGTCGACTTCCATGCCGGTCGGCGACGAGGACACGGCGGTCGGCACGGCCACCTGGCGGGGGGCTTCGGTGCGACCCTCGCCGGCCGCCTCGACCGGCGAGGCCGCCGGCTCGGACACCGGGCTTGCCGGCAGCTCGGCTGCCGGCGGCTCACCCGACGGGTGCTCCTGCCGCGCGGCCTCCTTCCGTTCCGCGATCGTGCGGATCCCCAGCGCCGAGCGCTTCTCCTCGGGCAGGTACTCGATCGCCAGGCGCCGGAAGATGAGGTCCATCAGCGACGAGGCGAACCGGACGTCCGGGTCGTTGGTCATCCCCGACGGCTCGAAGCGCATGTTGATGAACTTCGAGACGTAGTCCTCGAGCGGGACGCCGTATTGCAGTCCCACCGAGACCGCGATCGAGAACGCGTCCATCAGGCCGGCGAGCGTCGACCCTTGCTTCGAGACCTTCAGGAAGATCTCGCCGATACCGTCGTCGGGATACTCCCCCGCCGTGATATATCCCTCGGACTCCCCCACGCGGAACGAGAATGTTTTGGCCGGACGAACCTGCGGAAGCCGCTTCTTCTGCGACCACTCCTTGTGCTCGGGCGCCGGCTCGGCGGCGGCCTCGGGCGTCTTCTTCTCAGCCGACAGCGGCTGCGCGACCTTGCAGTTGTTCCGGTAGATCGCGATCGCCTTCAGGCCGAGGCGCCACGCGTCGATGTGCAGCTGCTCGACCTCCTCGACGGTGACCTCCTCCGGCATGTTCACCGTCTTGGAGATCGCGCCGGAGATGAACGGCTGCGCGGCCGCCATCATGCGCACGTGCCCCATGTAGTGGATGGCCCGGTCGCCCATCGACGTGTCG
>DASPTB010000163.1:0-8688 GCA_035623615.1 Actinomycetota bacterium
CGTCCCGGAGTGCGCCGCGATCGCGGCGGCGGCCTCGGCCGACCGTCCGGCCTGCAGCACCGCGAGCGGCTTGCCCGCCGCCCGCATCGCCGTCGCGCCCCGGATGAACGCCTTCGGATCCCGGAAACCCTCCAGGAACACGCACGCCGCTCCCGTCGACGGGTCGGCCGCAAAGTGCTCCAGGTATGCGCCCGATGAGGTGGCCGCCTCGGTCCCGGACGATACGAGCGCCGAGAAGCCGACGCGGGGACCCATGTTCACCATCGCTTCGATCACCGAGCCGCTCTGCGAGATCACGGCGACGCGCCCCGCAAGAAGGTGCTCGGGGAGCGAGCCGATGTACAGAGCGGTGGCGCGCGCCGGCGAGATCACCCCCATGCAGTTGGGGCCGGCGATCGCCATGTCGAAGTCGCGCGCGATCTCTCCGATCTCGGCCTGGGCCACGCGGGCCGCCTCACCGGTCTCGGAGAAGCCACCGCCGGGAACGATCGCAGCGCGGACGCCACTCCTGGCGGCCGCGCGGAGAACCTCCGGGACGAGCTCGATCCGCACGGCGGCGGCGACCGCCTCGGGCGCAGACGGCACCTCCTCGATCGAGGGGAAGCACGGAAGTCCGAGCACCTCCTCGTAGCGCGGGTTCACCGGGTAGATGGGGCCGTCGAACCCCAGCAGCCGCAGGTTCTCGATCACGACGCGGCCGACGAAGGACGTCGGTGAGGCGCCGACGACCGCCACGGAGCGAGGCTCCAGGAGGCAGTCGATGGCCGAGCGTCGGGCCTGGGCGGACATACGGGCCGTCATTCTCCCCGAGGGCGGGGGGCCGCACCAACCGACGGCCCGGCCAAGCGCATCCGAATCGGGCCCTCCGGTTTGGCATGAGCGCCCGTACAAGTGGGGCGGCACTAGACTGACCGAATGATGTGGCTCCTGCTGCTGCTGATCCTGCTGGTGGTCACCGGCACTCTGTGGCTGGTCGTGAAGATCGCCCTCGGGGTCGCGCTGGGTCTGTTCCTGGGCTTTCTCGCGATCGCTGTCTTCGTGTGGTGGCGCGTCCGGCGAGCCCTGCGAGACGACCGAGCGCGTCGGGGACCGGGAGGCGGGAGCTCCGAGGTGACCGTCCTCTACCACGAGGACTGACGCCATCGGCCGCGTCGGCGTCGTCCTGCGAGACGCGTTCCCCTGGCGCGACGCCGTCGGCATCGTTGCCGCCGCGGAAGCGTCGGGCTACGAGGCGGTGTTCGTTCCGGAGATCCAGGCGCGTGAGGCGTTCTCGACGCTGACGGGGTTCGCCGCGGCCACCAAGACGTTGCGGCTGGGAACGGGAGTGGTGACCGTCCAGTCGCGAACGCCGGCGATCACCGCGATGGCCGCGGCTACCGTCCACGACGTCTCCGGCGGGCGGTGCGTGGTCGGCATCGGTTCGGGAACGGGAAAGGGAGCTGCGGGGCTGCGGATTCCGGGAGGCGGAACCCCGGGGCCGGTCGCGGTCGTGGAGGAGTATGCGCGCGTGGTTCGCGAAGCGCTGGCCGGCAGCCCGGTGGAGTCGGTGCCCTTCGGCCTCAGCGGGTTCCGGCTTGGCCTCGACCTCGGCGCGCAACCGCCCGGCGTGTGGCTCGCCGCGCTCGGCGAGCGGATGGTGGCGCTGGCCGGAAGGCTCGCCGACGGCGTCCTGCTCAACTGGTGCACGCCCGATCGCGTCGCCGACGCCCGTCGGACGGTCGCCGAGGCGGCGGAACGAGCAGGTCGCGACCCGTCGTCGGTGACGGTCGCCGTGTACGCGCGGGGCGTGCTCGGCGTCGATGGACCCGCTGCGTACGACGGCCTGCGCGAGATGACGGGTATGTACGCCTCGTTTCCCGCCTACGAGCGGCAGTTCGCGGCGATGGGGTTCGGCGACGAAGCCGCCGCCGCGGCGGCGGCGTACCGCGCGGGGCGCCCGGTGGGCGTTCCCGACGCGCTGGTGCGAGCCCTCGCCGTCACGGGCGGCCGGGCCGAGGCGCTCGAGCGGTTCGACGCGCTCCACGCGGCCGGCGCCGACCTCGTGCTCTGGTATCCCGTCGCGGCCGGGGACGACCCGCTCGGGTCCGTGCGAACCACGATCCTCGAGGCCGCGCCGGCTCCGGCCGCGCCGGCCGGCTCCTGAAGCGCTTGCCCTGTGGCGCGCGAGGCGTACTATTGCATTTCCACGGTCGCCACCGTGGAAAAGGGCGAATCCGGAGAAGAACGAGCCGAAGGAGCGTCGAGGTGGCCTACATCATCGCCGAACCCTGCATCGACCTGAAGGACCGGTCCTGCGTCGACGAGTGTCCCGTGGACTGCATCTACGAGGGCGGGCGCAAGCTCTACATCCAGCCCGACGAGTGCGTCGACTGCGGCGCCTGCGAGCCGGTGTGTCCCGTCACGGCAATCTTCTACGAGGACGACGTGCCCGCGGAGTGGAAGCAGTACATCCAGGTCGACGCCGAGTTCTTCACCGACGCGGTCTCGGGGATCGGGTCGCCGGGCGGCGCCGCGCAGGTGGGGGCGGTCGAGTCGGACTCGCCTCTGGTGACCGGGTTCCAGGCCGCCGAGTAGCTACTCCCCGCCCGGAGCGGGGACGTTCGTGGGTGTCGGGGCCGCCTGACCGTTGCCGCCCCCCGAGGTCACCGCGACGATCGGAAGCAACCCCGGGCCGCGATTCTCGCTCGCGACTTCCTCGGCCGGCCAGCGCTTGCGCGACTTGACGGCGAGTTTCTTCATCAACTCGAGCGCGGCGGGGTCGTCGGACCCCGGACGGGACTCCACGACGCCGTCGGCGAGCGCCTCCTCCCAGATCTGCTGACCGAGCTCGGTTCGCACGATCGTGAGCGACCAGCCGCCCTCCTGCCCGAGGCCGCCGAAGGAGATGTCGGCGTGCTCCGCGGTGAAGTCGGGGCAGTGATTGCAGCCCGGCCGCGTCCACTGGTGCGATTCCTTCAGCGAGATGTCGACGGCGTCGCCGTCCTTCTTGTAGACGATGACCTTGCCCTTGACGTTGATCCGGGCGATGTCGCCCCATGAAATGCCGAGCTCGTCGTGGATCTTCCCTTCCATCAGGCCCTCGTACGTGAATGTCTTGGAGCACAGGAGGCCGAACGTCCATGCGACCTTCTTGCGCCACTTGTTCACGCGGCGCGCCTCCATGGCGCCGGTCACGCTCGCCTGGCACGACATCCCGACGAGCGCCATCTTCGACAGGCCCATCTCGGCGCCCTTGGTGAGCGCGAGTGGGTTGGCGGAGTACGTGTAGCGCGAGCCTGCGGCGGCGAGCACCTCGTCGGTGTTGGTCACGACGGCGGGCTCGACGTCCCACGGGCGCTCCTCGGACAGCTTGGAGGTTGCGGCGCCGTCGATGTGACCCTTCTCGAGACCCCAGATCAGCAGCGCGGAGACGACGCCGCCGTCCTGGCCGGCGGCGAGCACGCGCGGGTCGGTGGCGCGGGCCAGGTAGATGTCCTTGTAGACGCCGATGACCTCGTCCTGCTCGCGCGAACGGCCGAACAGGGCCTCGTCGACCTGGCCCTCCCAGTCGCGGAACCGCGGGCAGGCGCGGGTGCAGATGTCGCACCCCTTCTCGCCGTGCGCGCAAAGGTCCGGGCCCTCGGGCTGCAGTTGCAGCGGTTTGTTGTCCTCGTAGCCGAGGACGTGGAAGGGACAAACCACCACGCAAGCGGAGCAGCCCGTGCACAAACCGGTCGTGACGACCTCGTTGTAGAGGTCGTGCCACTGGGTCTTGGCCGCGAAGGGGGTACTCACTGCGGCCGAAAGTATAAGGGTTCGGGCTTGCGGAAGACCGGGTGCCGACTGTTAGGCTTACGCGCCGTGCCAGGGTCGGAAAAGCCGCCTCACCAGCGCAAACAAGGGGTCCCGCGTGGACGATGACGTCCTGCGTGCGGCCCTGTTCGCGGCGACCGGCGAGACGCAGGCGCTCGTCAACCAGTTCGGGCTGGCGTCTCGGGCGAGTCCCGGCGCGCGCGTCGCCGCCGATGGCGACTTCCGGACGGCCCTGCGTCGCGCCTTCCAGATCGGCCGTGCCGAGGCGGTCTCGATTCAGCAGAGCCTCGGCGGGCACGGCGTGCTGGGCGAGCCGTGCGACGTGGTGGTCGCCGGCCGAACGCGTACGCCGCAGCTCGCCGTCCAGATCGCGTGGCACCCGCGGGGAGAGGATCACGGCGGGTTCGCGGTGGTCGCGGTGGGAGCGCTGCTGAAGCTCGGGCTCGCCCGCGCGCGCGGCGCGACCGAACAGTCGGTGGCCGTCGTCGCTGCCCCGGCGAAGTTCTGGCGGTGGCTGCCCGACTACGCCGGCGACCATCCGGCGTTCGACGTCCTCGACCCCGACCCCGAGACGCCGGTGAGCGTGACGACGGACTTCCTCGCGAGCACCGCCTGGGAGCCGCTGTTCGACGACGGCATCGACACCGAGCTGCCCGAGCGCCTGTGGTCGGCGGCGGTCGCGTCGGCGAGCGTCGCGTCGCCGTGGATCGATCTCGAGCTGCGGATGCTCGAGGTGAAGGGGCTCGGCCAGATCGCCGAGGTTCGCTGACGTCGCGGCGCGTCGATCGGGCGACGGAGCGGGACTACTCGGGAACGCCGCTGTGGAAGAAGCTCGGCATCCGCGAGGAGTCGCGCGTCGTGGTGAAGGGCGCGCCCATGGGATTCGCGGCCGTGCTCGGGACGTTGCCGGCCGGCGCGGCGGTGTCGGGGCGAATGTCCGGCAAGGCGGACGTCATCGTGGTGTTCGCCGTGGAGCGATCGAAGCTCGAAGCGCGGCTTCCGGGCGCGGTTCGTGCGTTGGAGTTCGACGGCGGGCTGTGGCTCTGCTGGCCGAAGAAGGCTTCGAAGGTGGATACGGATCTAACGTTCGACGTCGTGCAGAACCTCGGGTTGGAGACGGGCCTCGTCGACAACAAGTCGGCCTCGGTCGACGACGTCTTCCAGGGCATGCGTTTCGTCTACCGGCTGAGGGACCGACCCCGTTCGCCGTCCGCGGGCCGAGGCCGGCGACGGCGGGGCTCGTAGAATCCGGGCCTAGCCGACGCTAGGCCCAGACCCGCAGCAGGCCGGCCAGGACCTCGGGCCAGTGCGCGTCCACCGCGTCGAGGTGGACGGCTCCCGGGAAGACGACGAGCTCTGAGTCCGTGATCCGATCCGCGTACCATCGTCCGTGGGTCTCCGGCGGGCAGTGGGTGTCGGCGTCGCCGTAGAACAGGACGGTCGCGGCCGCGACGTCGCTCGGGTCGACGTCCCAGGCGCCTCCCCACGCCAGGTTGTCGAACACATAGCCGTCCATGCGATCCAGCACGAGCCGCATGTTCTCCGCCCATATCGCTCGATAGCCCGGATCCTGGATGAGCGAGCTGTGGTCGCCGACCTGCGCCATGAACGCGTCTACGCGGCCGTCGTCGTCGAGGGCCCGCAAAGGTTGGAAGTCGCGCTCGGCGTTGCCGAGCATGCAATCCCGTGCCCCCGTGACGTCCCCCGCGTCCAGGAGCGCAAGGCACGCCCGCTCTTCCGGGAGGGACGACGGGTCGTCGAGCAGGCGCCACGGCCCGACTCCGGCCACCACGCCCAGCGCTCGGACGTGTTCCGGGTCGGCGAGCGCCGTGGCGACGGCGAATGGCCCTCCGCCGGACAGCCCGCACACCGCGTACCCCTTCACGCCGAGGCCGGCGGCCAGGGCGGCGGTGTCGCGGCCCGTTGCTCGCAGGCTCGGCTGGCCGGCGGCCGTCGTCGAGCCGCCGTAGCCCGGGCGATTCACGGCCACGAGGCGGACGCCCGCGGAGCAGGCGGCGTCGTGGCCCCACCGTCCCGTCACTCGGGTCTCGGGCGTGCCGGGGTGAAGGATCATGACGCGCCCGTCCGGGTCGCCGCCGTCCCAATACTCGAGGACCCGTCCGTCGCGCAACTCGAATCGAGCATCGCGCCCGGCAACCTCCATTGCGGCAGCCTACATGCGCGCGATCCGCCGAACGGCGATCGGCTCCCTATGACCGTAGACGGTTGGCCCGCCGGTTCGACGTGGCTCCTCGGTCGGGCTAGGATTGCGCGCGAGGGGAGAAATGCGACGATCTCGCGCCTTGTCCGTTCGCGGTGCCGTGGCCGTGGTGACCGCCTTAGTCGCTCTGGCGCCTGGATTCGCGCACGCTGAGGGACAGCCTCGCGGCCCGTCGGTGGTTTCGATCGTTCCCTCGCGCGGGACGGCCGGCGACCGGGTCACGATCTCGGGTTCAGGCCTGTCCGGGACGACGGGTGTGCGCTTCGGCGGCGTCGACGCGCGGTTCCGGGTGCTGTCGCCCTACTCGATCTCGGCGGTCGTCCCCCGTGGCGCTGCCACCGGCCCGGTGACTGCGGAGACCGCCGGTGGGCCCGCGCACGGGGGCGCGCCGTTCGACGTCGTGCCCATCCAGCACGTCGTCATCATCGATCAGGAGAATCACAGCTTCGACAATGTCCTGGGCCTCTTCTGCGCGAAGGTCGCGAGCATGGAGATCGTCAGGCCCGGCGTCGACTCGCCCTGCGACGGCGCGACGACCGGAAGGTTGCCTGACGGCACGACCATTCCGCTCTCGAAGGCGAGGGACGTCGTGGTCGGGGTCGGGCACGAGGTTCCCGATCAGCTGCTCGGGATCGACGGGGGATTGATGGACGGGTTCGCTCGGATCATGGACTGCGGCGAGTCGTACGAGTACCGCTGCTACTCGCAGTACGACCGATCCCAGATCCCCAACGTCTGGACGCTCGCGACCGACTTCACGGTATCCGACCGGACGTTCGAGTTCTCGTCCTCGGCGTCGTGGGCGGGTCATATCGTCTTGGCCACCCCGACGCTCGACGGGTTCATGGGGATGAACCCGAAACCATCTCCCTACCACAGCGCCCGATTCGGGTGGGGCTGCGACAGCGACAAGGACTCGCCGTGGTGGAACGGCACCGACTACGTCGAGGAGCCGTCGTGCATTCCGGATCAGGACGGGAACGGGCCCTACCGAAGCTCGCTCGTTCCATGGGTTCCGACGATCTTCGACCGGCTCGATGCTGCGCAGGTCTCTTGGAAGATCTACGGTGGAGACGGCGGCGTCCCGGGGCCTTTTCGATCAGGCTACGCGTGGACGGTGTGCGCGACCTTCTACGACTGCCTGGGATCTCGTCAACACGATCGGCTGGTGCCGGCCAAGAAGGTGCTCCACGCGGCCGCGGCCGGAACGCTCCCGGCCTATTCGCTCGTGATTCCCACGGGGCCCAACTCGCAACACAACGGTGAGTCAATGGCGCAGGGAGACAACTGGATCGGTCAGGTCGTCGGCGCGGTCATGAACGGTCCCGACTGGTCCTCGACGGCGATCTTCCTCACCTGGGACGACTGCGGTTGTTTCTACGACCACGTTGCCCCGCCGGCGCCGACGTTCGGACCGGACGACTCGCCCGAGTACCCCGGAATCCGCGTTCCGATGATCGTCATCTCGCCGTACGCGAAGCAGGGGTTCACCGACTCGACGGACGCGACGTTCGTCTCCCTGCTTGCCTACGTGGAGCGTCTGTTCGCGCTGCCCCCAATGGGAACCGAGGACCGGGATGCGTACGACTTCTCGGGCGCGTTCGACTACTCGCAGGCGCCTCTGCCCCCCGTGCCGATGACGCATACGCCGATCCCCGCGTGGGAGGTTCGCTGGATGGCAGCGCATCCGGTCGACGCCGACGATCCGACCTGAGACGCGTTTGTCGGCAGGCGCCCCGGTCGGTCTCGACATGGCGGATCGGTTGGTGGATCACGTCATGCCATGCGGGAGCGGCTCAGATCGAGAACGACTCGCCGCACGAACACTCGCTCACGGCCTGCGGGTTGTTCATCTTGAAGCCGCCGCCGAGCATGGCGTCGACGAACTCGAGCGTTGAGCCACTCACGATCG
Organism: Actinomycetota bacterium; assembly: GCA_035623615.1. Taxonomy (GTDB): domain Bacteria; phylum Actinomycetota; class UBA4738; order UBA4738; family UBA4738; genus DASPTB01. The sequence continues at coordinate 7,926 of DASPTB010000163.1, forward strand.
GCACCGACGCCGGGTCGACCAGGACCCGCAGGCCGAAGCGGTCGACGACCACGTCGTCCGCCGCGGGCGTGTCCTCGAACGAGAGCTTGTAGGAGAACCCCGAACATCCGCCCGCCACAACCCGGACGCGGAGGCACGCGTCGGGCGCATGACCCTCCCTGCTCGCGAGTTCGCGGGCCTTCTCGGCCGCGCGCTCGGTGACGTCGATCGGAGCCGTCTGTGTGTCCATGCGTTCCTCCATGATACCGGCGGCCCGGACTCCCGGGATCAGCCGCTCGCGGCGTCGCGCATGGCCGCGCGGACCGTCTCCGAACGGGTCGGGTATGGGTGGATCGCCCGTCCGATCACTCCGGCCGGCACCCGCCCCGCCATGGCGGCGACCACCTCGCCGAGCAGCTCGCCCGCCGTCTCGCCGACGATGTGCCCGCCGAGGATCTGCCCGTCGGCGGCGTCGCACACGATCTTGATGTGGCCGTGCTCCTCGCCCTCGAGGAAACTCCGGGTGCCTTCGCCGAACCGCGCGAGCCCGACCGAGACCGGGGTGCCGCTCGCGCGCGCCTGTTCCTCGGTCGGTCCCACGCTCGCCACCTCGGGGTCGCAGTAGGTGACGCGCGGCACGACACGGTAGTCCGCGGGGAACGGGTGCCCGAGGATGTCGGCGACGATCACCTCGGCCTCGTAGCCGCCGACGTGGGTGAACGGCATGTCGCCGGTCACGTCGCCGCCGGCCCAGACCGACGCCGCCGTCGTGCGCAGCGTGTCG
>DASPTB010000176.1:0-5606 GCA_035623615.1 Actinomycetota bacterium
CGCGTAGGCCGCGCCGATCAGCGGAGCCGACAGGCTCGTGCCGCCGACCGGGAGCCAGCCGCCGTAGTCCGAGTCGTACACGGCGGCCCCGGTGTTGGGGTTGGCGTCGGCCGCAAGGTCGTTCATCCCCCGGCCCGGGCACCCGATGTGCTTCCACGAGCCGAGCGCCTTCTGGAACGACCTCGCCGGATGTGCCTGGGAGCATCCCGCCCCGGTTCCGTTCCATACGGTCTCGGACACGTAGGCGCTCGTGGTGTGGTCCAGGTTCAGAGTTGTTCCACCGACCGAGATCACGGTGTTGAGCACCGCAGGGCAGGAGCGTCCGAAGCCGTCGTCGCCGGCGGAAACGGTGATGGCGACGCCCGGGTGGTTGTACGCGCCCGTCGGAACCTTGGCGGCGCAGTCCGAGGTGGTCTTGCCGCTGTCGCCGTAGCTGTTGGAGACGACGTCGGCGCCGCGGCTCACCGCGGTGTTCACGGCCTGCGCGAGATTGGGAAAGCTGGAGGAGTTCGCCTCGTACAGCTCGATCCGACAGTCCTGGCAGATCGCGTGCGCGACCTCGACGTCCATCGAGATCTCGAGGCCCCAGCCCGTGTCGGCCACGGGGAGCGGCGACGGGTTGCCGTCCTGGTTGAGGACGATGAAGCAGCCCGTGTCGGAGTCGCTCACGCACGTCGGGAAGACGGGGAGTCCGTACGTCGAATCGTAGGTCGCGAGGTCGGAGTAGATGTTCGGCTGGCTGTACGCGTCGATGATGGCGATCGTCTGGGGTGTGCCCGCGGCGGTCGGCAGGTTGTAGGCCGTGTGGAACTGGGTGGGGCCGTAGCCCACGGGAAGGCTCAGGCTGATGTCGGGCCGGCCGTCGGTGGTCGTGCCCACGATCGCCATGCAGGCCGCCTGCCCGGGGGCCGTCGGCGCGGCGCACGCGCGCCGGGTTCCCGCGAGATGCGGAAGCACGAAGCGCGCATGCCGCGATGCGGTCGTCGAGGCGGAGGCGGGCCCCCCGAGCGTCGTCGCGCCGAGCAGCGCGCACAGACCAACCGCGAGCGTGATGCGTCGGATCATGCTCGAAACTCCTCCCCAACGATTCTCAATGACGAACGGACCTGGTCCAAGAGGTATCGGCTCGAGCTCGGCCCGAACCCAAGTCCGCCCGGCCAAAAACCCGCCCGGGCGGGCCCTCGGCGGGGTCCGCCCCTCTGACGTCGGGAGCCTCGGCCCCTGAATGCAGGCGCGGATTCTAGAACGCGCCGATGCCCTTCGGCGTGCCGACTCCCGTCGGCAGATCGTAGCCGGACCCGGCGCGGCACTTCAGAGGTGGCGTGCAGATTCCGTTGGTGCCGGCCGTGATGTCGTGCAGGTCGGCCCCCGAGTCGAGGTAGACGCTCTGGGCGGGGTAGGGGAACGACGATGCGTTTCCCGCGAGCGCGAAGACGGCCGCGATCAGCGGAGAGGCGAGGCTGGTGCCGCCGACCCGTTCCCAACCGCCTTGCCCGTAGCTGTCGTAGATGGCGGCAGCGCCGGCTCCCGGGCTCGCGTCGGCCGACACGTCGTTGAAGCCCCGGCCCGTCCCGCAGCCGATGGCGCTCCACGTCGATTCCGCCGTCTGCCAGGCCTGCGCGGGGTTACGCACCGAGCACCCCGACCCGGTTCCGCCCCAGACCGTCTCGGATTGCCAGGTGTTGTCCGAATTCAGGTGCAGCGTGGTCCCCCCGACCGCCACGACCGTGTTGAGGTTTGCCGGACACGAGATGCCGAACCCGAAGCCCGAGTCGCCCGCCGACACGGTGATGGCCACGCCCGGGTGGTCGTAGGCCGGCTTCTCCTTGCAGTCCGAGCTCTTGTTGCTTCCGTAGCTGTTCGAGATGACGTCGGCGCCGAGCGATGCCGCGGTATCGACGGTCGCCCCGAGGTCGGCGAACGACGCGCTGTCGGCTTCGAAGAGATCGATCCTGCAGTTCTGGCAGATCTCGTGTGCCGTCTCGACGTCGAGCGCGATCTCGACGCCCCATCCGACGTTTCCCTTCGGGAGCGGGCTCGTGTTTCCGTCCTGGTTGAGCACGGCGAGGCAGTTGGTCTGTGCCGGCTTCTTGCATTTCTTGAACGCCGGGAGCCCGAACGTCGCGTTGTAGGTCGCCAGGTCGCTGGCGATGTTCGGCTCGCTGAACGCGTCGACGATCGCGATCGTCTGTGGGGTACTCGTCGTCGTCGGCAGGTCGTAGCCGGTATGGAACTGTGCCGGGCCGTAGCCGGACGGAAGGTCTGCGCTCACGAGGGGCCGGCCGGACGCGTCGGTGCGAACCAGGGCGAGACACGCGGCGACGCCGGCGACCTTCGGGGCGGGGCAGGTCCGCGCCACGTGGACGACAGGCCGTACCCGCGCGCGTGCGCTGGCGGCGGCGTGGGCGACGGGAACCCCCGCGATGAGCACAAGGGCCACCGAGGACATGACGAGACGTCGAAGCATGGTTCCTTCCCTTTCTCTTCCGGGCGTGCGCGCGAGTCTATGGGGGAGGCGGCCGATTCACATCCATCGAACGGCGCGGTTTTCGGCGGCGGGCCGCCGCGACCGCCGGTTCGCTTCGTCAGTGGGGCTCGGTCTGGACCGCGGCGTTCAGCGTCGCCGAGCTGCGCTCGATGTCGGGGAGTTCGTGGCCGCCCGTCAGCTCCTGCACCGCCCACGAGGTCAGGTCCCGGATCGAGATGATCCCGACCAGCCTCCCGTGGTCGGTGACGGGGAGGTGGCGGATGCGACGCGCCGCCATCAGGCGGGCGGCGTCGGCGACGTCCTGGCGGGGCTCGGCCACGGCGAGGTCGGTGGCCATGCGGTCGCCGACCCGCACCGACGAGGGGTCGGCGCCGTCGGCGACGAGGTTGACCACGTCGCGTTCGGTGACGATCCCGGTCGGGCGGTCGCCTTTCATGACGACGACCGACGAGATTCGCTTCGCCTTGAGCACGGACGCGGCCTGGGCGAACGTGTCGTTCGCCGATACCGTGACCACGTCGGCGTGCATGATGTCGGACACCTGCATTGTGGTTTCCTCTCCTGTGCGGCGCGGACTGTGGGCCGCAAAACGCCGGCGCCACCGGGACCGCCGGTCCCTGCCTCCGAGGGTACCGCGTGGAAGCCGGGCCCGTCCCGCGGCCCTCGCGGGCCGCGGGACGGGCCCGGCACGGGCTCAGATCCGGACGGCGAACAACACCCAGACGACGGCGAGCGCGACCGCCACGACGCCCGCCGCCGGGCCGGCACGCCCGCGGACGAGAAACGCGACGGCCGACGGGACATACACCGCGGCGGCGGCGACGGCGGCGAACTCCGCCGTTCCATCGAGCCGTAGCGGGTGGATCAGCGCGGCCAGGCCGAGGCCTCCGGCCCCCAGACAGGCCAGGGTCGCGTAGGCTTGTGCGGCCGGCTCGGCCTCCTCCGGCGTGGGGGCGCCTCCCTCCCGGCCGGACCGCGACGGCGACGGCAGGACGCCGCGAAGGCCGCCGAGTGCCGAGAGCGGCCCAAGGAGCGCCGCGCCCACGAAGCCCGCGGACAGCCCGCTGTGCGCGAGCATCCGGTCACCGCCCCGCAGGAGCACCTCGGCGCCCACCACGGCCGCCACGACGCCGATGCCGCAGAGCAGCAGCGCAGGCACGCGCAGGCCGCGCGAGGATGCCCTTCGCAGTTGCTCGCCGTGCGCCTCGGGAACCGAGCGGTCGAGTCCCATCACGGCGAGGTAGACGGCGAACATGACGACGAGCCCGGCGCCCTCGATCCGGTTGACGACGCCGTCGCCGACCGCGATGCCGGCCGCGAGCAGCGGGATGCCGGGCAGCACCACCGCGAGCGCCGGCGGGGACGGTGAGGGCCGCCGGGACATCATCAGGCCGGCGCCCAAGCCGGAGGCGATCAGATACGCGCACGATCCGAACGCGATGCCGGCCGCGAACGACGAGTCGCCGCGCGCGGCCGCGAGCAGAAGGATCACGAGCGGCCCCGCCTCCAACCCCAGGAACGCGAGGCCGACCGACGAGGGAGTCGCGCCCCCGGAGAACGCGGACTTGCAGATACCCCGCGTGACGGCGTCGCCCCCGACGACGAGCGCTGCGGCGCCCAGGGCGGTGAGGATGACGGCCAGGACCATCGGGCCGGGACTCTACGGGATTCTCAGTGGTCGCTCGCGCCGCTGAAGTTGAAGGAGCCGATCTGCAGCGCCGGGACCCGGGAGGCGGCGAAGAAGAACTCGCTCACGAGCGCCGTGTCCCGTCCCACCGACCGGACCTCGGACAGCGCGCCGAGGATCGACTGCGTGAACCGGAGGTTGCGCACGGGCCGGGTTCGCTCGCCGTTCTCGATGAGCCAGGTGCCGTCGCGCGTCATCCCCGTGAGCGTGGTCTCGATGGGGTGCACCACGTTGGAATAGTGGAAGCGCGTCACGAGTAACCCCCGATCGGTAGCGCGGATCATGTCGTCGACGGTCGAGGCGCCGGCGGCCATCGTCAGGTTCAGTGGGAACGCGCCCATGGGGTTGGGCGGCGGGAGCGCGTGGCCGGTGGACTCGCGCCCCGCCTGGCGGGCGCTGCGCCGATCGTAGACGCCGGTGCGGAACACGCCGTCCTCGATGAGCACCACGCGGCGCCGAGGCGTCCCCTCGAAGTCGAAGGGCAAGCCGATCGCGTCGGGAGACAGTGCGTCGTCCGCGATCGTGACGGCCGGCGAGCAGACGGCCTCGCCCGTCTTTCCGCTGAACGGCGAGCGCTCCTCGTCGATCGACCGCCCGCCGAAGCCCATGAACGAGAGGAAACCGATGAGCGTTGCGACCGCGGCGGGCTCGAGCACGACCTGGAACAGGCCCGGCTCGATCTCGGTGGGGTTCTGGCTGTCGTGCGCCTTCTCGAACGCGCGAGCCCCGATCGCGGCGGGATCGAGGGTCGCGAAGCTCCCATCGGTCTCTTCGGCGGCGCCCGCGCCGCCCTCGCCGCCCGAGACGACGGAGCTGACCGTCGCCTGGGTGAGGGGCGCGTAGCAGAACTGACCCTCGGTGTTCGCGACCGCCACCTCGACCGCCGTGGTCTCGACCACCCCCGCGGCGCGGAAGCCCTCGCCGACGCGGCCGACCAGGTCGGCGACTGCCTCGGCGCGGCGCTCGGGCGAGACGTCGGCCGTGGCCTCGTCGAACGCCCCCTCGCGCTGCGGCGCCGATGCGCGCGGAGCAAGGCCGGGGAAGGCGGGGTCGGGCGCCGCGACACGCGCCATCTCGAGCGCGCTCTGCGCCGCCCGGACTGCTCCGTCTTTGGAGAAGTCGTTGGTGGCGGTGACGCCGACTCGGTCCTGCCACACGACGCGGACGCGCACCGCGGTGTCCTCACGCCACGTGCTCTGGTGGATCGACGAGTTCGCGAAGCGCGTGAGGCCGCCCCATTCGTGCATGAGGAGCACCTCGACCGCGCCGGGGCCCGCAACGTCGAGGGCCGCGTCGGCGACCGCGCGGACGTCGTCGGGTCCGATCAGGCCCGCCACCTCAGCGCACTCCGACCCGGACGCCGCGGAACCTCGCCGGCGGCGCGGCGTGGCCGACGCGCGCGGTCTGGCTCGGCTGACCCTTGCCGCAGTT
>DASPTB010000195.1:0-10952 GCA_035623615.1 Actinomycetota bacterium
TCCAGCGGGTTGCGCGGGTACCGGAGCGATTCGATCTCTCCGGCGCGCATCCGCTCGACGACCACCGCGCTCTCGACGAGGTCGCCCCGGAACTTCGGGAACACCACTCCGCGGCTGACCGCGCCCACTTGGTGGCCGGCGCGCCCGATGCGCTGCAGGCCGCTCGCGACCGAGGGCGGCGATTCGACCTGCACGACGAGGTCGACGGCACCCATGTCGATCCCGAGCTCGAGCGAGCTGGTGGCGACCACCGCCGGGAGACGCCCCGCCTTCAGGTCCTCTTCGATCACCAGCCGCTGCTCGCGGCTCACCGACCCGTGGTGGGCGCGGGCGATCTCCTCGCCGGCGATCTCGTTCAGGCGCGCGCACAGTCGCTCGGCGAGCCTGCGCGAGTTGGCGAACACGATCGAGCTCCGGTGGTCTCGAATTAGGGCGACCAGCCGTTCCTCGACGTGGGGCCAGATGCTCGAGCGCTCCTGCGGCGTCACGCCCTCGTCGCCCGCCGGCGACTCCGGCTCGGCGCCGAGCGCGCCGAGGTCCTCAACGGGAACGACGACCGAGATGTCGAACGTCTTCTCCGACGGCGGCGCCACGACCTCGACCTGCCGCGTCCCGCCCAGGAACCTCGCGACCTCCTCGTGCGGACGCACCGTCGCGGACAATCCGAGCCGCTGCGCGGGCCGCTCGAGCAGCTCGTCGAGGCGCTCGAGCGACAGGGCGAGGTGCGCACCGCGCTTCGTGGCCGCCACCGCGTGAACCTCGTCCACGATCACGGTCTCGATGCCGCGGAGCGCTTCGCGGGCCTGCGAGGTGAGCAACAGGAAGAGCGACTCGGGCGTGGTGATGAGGATGTCGGGCGGGTGCCGCAGGAACCGGCGCCGGTCCTCGGCCGGCGTGTCTCCCGTGCGGATCGCGACGTCGATGTCGCGCAGCGCCGTGTCGGTTCTCGCCGCGACGGCGCGCATGCCAGCGAGCGGGGACCGGAGGTTGCGCTCGATGTCGACGGCGAGCGCCTTCAGTGGCGAAACGTACAGGACGCGCAGGCGCGTCGACGGGTCTTTCGCGGGCTCGGTCGCCATCCGGTCGAGGGCCCACAGGAACGCGGCGAGCGTCTTGCCGGAGCCGGTCGGCGCGACGACGAGTGTGTCGTGGCCCGAGACGATCGAGGACCACGCCGCCCGCTGGGCGGCGGTCGGCTCGGAGAAGGCCTCGCGGAACCACGTGGAGGCGAGCGGAGAAAACGAGCCGAGGGGGTCCGCGCTCACGGGCTCGATCCTATCCGCGGCCTGCGACACGCGGGCCGGCGGCTAAGATCCCGTTCCATGCGGCCGGAGGAGATCGTCGCGCGCGTCTGGCCGGGGCGGCCGGCCCGCATTGAACCGCTCGGCGGCGGGATCACCAACCAGAACTTCCTCGTCGACGTCGACGGCGGGCGCGCGGTGGTGCGGATCGCGGGGAAGGACACGAGCCTCCTGGGGATCGACCGGCGGAGCGAGGCCGCCGCGGCCCGCATGGCGTTCGATGCCGGCGTCGGGCCCGAGGTGCTGGCGTTCGTCGAGCCCGAGGAATGCCTGGTCACGCGGTTCATCGAGGGGTCGCCGGTCCCGCCCGCGCAGATGCGGACGCCCGAGCAGATCCGCCGCGCCGCCGACTCGCTCAGGCGCGTGCACCAGGGCGCGCCCATCCCCGGCCGCTTCGACGCGCACCGGGTGGTGGAGGCATATCGCGACACCGCGACCGCCCACGGCGTCGCGCTCCCCGACGACTTCGCCTGGGCGAAGGGCGTCGCCGACGGGATCGAAGCGGCGCGCGGGCCGCAGCCCACCGTCCCCTGTCACAACGACCTGCTCAACGCGAACTTCATCGACGACGGAACGACCCTTCGCATCGTCGACTGGGAGTACAGCGGGATGGGCGACCGGTTCTTCGACCTCGCGAACTTCTCCATCAACCACGAGCTCGCGCCGCAGGACGACGACCGGCTGCTGGAGGCCTATTTCGGCGAGACGCGCGAAGGCGACGTGGCCGCCCTGCGAGCGATGCGTTTCATGTCCGACTTCCGCGAGGCGATGTGGGGCGTCGTCCAGCAGGGCATCTCCGAGCTCGACGTCGACTTCGTCGCGTATGCGGGCCAGCACTTCGACCGCCTGCGGCGGACGGCCGGCGAGCCCGCGTTCGAGGGCGCGCTCGCCACGCTACGCTCTGGGACGTCATGAGCGCCGAAGCCCCCAGCCGCCGCGCCACCGTCCGCCGCCACCCCGAACGTGGCCATTACGACCGGGCGACGATCGACGCCATCCTCGACGAGGGCCTCGTGTGCCACCTCGCGTTCGTCTCCGACGACCACCCGGTCACGATTCCCACGATGTACGTGCGCGATGGCAACCGGGTGATCGTCCACGGCTCGTCGGCTGCCCGCATGACGCGGACACTCGCGACCGGTCTGCCCGTCTGCCTCACCGTGACCCTGCTCGACGGCGTGGTGTTCGCCCGGACGGCCAACAACCACTCGATGAACTACCGGTCGGCCGTGCTGCTTGGGACGACGACCGCGGTCACCGACCCCGACGAGAAGCTCGCCGCGATGCGGGCGCTCGTCGAACGCATCGCGCCCGGCCGCTGGGCGCAAGTCCGCGAACCGTCTCCGAAGGAGATGAAGGCGACCACGATCCTCGAGCTCCCGATCGAGGAGGCCTCGGCGAAGGTGCGCACCGGACCGCCCCTGGACGACGAGGAGGACCTGTCGATGCCCGTGTGGGCGGGCGTGATCCCTCTCGGGATCACGCCAGGCAAGCCCGTTCCCGATCCGGCCCTGCGCGACGGAATCGCTCCGGCCCACGACATCGAGAGCTTCCTCGGCCGATTCGACCGCTGACCGGTTCCCCGGTCAGGCCGGCATGGCCTGCGCCGAGGGCGACACCGCCGCCTCGGCCACCGACGGCTCCCGCGCCGGAGCCTGCGGCCGGACCAGGACGTAGGCGAGCAGCGATCCGAACAGCAGCGCGCACGCTGCGACGACCATGGCCACGTGCATGCCGCTGACGTAGGCCTGCCCAAACACCTCGTGGATCGCCTGCGCGTCCACGCCGGGTGGCAGCGCACCCGCGCCGCCCGTCTGGCCGTGGCTCACCGCGTAGGCGAGCTTCTCGCGAACCGCCGCCGGCACCCCCTGGGCAGCGAGCAGCGAGCCGAGCACCGCCTTCATTCGCGTCGTCAGAATGGCGCCGAGCAGGGCGATGCCGAAGCACCCCCCGACCTCGCGGCTCGTGTTCGTCGTCGCACTCGCCATTCCCGAGCGGGCCACCGGCACGCTTCCCATCGCCGCGGCGGTCATGGGCGTCATCGTGAGACCCATCCCAATTCCCTGGATCGGCTGGATCCAGAACCAGTGCAGGTACGGGGTCCCTTCGTTCACCGTCGTGAGCAGCAGCATCGCAATGCCCACCATGGCCATGCCGATCGTCATCGGGATGCGCGATCCGATCCGTCCGGCCCACCGTCCGGCGAGCGGCGCCGTCACGATGATCGCGCAGGTCGCCGGCAGGAACCGAAGCCCGGCGCCGACCGCCGAGTAGTTCTGGACGTCCTGCATGAACAAGCTGAGGAAGAACAGCATGCCGAACATGCCGAAGGACACCAGGGCCGCGACGCTGACCGCCGCTGTGAACGTCGAGTTCCCGAAGAAGTGCAGCTGCAACATCGGGCTCGAGGAGCGACGCTCGACGAGCAGGAACGCGACGAGCGCGACGGCCGCGATCGCGAAGCAGGACATGATGACCGGCGATCGCCAGCCGCGCGCGTTTCCCTCGATCAGCGCGTACACGAGCGCTCCGAGGAAGGCGATTCCGAGGAGCTGGCCCGGGATGTCGAGCGTGCGCCCCTCGGGATTCTTCGACTCGGTGACGAACCGGCTCGACACGATGAACGCGGCGATGCCGACCGGCACGTTCAGGAAGAACACGCTCGGCCACCCCAGACTGTCCACGAGGATGCCGCCGACGACCGGCCCGAGCGCGAGCGCGAGACCCGAGACGCCCGCCCAGATGCCGATTGCCTGCGCGCGCTCGCGGGGGTCCGGGAAGGTGTGCGTGAGGATGGACAGCGTGCTGGGGATGAGGGCGGCCGCGCCGACGCCCTGCAAGGCTCTCGACAGGATCAGGAACGTGATGTTCGGGGCCAGGCCGCACAGCAGCGAGCCCGTCGTGAAGATCACGAGGCCGGCCTGGAACAGGCGCTTGCGGCCGTAGATGTCGCCGAGCGTCCCGCCGGTGAGCAGGAGGCTCGCGAACAGCAGCGTGTATGCGTCCACGACCCACTGCAGACCGGAGACGCCGGCTCCGAGGTGCGCCTGGATCTTCGGCAGCGCCACGTTCACGACGGTGTTGTCGAGCATCGCCATGAACAGGGCGAAGCACATCGCGAACAGCGTCAGCAGCTTCTCTCGTCGGTTCTCAGCGAACATTCGCCGTCTCTCCCCGTTCCGTGCGGCGCGACGGGTGCTCGTGCCGGACGACCGGCACGGCCTCCTCGTCCGCGGCTCTCTCCACATTCGTTCTGACGTGCTCCAGCGCGCTGCGGAGCGCGTCGACGTCCCGCTTCGACAATCCCGCGACCAGATCCGCCTCCGACCGCACCATGATCGTGGACAGGCTCTTCAGCACCGTTTGCCCTTCGGCCGTGCTGTACACGCGAGCGACGCGCCGATCCTCGGGGTCGGACCGGCGCTCGATGAGCCCGTCCGCCTCGAGCCGGTCGAGGTGCCGGGTGAGCGTCGGCCCCTCGATGCAGAGATGTTCGGCCAGGCTCCGCTGCGGCCAGCCCTCTCCTCCGTGGTCGACCAAGGCATGCAGCACGAGCCACGTCGGGTGCGACCAGCCCATTCGCTGCAGGCGCGCGTCGAGCACCTCTCGGGCGGTCTTGGCCGTCAGCAGCAGCAGCCGGCCGATGGCCTCGGTGTCCGGGTCGCCTGGCAGTCCCATAGGGGACGTATTATTAGCACCCTAACGATTAGCCGTCAAGCGATTCAGGCCCGGATGCGCTCGCCCTTCGGATCGAACAGCGGCTCCTCCGCGACCGAGCCCGCGACCGCGTCGCCGAAGACGTCGACCTCGACGGCGCGCCCGGGCCTGGCCTCCTCGGCGGGCAGGTACGCGTACGCGATCGAGCGCTCGACCGAGTATCCGAACCCGCCGCTGGTCACCCGTCCGGCGATCCTGCCGTCGATGCTCACGGGTTCCTCGCCCAGGACGACTCGGCGCGGGTCGTCGAGGACCAGGCACACGAGACGCTGCTCCGGCGCCTCGCCCGAGCGGCGCCGGAGCGAGTCGGCACCGATGAAATCGACCCCCTTGTCCAAACGCACGGCGAACTCGAGCCCCGCGGCCATCGGCGTCGTGTCGGGCGTGAGCTCGGTTCCCCATGCGCGATGGCCCTTCTCGAGGCGGAGTGAGTCGATCGCCCAATAGCCACCGGCGACCAGCCCGAGCGGGCGGCCCGCGCTCCATACCGTGTCCCACAGGCGCGCCCCGTACTCGGTCGAGCAGTACAGCTCCCAGCCCAGTTCGCCAACGTACGTGACTCGTGCGGCGAGGCACGGCACCGGGCCGACGGCGATCTGTCGCGCCGACATGTAGGGAAACGTGTCGTTCGACAGGTCCGCCATCGTGAGCGGCTGCAGGATGTCGCGCGCGCGCGGGCCCCAGACGCCGATGCACGCGAGCGCCCCGGTCACGTCGCGGATCTGGACGGAACCGTCCCGCGGCGCGTTCGCCGTGAGCCAGGACAGGTCGTGGCGCCCGAATGCCGTCCCCGTGACGATGCGGAACCGGTCGTCGGCGAGGCGCGTCACCGTTACGTCGCACTCGATGCCACCGCGCTCGTTCAACATCTGCGTGTAGACGACCGAGCCGGGGAAGCGGTCGACGTCGTTCGCACACATCCGTTGGAGGAACGCCGCGGCCGCGGGCCCGTCGACCTCGACCTTCGCGAACGACGACTCGTCGAACATCGCCGCGGCCTCGCGGCAGGCGCGGTGCTCGGCCCCGATCGCCGGCGACCAGATCTTGCCCGCCCACCCGTGCGGACGGAGCGCGTCGTCGCGATCGTCGTTGGCGTCGAACCAGTTCGCCCGCTCCCATCCCGACTTCTCGCCCCAGGACGCGCCCAGCTCGCACAGCCGCCCGTAGGTCGGCGACAGGCGGAGCGGCCGGCCCGCGAGCCGCTCCTGGCCGGGGTACCTGACGTCGTAGTAGGTCGCGTACACCTCGGTCGTGCGCGCAAGGGTGTACTCGCGGCTCGCGTACTGCTGCCCGAACCGCCGGGAATCCATGTGCCACACATCGAATTCGGGCAGGCCCTCGGCGATCCACTCCGCGACGAGCTTTCCCATGCCGCCTGCGCCGGCCAGGCCGTGCGCGCAGAACCCCGCAGCCACCCAGAAACCGCGCACGTCGGTGGGGCCGAGGATGAACTCGCCGTCGGGGGTGAAGGCCTCCGGCCCGTTCACGAGCTTGACGACCTCGGCCGTCTCGAGCGACGGGACGCGGTGAAACGCGCTCTGCATGAGCGGCTCGAATCGCTCCCAGTCCTCCGGGAGGAGCTTCGCGTTGAAGTCCCCGGGGATCCCGTCGAGCCCCCACGGCGCCGGATCACGCTCGTAGCCGCCGGCCACCAGCCCACCGACCTCGCCGCGGAAGTACACCAGCAGCGAGGGGTCGCGCATCGTGGGAATGTCCGGCGACAGCCCCATCGACTTGGTGATGAGGTACTCGTGCGCCATGGGCACGATCGGCACCCCCACCCCGACCATCGCCGCGATCTCCCGCGCGTAGATCCCTCCCGCGTCGACGACGACCTCGGTCTGGATGTCGCCCTTGTCGGTGCGAACGCGGGCGACCGCACCGTTCTCGACGTCGATGCCGACCACCCTCGTGCCCGTGGCGATCTCCGCGCCGCCGCGCCGGGCCGATTCGGCGAGCGCGAAGGTGAGCTGCGACGGATCGATGAAGCCGTCGGTCGGGAGGTACGCGGCGCCGAGGACGCCGTCGACGGTCATCGGAGGGAACAGCTCCTGTGCCTCCTCCGCCGACAGGAGCTCAAGGGGAAGGCCGAATGTCTTCGCCCACGCGGCCTGTCGCCGAAGCTCCTCCATGCGCTCCGGCGAGGACGCGAGCCGAAGGGACCCGACCTCGCGCCACCCGGTCGGCATGCCGACCTCCGACTCGAGCGTCCGGTAGAGCTCGACCGAGTTCATCATCATCTTCGTGAGGCTGAGCGAGCCCCGCAGCTGCCCGACGAGCCCCGCCGAGTGGAACGTGGACCCGCTCGTGAGTTCCGATCGTTCGAGGAGGACGACGTCGTTCCATCCGAGGACCGTCAGCCACCTGAGGATGGACGTGCCGCCGACGCCGCCGCCGATCACGACGGCCCGAGCCGACGTCCTCATCGGGTCAGACGAGGTCGGGCTCAGGGTCGGGGAGCGCGCGGAGCGCGAGGCGTTCGGCCGCGCCGGAGTCCACGATCACGCGCGTCCGGTCTCCCCGGAAGAGATCCCGCGCCCACTCGACGGGGATGTGATCCTCGCCGAACGCGGTCCGCTCGACCAGTAGCAACGGCATCCCCGCCTTGCCTTCGAGGAGCGACGCCTCGTGCTTGTCGGCCACCACCGGCTCGAGGTGCTCGACGGTCCTCGTCACTCGCGTCCCGTAGCGGCGCTCGAAGATCTCGTACAGCGACCCGTCGAGCGGTCCGTCGAGGAGCCCTGGGAACCGGTCGGCGGGGAAGATCGATCGCTCGAGCGCCAGCGGCTCCCCGTCGGAGAGCCGCAGACGCACGACCTCGAGGGTCATCGCGCCTTCGGGGATCGAGAGCGCTTCGGCGGCCTGGCGCCCCGCCCGGATCTGCTCGGAGGAAACGACCTTCGCGCCGGCGCGGTGTCCCTGGCGGCGGAGCTGCTGCGTCAGGCCGGCGGGAGCGTTCAGGTCGCGCTCGATCTTCGGCTCGGCGACGAACGTCCCGCCGCGGCGCCCGACCGAGCGGTGGACGAGACCACGCCTCGCCAGCGAATCGAGTGCCTGGCGAAGCGTCATCCGGCTCACGTTCAGTCGCGTGGCGAGCTCGCGTTCGGACGGGAGCCGGTCGCCGGGCCTCAGCTCGCCCGCCTCGATCGACTCCGCGACCCGGTCCTCGATCTGCGCGTAGGCCGGCGCGCCCGAGCGATCGAGCTTCGCGAGCAGCCTTCTGGGTAGAGCGGTCACGGGTCCCCCTCCGCAGCCGACAAACCCAACCTAGCCCCACCTCCCGGAAAAAGTCCAGACCTTTGTGCCGGCCCGAACCCTCTCCGAGAAGCGCGCGGCCGGGATCGAGAACCCGGCCGCACCCACTCGATTCGCGCAGCGCCCCCGACCGGTTCAGGCCTCCGTCGACGCGGTCGCGGGTCCGTCCTCCGGGATGATCACCGGCGTGTACGGCTTCGAGCGTTGCACCGCCAGGAAGTAGATCGCCCCGATGATCACGATGACGACCATGACGAGCTCGATGATCGGGATCTTGTTCAAGAACGAGATGTGGAAGTTGACGAACCCTCCCGTTTGCGAGGCCTTCGGGTTCGAGTACACACGCAGCGACGTGTCGCTCGTGGCGGGCCACAGGAAGTTCACGAGCATCGCGGCCCCCCACAGCAGACCAAGGATGTTGACGGGAATCCCCCACGCTCCCAGGCGGAACGGCGCCTTGGTGCGGGGCCAGCCCTTGAACCGCGCCCGAAGCACCGCGAGCCCCCCGAGCAGGTAGGAGAGGTAGATCATCGCCGTCGCGGCGACCGCGATGATCGTCGCTCCGGCGAACTGGATGAACGGGATCGCCGAGAGCACCGCCACCGCGACGCACGAGCCGATCGGCGTGTGCAGGCTCGGGCTCACCTTGGCGAGCGGCTTCGACAGCGGCAGCTGGTCGTCGCGCGCCATCCCAAAGCACAGCCGGATCGTCGATGTCATGATCGACATGCAGCACACGAAGATCGCGGCTGAGACGACCAGCAGATAGACGGTGGCGAACGCGCTCGACAGGTTGTCCTCGATCACGTTCTGCGGGCCGATGAAGTTCGCCGGGTTGATCGCCGCGTGCTTGTCGATGACCGCCATCAGCGTGCCCCACAGGAAGATCCCGCCGATGATGAACGCCCCGATGATCGAGCCGAGGATCGCCTTCGGCGCTTCGACGCGCGGATTCCTGGTTTCTTCAGCCAGCGTGCCGGCGGTATCGAACCCGTAGATGACGAACAGGCTCATGAACATCGCGACCAGGAAGGTGCTCGGGTTGAGCTTCGCTCCCCACGTCTGGAAAATGACGCCGACGCCGTTGTGGTTGTGGAACAGGGCGAGGACGAAGGCGAACACGACCATGCCGAGGATCTCGAAGATGACGCCCGTGTTGTTCACGATGGAGACGAGCCGCACCCCGTAGATGTTCAGCACGGTGCAGACGATCAACGTGATCAGCGCGACCACGAGCTGGGCGTGGCTTCCCAGCGTGTTGTTGAAGTTGGTCCCGAACATCGAGTTGACGGCCGGGAGGAGGGCGATCGGAAGCGTCGCACACACGGCCGCGACGGTGATGATACCGGCGAAGAAGTAGATCCATCCGGTGAACCACGCGTACGAGCGGTTCGCGAGGTACTTCGTCCACTGGAAGACCGAGCCGGCGACCGGATAGTGGCTCGAGAGCTCCGCCCAGTTGAGGGCGATCATGAACTGGCCGAACGCGACGACCGGCCAGGTCCAGAACATGACGCCGCCGATCGACAACGCGAGGAAGTACAGCGTGAAGATCCCCGTCGACGGCGAGATGTAGCTGAAGGCGACCGCGAACGAGCTGAAGACGCCGAGGGAGCGCTTCAGCTCCTGTTTGTATCCGAACTTGGCGAGGTCGGCCTCGTCCTGATCCTGCTGGGTCTTGTGCGGATCCGTGGTTGCCATCCCGTCCCCCCTCGAAGCTGGCTTCGCGCGAACGGTATTCGACCGCCGGTCAATTGTCCAGACCTTTATGCCCGTTGTGCGGCCCGGTACGATCGCCCCGCGGGCCGGCGGTTGCCGGCCGCTTCAAGGGGGTCGCAGGGTGGCGACGGATCGCGCGCGTGTGGTGGTGGTCGGCGGCGGCATCACGGGATGCAGCGTCGCCTATCACCTCGCCAAGGCGGGCTGGACCGACGTGCTGCTGCTGGAGAAAGGCGAGCTGACCAGCGGCTCCACGTGCCACGCGGCGGGGCTGGTCACGATGTTCAACCCGTCGCCCACGATGATGCAGTTCCGCCGCTACTCGATCGATCTGTACCGGGAGCTCGGGGTGTTCGAGGCCGTCGGCAGCCTGCGGATCGCATCCAGCCGAGAGCAGTTCATGGAGTTGCAGCGCGGCGTCAGCCGGGCCAAGGGCATCGGGCTCGACGTGGACCTCGTCTCCGCCGAGGAGACGCGCCGAATGATGCCGGCAGCGAGCCCATCGTCACTGCACGGCGCCGTGTGGGTGCCCGGCGACGGCCACCTCGACCCTCATACGGCGACCCACGCCGTCGCGGCCGCCGCGCGCTCGCTGGGCGCGACGATCCGCACGGGCGTCCGCGTCACCGGGATCGAGCTCTCGCCGGCTCGCGAGGTGCGGCGCGTGTTCACCGACGCCGGGCCGGTGGAGACGGAGACCGTCGTGGTCGCGGCCGGCATCTGGGCGCCGCGGGTCGCGTCGATGGTCGGCGCGCCGGTTCCCTCGACGCCGGTCGATCACCAGCACATCGCGCTGAAGGCCGTTCCCGGCTCGGAGCTCCCGCGCGACATGCCGTGCTTCCGCGATCCCGACAACCTCGTGTACGGGAAGTCCGAGCTCGGCGGCGTGCTGTTCGGCGGCTACGAGCCGAACCCCGTCGCCCGGTGGATCGACGGCGCTCCCTGGGATCACTCGTCGCA
>DASPTB010000196.1:0-6463 GCA_035623615.1 Actinomycetota bacterium
GACGAGCCGTAAGCCCAGCAGCAGCCGCTCCAGGCGGCGCTGGTCGGCGTCGAGGCGCTCGTCGTCACCGATCGGAAGGCGTCCCCGGGTGACGATCTCCAGGTACCGCTGGGGAGGGCGAACGTTCCACCAACGGCGGTCGCCCGCATGCGAGTGCGCCCCGGCGCCGAGGCCTAGATACGGCCTGCCCTCCCAGTAGCCGAGGTTGTGGACGCATCGCCGGCCGGGCCGCGCCCAGTTCGAGACCTCGTAGTGCTCGTAGCCGGCCTCGCCGAGCACCTCACAGGCGGCCGCGTACATGTCGGCCTGCGTGTCCGGGTCCGGCGGAGGGACCACGCCCGCCGCGACCTTGCGCCCCAGGGCGGTCGCGGGCTCGATCGTGAGCGCGTAGGCCGAGACGTGGTCGGGCCGGAGGGCGACGGTCCGCTCGAGCGTTCGCCGCCAAGACGCGAGCGTCTCGCCGGCCGCTCCGTAGATGAGGTCCAGGTTCACATTGTCGAACCCCGCCGTTCGGGCCGCCTCGAACGCCGCGACCGCGCCCTCGGCCGAGTGGAGCCGCTCCAGCGCGCGAAGGACGTCCGGGTCGAACGACTGCAAACCGAGCGACAGCCGCGTGACCCCCGCCGCCCGCAGCCCCGCGAGATACGCGACGTCCACCGTGTCGGGGTTCGCCTCCGACGTGACCTCCGCGTCCGAGGCGACGGCTACCGTGGCGCGAAGATGGTCAAGTAGCCTTACCATCTGCGGTGTCGGGAGCGTCGTCGGCGTCCCTCCTCCCAGGAACACCGAGATGAACGGCGAGTCCTTCCAATCGGGCGCGGTCAGCTCGGCTTCCCGCATGATCGCGTCCACGTACGGCAGCCGCAGCTCCTCGAGCCCGGCGTACGTGTTGAAGTCGCAGTACCCGCACCGCGTGACGCAGAAGGGAATGTGAACGTACAGGCCGGCCTTCATCGTTTCCCGCCCGACGGGGACGAGGAGCCGGCCGCCGTCTCGACGCGCAGCGCCGCGATGAATGCCTCCTGTGGAACGTCGACGCGCCCGACCCGCCTCATGCGCTTCTTCCCTTCCTTTTGCCGTTCCAGCAGCTTTCGCTTGCGCGTGATGTCGCCCCCATAGCACTTGGCCAGGACGTCCTTCCGCTTGGCCCGCACGGTTTCTCGGGCGATCACGCGGGAACCGATCGCCGCCTGGATCGCGACCTCGAACAGCTGCCGCGGAATCAGCTCGCGGAGCCGTTCCGTCAGCGACCGCCCGTACTGGTACGCGCGGTCGCGCGGAACCACGGCCGAGAACGCGTCCACGGGTTCTCCCTGCAGGAGGATGTCGACTCGGACGAGGTCGGATCGTTCGTAGCCCCAATGCTCGTAGTCCAGCGACGCGTACCCGCGCGTCCGCGACTTCAGTTGGTCGAAGAAGTCGAAGATGATGTCCGCGAGCGGGAGCAGGTAGTGCAGCTCCGCGCGTTCGGGCGAGAGGTACTTCATGTCGCCGAGCGTCCCCCGCCGGCTCTGGCAGAGCTCCATCACCGGCCCCAGGTACGCCGACGGCGTGATCACCGTCGCGAGCACGAACGGCTCCTCCACCCAGTCGTACGTCCCGGGCGCCGGCATCTCGGACGGGTTGTGAACGCTCAGGATCTCGGTGCCCCCGTTTCGCGCCACGCGGAACTCGACGTTCGGCGACGTGGCGATCAGCTCGAGGTCGAACTCGCGCTCGAGCCGCTCCTTGACGATCTCCATGTGGAGCAGGCCGAGGAACCCACACCTGAACCCGAACCCGAGCGCGAGCGAGGACTCCGGCTCGTACGCGAGCGAGGCGTCGGACAGCCGGAGCTTGTCCAGCGCGTCTCGCAGCAGCGAGTAGTCCCCCCCTTCCGCCGGGTACAGGCCGCTCCACACCATCGGCTTCGGCTCCCGGTAGCCGGGAAGTGCCTCCGCCGCAGGGCGACCCTCGCGCGTGATCGTGTCGCCGACCTTCGCCTGGCGGACGTCCTTCACGCCGGTCACCAGGTAGCCGACGTCGCCGGCCGCGAGCTCGTCGATGGGAACGGCGTCCGGCGCGAAGACGCCGACCTCCTCGGCCTCGTACGCGCGGCGGGTGGACATGAACCGGACGCGCGCGCGGCCGCCGAGGGTGCCGTCGACCACCCGGAGATAGGCGATCACGCCCCGGTACGGGTCGTACGACGAATCGAAGATCAGGGCCCGCAGCGGCGCCTCGCGGTCGCCCGACGGGGACGGCACGCGCTCGATCACGGCGTCGAGCAGCTCGGTCACGCCGACACCCGACTTCGCCGACACGCGCAGCACGTCCGTCTCCTCGCAACCCACGAGCTCGGCGAGCTCCCGCACCGTCTCCTCGACGGCCGCCTGCGCCAGGTCGATCTTGTTCACCGCCGGCACGATCACCAGCCCCGCGTCGCGCGCGAGGTGGAAGTTGGCGAGGGTCTGCGCCTCGATCCCCTGCGCGGCGTCGACGAGCAGGATGGCTCCTTCGCAGGCAGCGAGGCTTCGGGAGACCTCGTAGGTGAAGTCGACGTGGCCCGGCGTGTCGATCAGGTTCAGCTCGAACTCGTGGGCCGACGGCTTCTTGCCTCCGGCGGTGCCGTCGGCGTCGCGCGGATCGGCGGCCGGCGCGTACCGGAGCCGCACGGCCTGTGCCTTGATCGTGATGCCGCGCTCGCGCTCCAGGTCCATCCGGTCGAGGTACTGCTCGCGCATCTGCCGCTCGGCCACGGCGTGCGTGAGCTCGAGGAAGCGGTCGGCCAGCGTCGACTTCCCGTGGTCGATGTGGGCGACGATGCAGAAGTTGCGGATCAGGTTCAGCGGCGTGGTCGGCAAGAGTGCTCCGTTCCTCCGGCTCGGGACCCGTGGAACGGGAGCCGGTCCTCAAGTCTCCCAGACGACGGGCGGCGCTTCGGTCAGCCGCAATCTCCGAGATGGAAGAGGAAGAGGCCCGCGACGAACGCGAGGAAGAAGAACCACGGGAACAGTGCCCACCAGGCGCCGGTCCGCCTGCGCCCTTGCCGCTCGACCGGCCGCGGACGACCGCCGGGGCCGGCATAGCGCCACGGTTCGGCCTCGGTGCCGCCGAGGATCCAGATGCCCCGGGCGATCCCGAGGCCGATGAGGGCCACGATGATCCGCAGTGGCAGCGACTGGGTCCCCCCGGGATGCGGGCAAAGGATCGATCCTCGAATCGGTCCGAGGAAGGCGAACGCGAGGAAGCCCAGGAACACGAGAACCGACACGACCCGCCAGACGACGCGCGGGACACGCCGCCCGGGCGGGGGTTCCGGAGGAGGCCGGTCCGGATCCGGGTGGGCCCACGACTCCATGAAGTCGCCCCCGGGGCTGATCGTGCCAGCCTCCGCCGTGGGGTGCTGGCCGGACGTCACGGTGGGGGCGCCCCCCGGTTCGTGCGCCGACGACTCTTCAGGCTCCGCCGGGACGGGAACGGGGTCGTCGTCGTTCTCCATCAACCGGAACGATACGCTCGATCCGGCCGCCGAGCCAGCTGCTGCTACACTCTGCCGGTCGTGGCGAACATCAAGTCCCAGATCAAACGCAACCGGCAGAACGAGCGGCGCCGGGTGCGGAACCGCTCCGAACGGACCGCGCTGAAGACCAACGCCAAGCACGTCCACACGGCGGTTGCCGCCGGCGATGCCGACGCGGTCGCGGCGGAGCTCCACAAGGCCTCGCGCGCCCTCGACAAGGCGGCATCCTCCGGCGCGATCCACAAGAACACCGCGGCGCGGCGCAAGTCGCGGTTGGCCCGCGCCGCCGCGTCGTCGAGCACGGCCTCCTAGCTCGCTCGGAGCCGCGCTTTTCCACCTTCAGGACTCCCACGAGTTGCAGGACACTCCGCGCGGCGTTCCGACCGTTCCCGACGCCTCAGCGGCCCATCGGCTCGGGTAGTTGGAGATGCCCGACATCCGGCCTTCCGGCGAGCGCGGCCACCACGCCCGGGAGCACGACGTCATCGGCGACGCCGCCCTTGATCGCGCGATCGGCCTCGGCCACACGTTCGTGCAGCGACTCCAACTCCTCCTTCGTGAACCGCCCCGCCTGCTCGCGGTAGCGCCGGACCTGCCAGTCGAAGCGCAAGCCCGCGGCCTTCGCCGCCTCTGCGGGGGGCATCCGGTCGGGAAGCGAACGGACCCTGATGAGGTCGCGGACGCGCGCGGCGATGCCGCCGAGGATCAACAGTCCGGCTTCCCGGTCCTCGAGCAGGGAGCGCAGGGCGACCAGCGCGTCTCCGAGGCGGCCGGCCAGCGCCCGGTCGCACAGGTCCCAGATCTGCTGGTCGCCGAGCCCGCGGAACTGCGCGCGTACCTGCTCGGGCCCCACGGGCTGATTGGGAAACGCCGTCCGGAGCTGCTCCACGGCCTGGTCGAGCTCCGCGGGGCCGTCGCCCACCGAGGCGATGAGGGCGGCCGCCGTCTGCGACGACATCGACACGCCGCGGCGCTTCGCGCGGCCGAGGACCCACCCCGGGAGGTCCTGGCGACGAATCGTCACCTGCCGGACCGCGCCGCCGGCCGCCGACACCGCCTTGCCGATCGCCGGCCCCGATCGGCCCCGCGAGATCGCGGTGAGCACCAGCACGGAGTCGTCGCCGTCGCGCGGGCCGGCGGCGTGAGCGGCAAGGTAGGCGCGGATCTCCGCAGAGGCCGCCTCCGAAAGGCCCTGGGCGCCGGTGACGAGAAGCGCGCGGCGCTCGCCGAACAGCGACGGCGTCGCCAGGTCGGAGGTCTCGCCCCCGCGCCACTCGGCCGCGTCGATCTCGTCCGCCCGCAAGCCGTGCTCGGCCAGCAGGTCGTGCGCCGACTCCCGCAGCAGGAACTCGTCCTCGCCCCAGATCAGCGCGAGTGCAGGGAGCCGTCCGCGCCGCCCGCCCCCGTCGTTGCTCTGCTCAGCCATCCCCGTTGGATTCTACGGACACCGCACCATCCCCATCGAACGTGACGGTCACGTCCCCGCTCTCGTCGGTTCGGTAGACGCGGGCGCCGGACGCGCGAAGCGTCGACATCGTGGACGGCGCGGGGTGCCCGTACGAGTTCGGCCCGACGCTCACGACGGCGACCGCCTCGTGGACGGCCCGCAGGAACGGAGCGATGGACGTCGCCGAACCGTGATGCGGCACGTTCAGAACTGGAGCGACGATCGACGCGTGCTCGTCGAGCAACTCCTGCTGGGCGGCCGCCTCCGGCTCGTTGGCGAACAGGACGCGGTCCGAACCCCACGACACCATCAGTACCAACGAGTCGTTGTTCGCGTCGGAGTTCGTTCCCTGCCAGCAACGGTCCGGGCTCAGGACGGCGACCCGGAGGTCGCCCACCGTGTACGAGTCGCCCGCCACGGGGTGCTGCTGCGGCACTCCCGCCGCGCGAACCGCCGCAAGGAACGCCCGATAGGAGGGCGATCGCGTCTCGGGAGGCAGGCATCCGGTGTCGAGAACGAGGCCGGCGGGGAACCGGGCGAGGACCGCGGCCAACCCGTCGTAATGGTCCAGGTGCGGGTGGGTCGCCACCACGACGTCCAGCTTCCGGACGCCCAGGGCGGCGAGCTTGACGGCGACCTGCTCGGGATCCGGACCGCCGTCGATCAGCATGGCGGCCCCGCCCGGTGAGCGGACCAGCGCGGCGTCGCCCTCGCCGACATCGAAGAACGTCACGGTGAGAGCGGTCGGGCGGCCGGCGGCGAAGGCGTTCGACCCGACGAACAACGCGAGGGCGACACCGATCGCCGTGGCGCCCCGCACCGGAAGACGGGACCCGGAGCGGAGCCACGCGGCAACGAGCCCGATGGCCGCCGCGCCGATCACGACCGTCAGCGGCTGCCGTCCAGTCGAGGTGATCGAGGGAAGCGGCCAGCGCGCGAGGTGCGCGGCGACGCCTTCCAGATACCCAATCGGAACGCGCGCGGCCATCGCGACGGCCAGCGCCCCGGTGCGCCAGACGACACCGAGCGCCGCGGCCACGAGCCCGAGCACCATTCCGGGCCCCACGGCGGGCGCGGCGAGCAGGTTCGCAACGAGCGTCACCGTCGGCACGGCACCGAAGTAGTGCAGCAACAACGGGGTGACGCCCGCCTGCGCGCCGACGGTCGTGCCGGCCGCCATGGCCAGACCGCGCGGCAGGAACCGGAGTCGCGACGACAGCGGGCCCGTGAGCGCCGCGATCCCGATCGTGGCCGCCACCGAGAGCTGAAAGCCGATCGCGTAGACGAGCGTGGGGTTGAGGGCCAGAAGCAGCAGGACCGCCGCGCCGATCACGGCCGGCGGACTCCGAGGACGGCCGGCGAACGATCCGATCATCACGAGCGAGGTCATGGCCGCCGCGCGCAGGACCGAAGGCTCCGCGCGCGTCAACACGACGAAGAAGGCCACCGAGAACAGCCCCAGCGCGAATGTCGCGGCGCGTCCGAGCCGCAGCAGGCCGGCGAGGCCGAGAATC
>DASPTB010000204.1:0-3201 GCA_035623615.1 Actinomycetota bacterium
CGGCGCTAGCCCGGTTCCCCCGTGATCGGATTCAGGAACAGCGGCTGCGTGTGGAACCCTGAGAAGTCGAACATGTTGTCCAGGCTTCCCGCGACCGCGTCGAAGGATCCGTCGCCGATACGCTCGCCGCCGAGCCAGTTGTCCTCGACGAAACTGATGATTGAGGACTGGTCGGTGACCGAGTTGTCGATGAAGTTGACCTTGCTGTATGGGGAGATGACCAAGAGCGGCAGACGCGGACCGTATCCGCATCGGTCCTGGTAGCCGCCGAGCCCCTGTCCCGTGCCGCAGAGTCCAGGGTCGGTCAACCCATCCTGTGACGAGTCCTGGCTGTCGCTGACGATCGGACCCATCTGGTGGTCGTACCAGCCGTCGGAGTCGTCGTAGGCGATGACGATCGCCGTCGAGCTCCAGTCGGGACTCTGCTCGATCTTGTTGATCAGCGTGACCAGGAAGTGCTGCTCGTCGAGCGGGTCGGAGTACCCCGCGTGCCCGTCCTGGTACTTGGCGGCTTTGATGAAGCTGACCGCAGGCACATTGTCGTGCTTCAGGGCGATGTAGAACTCCGACAGGTCGTACTGGTGGTTCGCCTGTCCGTTGTGGCCGATCTCGTGGTACGACTTCGGCGGCAGGTGGTGCGGGTTCGCCGTCGAGGCGTAGTACTGGAACGGCTCGTGGTGCGGCGAGTAGTCGGCGACCGTCGCCCCGCCGATGTTGACGTGCGATGACCCGCAGACGGCCTTCGCGCCGGTCTTCGGGTTGTACCGAGTGGTGGGCTTGAAACCGCCCTGGAACCATCCCCAGGTCACGCCCGCCGCGTTCAGCAGGTCGCCGATGTTCTTGTTGCTGCTCTGCATCGAAAGCGTCGGGAACGCCGTCGACGAGCAGTCGTCGTACGTGGGGTCCTCGTCCCCGTACACGGTGTCGTTCGTGTCCATCACCGTGTCGTCGGGCGCCGTCAGGATCCCGCCGTGCGTCTGGCCCGAGACCAGGTTGAGGGCCCCCGGCGTCGACGGACCGAACGTGGTGCCGTAGCTGTTGTCGCTGAGCGCGAAGTGCTGCGCGTAGTTCCAGAGCGCCGTCACCGTGTTGCCGTCGTAGTACCCCATCACCAGGTTCGGCGGCGCGACGTCGGGCGGCGAGCAGCTCTCGACCTCGGTGTTCTCCGGGAATTGGTCCATTAGGCCGTGATCGAAGGCGAGCTGCTCGGGCCCGTAGTCGTGGTCCTGGTCGCAGGTGAGCGGCTGGGACCGGTCGAGCCGGAACGGGTTCACGCCGTTCGGGTTGTCGGAGAGCAGCGCGGGCGAGAGCCCGTTCACGCTCGGGGTGCCCGGCGCGGCCACGAACGATGGCTCACCGGCCGGGTTGGTCGCGTTCGGATACGTGCCGAAGTAGTGGTCGAAGCTCACGTTCTCCTGGAACACGACGACGAGGTGCTGGATCGGTGTCGCCGTTTGCCCCGTTGCCTTCCGCACGCCCGCGCCGGCCGGGCCGCCGACGACTCCGACGAGACCGACCAGAGCGAGGAGCGCGAGCGAGGCGCCGATCGTGAGCGGCAGCTTGCTTCCCCTATGTCCGCCCATCCTTCCCCTCCTGACGCCGGGAGGTGGTAGCCCGGCAGCGCCCGGCACCGCTGCCGGCGCGATGCTGGTGCCCTCGGGTGGCGATCGGGTGGATGGCTGCTGGCGGCTCATGGAACGTCTGGCAACCAACAGGAATGCATATGCGATCCGCTCGGCGTCCGGCGGGTGACCGGCAGGTGACCGGGTTCAGGCCGTGTGGCCGGAGCCGATATCAAGGTTGTGCGGAACGGACGCCTGCCGGACATCTGCCGGGTGTGGGTGGTCGTCGCGTGTGCCTGCACGGCCCTCGGGGGCTGCGGCCGCTCCGCCGGGCCGGACGCCCACCCTTCGCCGGCGATCGATCTCGTCTGCGGGCAAGCCGATCGGCTGTTCGCCGCGATTCCCGGACACGAGTCTGCCGTCGCGATCAACGGGACCGCGGCGCCCGACATCGAGAGCCGGTTCCCCGCCCGCTCACCTCAGGGCGGTGGACCGTCCGAGCGGGGCTTCGAAACGACCGCGCAGGTGGCGCAAGGAGAGAAGGATCCCGCCGCATGGGCAGCAGCCTTCTCACGGTACGGGATGCAGGGGGCCTGGGTGCGCGCTTGGAGATCGCCCGCGCAGCTCGAGATGATCTACCTGCTCGCCGATCACCGCGAGGCGCTCGCATTCCAGCGTTGGGCGGGCGATTTCTCCTGCCACTACGCGAACGTCGCTTACTCCGTTCCGGGGGTCCCGGGCTCCATCGGGTTTCAGATCCGCTGGGCAAGCGGTGGCTTCAGTGACCAGGTGTCCTTCGTGCGGGGGCCTCGTCGGTACCTCGTGGTCGTGCCTTCGAAAGTCGCGCCCCGCCATCCAAACCTCGTCGTCGAGCTGGCGCGGGAGGCCAACCGGGCGGCCGGGTAGGGTGCCTCAGAAGGGGCGGCGGAGGGCGCCGGTGAGCTGCTCGGAGCTCATGCTCGCTGCGCGAACAAGCATCCGCGCGTAGAGAACGAAGGAGCTCGCCACCACCGCCAAAGCAAGAATCGTCACGTTGGTTCACCTCCTGAGGTTGGCAACCACGCAGAGGGGCGCGATATGCCCGACGGCCGGCTATATGGGTCCCTGTGCGTCCGCAGCGAGCTCCTCGGTGAACGGGATGGCCACGGACTGCCGTCGAGTCTTGGTGCCCGCAGCGTAGAAGAGCAGTCCGATGGCGAAGATGACGATCAGCGGGATGAACTGCGACTGCTCGTACTGCAAGCGCGTGAACCCGGTGGGCAGCGAGCCGTTCGGGGTACCCGACGTGCCGAACCAGCCGACGCCGAACCCGGGCCACACGAGCACGACGGAGGCGAGGAGCGCCCAGAACGTGCAGAGTCCGCCGCAGACCCACGCGCCGGCATTTCCCCACGGGATGCGGTACGGCCGTGGGACATCGCGGTGCGAGTACCGGAGCCGGATGATGGCCGGAAAGATGAACAGGTAGGAGATCGTCGTCGTCGAGATGGCCAGGCCCAGCACCACCGTGAAGTACTTCTGTGCGTTTCCGTGCGTGATGTTCATCGCCATGACCATGACGATCGTGGCCATGATGCCCGACATCAGGTTCACGACGATCGGGGTGCCCCACCGCTTCGAGAAGATGCCGAGCACGCGC
>DASPTB010000225.1:0-7881 GCA_035623615.1 Actinomycetota bacterium
GTGTGCCCGCTCGTTGCGAACGCCGGGTTTTGCACGACGAACTGCGACGGCTGGATCAGTGCCGCCTGCCCCGCCGTCAACTGCTTCGCGGCCTGTACCGCGAGGTAGGTCTGCACCGCGGTCGTGAGTGTGCTGATCGACGGGTTGGTGGGCTTGGGAACGTTCCACGCCGGCCCCGGGTACTTCGAGGTCTCCGCGTAGGCCGTCCGAAGGTCGCCCGATCCCGCCGCAAGGATCTGCCAGTGTGGCTCGGTTCCCCGGGGCCCGAGGTTCGGGAGCGTCGCCTGCGCGCCGCTCACCTTGAGCGGGCCCGACCCGACGACCCATAGGCCCGAGAGGACGATCATCCACGCGAACAGCGCCGAGCCCAGAACGAAGTACCCCATCCGTCGCCCGAAGATCGCTGCCAGGAAGATGTAGACGCTCCCGATGAACAGCAGGATGGCGCAGAGCGTCACGACGATGCCCTTGGCGAACGTCGGCGCGAGGGTAGCGAGCGCGCTCATGACTGCGGGTTGATGCACAGGTTGTCCTTCGGCGGGACCTTCTGGATGGACACGATGTAGTTGACGATGTCGTTGATCTGCTGGTCGTCGAGGCTCCCGGCGAATTTCACGCTCCAGGAAGGCATGTCCGTACCCGTCCGGCCCTCGGCAATCGTGTTCACGATGTCGGGCAGGCCGGTGATCAGCGCGTGGCCGTACTTCGCGCCGCCGCACACGGTCTGCAGGTCCGGCACGGGGACGACCGTCCCGTTGAAGACGTTGTAGCCTCCGCCAAGGTTCGGGCCGTGACAGCGGACGCAACCGATTCCCGTCGGGTTCGTCTGGGAGTTCAGCTGCACGGCGAGCGAGCCGGCTTCGATCGACTGCTCGACCATGTTGGCTTGGTCCTGCTTGTTCTGCGCCGGTTCTTTGAGCCACACGATCGGGATCCAGATCGCCATCGCGAGAATGGTCACGATGCCCCACGCCTGCATGCGCTCGAGTCGCGGCTTCTCGAGGTCCGCGTCGGAGGGCCCGGGCTTCATCGCCGGCGGGATGTCGGGGGTTCCCGGTCGGCGCGGCCGGCGGAACGTCAGGTACGCGGCCCCGATCAGGAAGATGAGGAGCACCACGACCGCGAGCAGGATCGTGACACCCCGGGTCCCCGACAGGGTGGCCACCGCCCCGAGCGTTCCGGACGGCATCAGCCGCCCACCGCGCCGCCGACGCAGAACGGGCCCTGCGGCGGCTCGTGGATCGTGTCGGTGCCGCGCGGTGGCCCGTTGATGAGCAGGGACGTGTCGACCACGACGTTCTTCCCCTCGACGGAAAGTGGAAAGCGCCTCAGCCCGGTCGGCGCGGGCCCCAGCTCGTACTCGCCCGCGCGGTTGTACTTGGATCCGTGGCACGGGCACTCGAACCACTGGCTCTGCTGGCAGAACGGCACGCGGCAGCCCAGGTGCACGCACTTCTGATACAGCGCCATCAGCTCGTCCTGGACCAGTCCCTTGTAGATCGTGTTGGTCCCCGTTCCGTTGTAGGGAACGATGTAGAAGCGCCCGGCGCCGTAGTAGTAGGGCTGGTCGTTCTGCTCGATGTAGGCCTTGATGTCGGTCAACGCCCCCGCCACGATCTTCGAGCCGAACTGGCCCTTCAGGTTCGGCCACAGGAACGCGAGGCTCGCGCCGCCGAACTCCGCCCCGAACAGCATCAGGGAGGCGAGCAGGCCGCCGCGGAAGAAGTCTCGACGCGTGACCGTGCGCCGGGGCTTGGCCGGCGCGGTCTCGGCGGGCTCGGTGGCCGGCGGCTCGGGCGCGCGCGCGCGCCGCCTCGACTCGACGAGCGAGAAGGTGAAGATGCCGAGGAACAGCACGATCATCGTGGCGGCGACGAGGATCGCGACGGAGCGTGCGGAGGTGACGGCGGCGATCATAATTCGAAGAAGAGTCCTTGGTTCCACGGCCAGACCCAGTTGAATCCCGGGCCCCGGAAGAAGCACCCGATGATCGTCAGCGTCGCGCCGAACATGAACAGCATCGTGAACAGCATGATCGCGAGGCGCCGGTCGCCGGGCTTCGTGCTCGGGTTGCGGTCGACGTAGGGGATGACCGCGAGGCCAACGAGGATGAGCGTCGGGATGATGACGCCGGCGATCATGGGGTGGAAGTAGCGCAGCAGCTCCTGCAGCCCGAGGAAGTACCACGGCGCTTTCGACGGGTTCGGCGTGAGGTTCGGGTTGGCAAGCTCGCGCAGCGGCGCGTCGACGAACGTCGAGAACACGGTCAGGGCCACCAGCACGATGAACATCGCGACCATCTCTTCGATCAGCAGGTGCGGGAAGACGTTTACCCGGTCGCCCTGCTCGCGCTGGACCTTCTGCACGCCCTCCGGCGCGACGAGGGCCAGCAGACGGTGCTTGTCGGCCGCGCCCGCCTTGGGTGCGGGCGGCTTTCCCGTCGGCGCGGGAGCGGTCCGAAGCGCCGTCGCGGTCGCCCCCGCCGGAACGGCCGCTGCGGCCGCGACCGCGGCTCCCTGGCCGTCGCCGTCTCCGCCGCCGTTGCCGGAAGCGGCCGCTGCTGCTGCCGGTGCAGTCGCGCGCGGCTTGGGTGCCGGCTCGCCGTGCTCCTTGCGGTAGGCCCGCGCTCCGGCCGACTTGGCGCGGCCCTCGGCGACCCGGCGGTCGGTTCCCTTCGCGAGCTCCTCGGCGAGGACGCGGTCGAACGTCGGCTGGTCGACCGGTATCTCTTCGCGCGGCATCTACTCTCCTCGACCTACAGGGGTCCGCTGATCCCGCCGTCCTTGCGGATCCGCCAGAAGTGGACCGCGAGGAAGATGACCAGGACGAACGGTAATGCCAATACGTGCAGAACGTACCATCGTAAGAGCGTGTTCGGGCCCACCTCGATGCCGCCTAAGAGCACGAACTGCACCTGGCGCGCGATCAGCGGCGAGTAGCCCGCGAGCGACGTTCCCACCGTGACCGCCCAGATCGACAGCTGGTCCCAGGGGAGCAGGTAGCCGGTGAACGACAGTCCCAGCGTCAGGAACAGCAGGATGACGCCGACGACCCAGTTGAACTCCCGCGGTGGCTTGTACGCGCCGGTGTAGAAGACCCGCGCCATGTGCAGCGTCACCGTGAAGACCATCAGGTGCGCGCCCCATCGGTGCATGTTGCGCACCAGGTCGCCGAAGAACACCGACGTTCGGATGTTCTGCATGTCGGTGTACGCGACGGCGCTCCCCAGTTCGGCCGTGGGGCGGTAGAAGAACATCAGGTAGATGCCGGTGATCGTCAGCAGGATGAACAGGAAGAACGAGAGCCCGCCGAGGCAGAAGGTGTACGTCAGCTTCAACCCGTGGCGCTTCACCTTGGTGGGGTGCAGGTGGTACAGGACGT
This sequence comes from Actinomycetota bacterium, assembly GCA_035623615.1. GTDB lineage: Bacteria > Actinomycetota > UBA4738 > UBA4738 > UBA4738 > DASPTB01. Next base: position 3,382 of record DASPTB010000225.1, read on the forward strand.
TGTTCATGGTCGCGAGCGCCCGGTCGCGCTGCGTGTCCTTGTAGCCCTTGCGGAAGACCGACCCCGGCCGGAACACCGAGCGCCAGATCTCGCCCTCGCGAACCTTGTCGAACGCCTCCATGGGCGTGGGCAGCTTCAGCTTGGACACGGCGTCTCCGGGTCGCTCGGGCTCATTCTTCGTCCGCCGCCTGCTCGGCCGGGACGGCGGCCATGGTCCGGCGGCCACCGCCTTCCTCGGGAAGGCGGGCGTAGTAGAGGCAGTCGCTCGGGCAGCGCTCCACGCACACCGAGCAGCGGGTGCAGGCGTTGTCGTCCACCACGAAGAGCGCGTACGCGCCGCCCACCTCGGCCGTCGTGGCCGGATCTTGCGCTTCCTGCACGATGGCCGGGTCGAGCATCCAGATCGCGTTCCACGGGCAGACGTCCTCGCACGCCCGGCACAGGATGCACGGCTCGGGATCGAGCATGAGGTGCTTCGGGGACTTGACGCCCTCCTTGAGCCAGCCGCTCTCGACCGGCTGCAAGCGGTAGTCCGTCTTGATGTCGACCTCTGTCTTGACGTAGGGCATCGCTCAGCGTGTCTCCCGCCGTGTGACGGCGCTCAACGGTAGCCTCCCGACGGACGGCTCTCGCCGCCGGCGCCGCGCAGCCGGCGGCGCCAGTTCTGCAGGAAGTACGGCACGACGATGAACAGCAGTGTGGGGATCGTGAACAGAATGCACGCGATCAGGTCTCGCAACTGCATCAACCAGAACGACGACGCCGGCGGTCCCGTCCACTGCAATGTTGCCGTTGCGAAATACAGCCACCACGAGGGCACCACGGCGATCGACCCGATGGCGAGGATCCACAGCGCCAGCGCCGCGATCGCAGACTTCGTCCAGTTCCACTCGAAGTCGCGGAGGAAGGTCTCGAACCGGGCCACGGATGCGCGCTGCTTCCGAGCTGCGTTGCCGTTCGTCTGCCCGACGCTCATCTCCCGTCCTCTGGCGGAATCGACAGCCGCGGATTATAGCGGCGGCCAGCGCGCCCCCGGGCGCCAAGGCGGCCGCAGGGCTCGCTCGAACGACGCGGGCCCCCTCCGTCGTGGCTTGTGAAGACGTTCACAAGCATCGGGCACACTATGGCCGATCGAGGACCGTTGCGCAAATGCCTCCACGTACCAGGTTGCCGGCCGAACCGGCCGAAAACGGTCGTCGCGGGATCGGCTCCGGCGACCCTGCGGCGCGGCCCGAAACGAACGCGCTCCTGGGAAGATGGGCGGCGTCGTCCGAGGCGGAGGAGTCGGAGGGTGGTGACGTGGTCGCTGACGTGAGCCGGGCGATCACCGGAGGCGCGTGGTGGGCGCCCATGCTGGCATTCGCGGCGGGCGTGGTCTCCTTCGCGTCCCCGTGCGTGCTGCCCCTCGTTCCCGGCTACATCCTGATGGTCACGGGGTCGGGGGCTGTGGCACAGGAAGCGGGCTCCGGGACTGCCGCGCAGGGGAGCGGTGGCGTCGCGACGGCGACCACCGAGCAAGCGGACCGGTCGATGCGCGCCGTCCTGGTGCCGATCCTGTTGTTCGTCCTGGGGTTCTCGATCGTGTTCACGCTGCTGGGCGGGTTCGCCGGCTCGGCGCTCTCCTCGTGGCTCCGCTCGGACGCCGGGCAACGCGCGGCCGGGGTCGTGGTCGCGCTCTTCGGCCTCTTCATGCTGCTCTACGCCTTCCGCACGCGGATCACGTGGCTCTACCGGGAGGAGCGGCCGCTGCTGTCGCACGTGCGCCCGGGGCCGGCGGGCGCGCTCCCGCTGGGCATGGCGTTCGCGGTCGGGTGGACGCCCTGCATCGGCCCCGTCCTGGCCGCGATCCTCACGCTGGCGGCTGCCCAGCAGGGCGCCGCCAGGGCCGCATTCCTGCTGTTCGTCTACAGCGTCGGGCTCGGGATCCCGTTCGTGCTGGTCGGCCTCGGCGTCACCCGCCTGATGGGAGCCTTCCGCTTCGTCAGCCGCAACTACCGCTGGTTCGCGGGGGTCAGCGGTGTTCTCCTCATCGTGCTCGGCGTCCTGCTCATGACGGGCCTGTGGACGACGCTCCTGTCCCCGGTGCTGAACGCCGTGAACAGATTCACCCCGCCGATCTGAGAGCCGCTCTTCTCACGTGGAAGAGGGCGCGGCGTCCGCGGGCTCGCTTCCGCCGGAGCCCTCGTGCGTGCCGCCGGACTCGTGGTGTCCCTCGCCGCTTTCCGCTCCGTGCGCGTCCTCGTGCTCGTCGCTACCGTGGCCGGCGCCGTGACGTCGCGGGGCGGTCTCGAGGAACCAGGCGATGGCCACGAGTCCGAGTCCCAGGGCACCGATGATGACGAGCCACCGGGTGAAAACCAGGCCGAGTACCACAAGCGCCCCTGCCAACGCGAACAGGAACGGCGTGATGGCAGGCGGTGAGGCGTGGGCGACAACGGGCACGGGCTCGAGCGCCTCGCGCGACAGCGACGCCTCGCCCTCGTGTCCGGCGCCTTCCCCGGCGGTCGCGGTCGGGTCCTCGGTCGCGGCCGGCTCCGACCGAGACGCGTGCAGCAGCACGCGCGCCAGGTACACGAAGGCCACGCCGAGCACGCACAGGTAGACGGTTCCCGCCAGCTCCGTTCCCCAGATCCCGTAGACGGTCCCGGCCACGAGGACGAACGCCCCGAGCCCGATGAAGAGCACGGCGCCGACTCTCACGCCCACCCTCCGTCCACCGGGTGCACAGTGTCGCGAGGCGTCATCGGAGCAGGTAGAAGGTCGAGAACAAGCAGATCCACACGATGTCGACGAAGTGCCAGTACAGCGTGGCCGCTTCGACGCCGGTGTGATCCTGCGCCGAGAACTCGCCCTGATACGACTGCAGGAGAATGACGTACAGGAACAGCGCTCCGCCGAAGACGTGCGCGAAGTGGAATCCCGTCATCGTGTAGAACATCGTCGCGTAGACGCCGTCCTTGATGCCGAACCCGAGCCGTGAATAGTCGTACAGCTGCAACAGAAGGAAGATCGCGCCCAGCAGGATCGTCACCTTGAGCCAGCGACGCAGGCCGCGGTTGTCGCCCTGCTTGATCGCCGACAGCCCTGCCTGCATCGTGAAGCTCGACGTCACCAGCACGATGGTGAGAATCAGGGGAACGGGCCAGAGCTCGATCTGCTCGATGTGCGGTACCGGCGGCGGCCAGATCTTGTACCCGGAACGGAGGTCGAAGTAGGCACCGAAGAAACCGCCGAAGAACATGACCTCCGACGAGATGAACAGGATCATCCCGAAAAGCGAAAGGGGGATGGCCTGGCGCTCGCCGACGTGCGCCTGCGTCGTCGCCGGGGTGGCGCTCACGTGCTGACCTCGGACTCGAGCCGGTCGAGGGCCTTCTTCCCCTCACGCCAATCGAAGACCGGCCGCTCGGAACGCACCTGGATGAGGCGGTCGAAGTTGTGCGGCGGCGGTGGGGAGGAGGTCGCCCACTCGAGCGTGTTCGCCTCCCACGGGTCGTCGGTGGCCGTGCGGGGCTTCCGCATGGTCATCACGAAGTTGATGATGAACAGCAGCACCGACAGCGCGATCAGGAACGCGCCGGCCGTCGCGAGCTCGTTGTAACCGGTGAAACCCGCGTTCGCCGGGTAGTCGGCGACGCGCCGCTGCATGCCCATCAGCCCCAGGATGTGCATCGGGAAGAACGTCATATTGAAGCCGATGATCATGATCCAGAACTGCCACTTCCCGAGGCGCTCGCTGAGGAACCTGCCCGTCATCTTCGGCATCCAGAAGTAGAACCCGGCGAAGATCGCGAACACCGACCCCCCGAAGAGCACGTAATGCAGGTGCGCCACGACGAAGTACGTGTCCGTGATGGCGAAGTCGACGGGCACCACTGCGGCGAAGGCGCCGTTGATGCCGCCGATCAGGAACATCGCAAGGAAGCCGACGCTGTACAACATCGGACACGCCATCCAGATCTTGCCCTTGTACATGGTGGCGATCCAGTTGAACATCTTGACGCCGGTGGGCACCGAGATCAGGAACGTCATGAACGAGAAGAAGGGCAGCAGCACCGCGCCCGTCGCGAACATGTGGTGTGCCCACACCGAGAACGACAGCGCCCCGATGGCGAGCGTCGCGAACACGAAGGCGCGGTAGCCGAACAACGGCTTGCGGCTGAACACCGGGATGATCTCGGAGATGATTCCGAAGGCCGGCAGGATGAGGATGTACACCTCGGGGTGGCCGAAGAACCAGAACATGTTCTGCCAGAGAATCGTGTTGCCGCCGTACGCGGGGTCGAACACGTGCCCGCCCAGATTCCGGTCGATGAACAGCAGGATCAGGCCGGCCGCCAGCACCGGGATGGCCAGCAGGCCGAGCAGCGACGTGACCAGCGTGTTCCACACGAAGATCGGCATCCGGAACATGGTCATGCCGGGCGCGCGCATCTTGAAGATCGTCGTGATGAAGTTGACCGACCCGAGGAGCGACGCGGCGGCTACGATGATCAGACC
>DASPTB010000247.1:0-12500 GCA_035623615.1 Actinomycetota bacterium
GAGCGTCTCGACGCCGTCCTCACCGTCCTGTACCTCGTCTTCAACGAGGGCTATCTCGCGACCGATGCCGAGTCGCTCACGCGGGGGGATCTGTGCGCCGAGGCGATCCGCCTCGGGCGAATGCTGGCCTCGCTGCTGCCCGACGAGCCGGAGGTGCTCGGGTTGTTGGCGCTCATGCTGCTGCAGGATTCGCGCCGGGATGCGCGGGTGGACGCCGACGGGAACCTCGTGCTCCTCGCGGATCAGGACCGTTCACGGTGGGACGGCAACGCGATCGACGAAGGGCTCGCGTTGCTGGCGCGGACGCTCGCCTTCGCACGAGCGGGTCCGTACCAGGTGCAGGCGGCCATCGCCGCCCTGCACGCGGAGGCGGAGACGGCCGAGGAAACCGACTGGCGGGAGATCGTGGCGCTCTACGACCGGCTCGCGACGATGGCGCCCTCGCCCGTCGTCGAGCTCAACCGCGCGGTCGCGGTCTCGATGGCCGACGGTCCGGAGGCAGGGCTCGCTCTGGTGGACGACATCGCGAGCCGGGGTTCGCTCGATCGGTACTACCTGTTGCACTCGGTTCGCGCGGCGCTCCTGCGACGCGTGGGCCGGTCGGACGACGCGGCCGGCGAGTACCGGCGCGCGCTCGAACTTTCAACCAACCCGGTCGACCGGCGGTTCCTCGAGAAGGGAATCGCCGAGACCGCCGGCGGCTGAGGAAGCTCAGCCCGGGACCGGCACGTCGGGCAGCCGCGCGAGGCCGGCCGCCATGTCCTCCTCGAGGAACTCGATCTCCGGAAGGCGATGGTTCAGGTAGTCGTCGTACGCCTGCAGGTCGAAGTACCCGTGGCCCGAGAGATTGAACAGGATCACGCGCCCCTGCCCGGCCTCGCGAGCCTCGATGGCCTCGTCGATGGCCGCTCGGATCGCGTGGGCGCTCTCGGGCGCGGGAACGATGCCCTGCGCTCGCGCGAACTGGACCGCCGCGTCGAAGATCTGGTTCTGCGTGAATGCCCGCGCTTCCATCAGCCCTTCCCGCACCAGCAAGGAGAGCGACGGAGAGTCCCCGTGGTAGCGGAGTCCGCCCGCGTGCACCGGCGCCGGGACGAACGTGTGACCCAGCGTGTACATGGGGACGAGCGGCGCCGTCTCACCAGTGTCGGCGAAGTCGTACGCGAACGTTCCCTTGGTGAGCGTCGGGCACGCGGCCGGCTCGGCCGCCACGAAGCGGGCGTCGAGCGTCCCCTTGATCTTGTCCCCCATGAACGGGTACGCGAACCCGGCGTAGTTCGACCCACCGCCGACGCAGCCGATGATCACGTCGGGCGACTCGCCGGTCATCGCCATCTGCTTCTGCGTTTCGAGGCCGATGACCGTCTGATGCAGCAGCACGTGGTTCAGCACGCTCCCCAGGGAGTAGTTCGTGTCGGTGTTGGTCGCGGCGACCTCCACGGCCTCGCTGATCGCCATGCCGAGCGAGCCGGTGGAGTCGGGGTTGTCGGCCAGGATCGCCTTGCCGGCCTGCGTCTCGTTGCTCGGCGAGGCATGCACCGTCGCGCCCATGGTCTCCATGAACACCCGCCGGTAGGGCTTCTGCTCGTACGAGGCCCTGACCATGAAGACCAGGCACTCGAGGTCGAAGAACTGGCACGCGAGCGACAACGCCGACCCCCACTGCCCGGCGCCCGTTTCGGTCGACAGCCGGCGGATGCCCGCTTCTTTGTTGTAGTAGGCCTGCGCGATGGCGGTGTTCGGCTTGTGCGACCCGGCCGGCGACGTCCCCTCGTACTTGAAGTAGATGTGCGCGGGCGTCTGCAGCGCCTGCTCGAGCCGTCGCGCTCGGTACATCGGCGTCGGCCTCCACAGGCGATAGATGTCCATGACGGGCCCGGGGATGTCGATCCGGGGCTCGGTCGACACCTCCTGCAGGATCAGCGCCTCCGGGAACAAGGGCGCCAGGTCGGCCGGCCCGACCGGCTCGAGGGTCCCCGGGTGCAGGGGCGGCAGCGGCTGCGTGACCGAGGCCAGGTCGGGCATGATGTTGTACCAGGCCTCGGGCACGTCGTCGGGCTGCAGGTTGAACTGGACCGGCTCGGACATCTCGCTGCCCCTTTCCGTCGGCCCGCGGCACGCGGGGGCGCTCATTCTAGGTGAGGAACGTCGGCCGCAGGAAGGGGAGCGACGCGCTTCGTGCTACCCTGATGCGCCGGTCGCGCCCCTGAGGGCGGCGACCGGGTGGGTTTGGCCCGATTCGTTCCCCATCACCGCCCCATTCGGGGCGCCGGAGGAAGCTCGCGCGTGGAAGAACCGCAGGTAGGCAAGAACGTCTGGCAGGGCAAGGTCGGCGACGTGTCGTTGCGGGTGGACATGCTCCCCTCCGGACGGATCGCCTCGACGTGGAACTCGCGGGGCAACGAGCGCCGGGCCGTCGTCGACACCATCCAGCAACTGGAGCAGCGGGTGCTGTTCCAGTTGATGCTCGGTGCAGGGCCCGACTCCGACGCCATCGCGAGCGAGATCATCGCGGCGGTCAAGGCCGGCCAGGAAGGATTGCCCGACCCGACGAGGGCCCCGGCCAACCCGCAGCGGCGCCGCCGCCCGGGCGGGCCCCCGCGTCACCGCCGTTCGCGCCGCCGCCGCTAGCTCCCCCGCGCCCCCGCTCGATGAGGCGAACGTCCGCAGACCCGTTTCGAAGAACGTTCGAAAGGCGTCTTGACGAGGCTGCCGCGCCGTGGTGGGGTGACGATTCGCCCGACCTGGGAGAGTGATTTGAAGAGCATCGCTCGCGCAGCGCGCCGACTGCCGAGCAGGCGGATTGGTCTGGCCGGTGCCGTCGTCGTCCTCGTGTGCGCCGCCGTCACGATGGGCCCCACCACCCTGACCCGCTCCGCCCACGCGCAGCCCCAGCCGGCGAACATCGTCCTGATCCTGACCGACGACCAACGGTGGGACAGCCTGGAGTACATGCCGAACGTGGAGTCGTTGCTCGCCGCCCACGGCGTGACGTTTTCCAACGCTTTCGACAACGACCCGCTGTGTTGCCCGACGCGGTCGACCATCATGACCGGCCTCACGTCGGGCCACAACGGCGTCTGGAACAACGGCACGGCGCGACCGAGGCCCGACCCCAGCGGTGGCTTTGCCGCGTTCGTCGACAACGGCGACGAGAACCGCCAGATCTTCGGGTGGCTGCACGCCGACGGATATCAGACGGCGCTCATCGGCAAGTTCCTCAACGGCTACAACCCGCCCGCAGCCTCGTGGGTCATGCCGGGCGTGGACGACTGGCACGCGATGACCCTCAAGCAGTTGGAGGGCACGCCGTGTCAGCCCGGCGGGTACTTCGGGACCTGCTACTCGGACAATGGAACGCTGGTCCCGCACCCAGCCAGCGAGTACTCGACGACGGAGACCGGCGCGGAGGCGGTTTCCTTCATCGAGGGCGCTGATCCGATGAGGCCTCTCTTCCTGTACTACGCGCCCCGCGCGCCACACACCCCCACGACGCCGGAGCCGAAATACGCGCAAGCGTGTACCGACGTGACGCCGCTCCGGCCGCCCGGCTACGGCGCCACGATCGTAAATGGCCCGGCGTACATGGAGCATCGACGGCCGATCAACCAGAGCAAGGCCGCCAAGCTCGATCTGCACTGGACCGACGACTGCCGGACGCTTCTGTCCGTCGACGACCAGGTGGCCAACATCGTCGACGCCCTGAGCGCGACCGGAAGGCTGAGCAACACGTTGATCATGTTCGCATCCGACAACGGGCTGGCCTTCGGAGAGCACAGGTGGCTGGGGAAGACCGTGCCGTACGAACCGTCGATTCGGGTGCCGGTCGTCGTGCGCGACGACGCGCTGATTCCGTCCGGTCTTCAGGGAACGGCCACCGACGACGACATCACGTCCCTCGACTACACGCCGACCTTTCTGCAGGCGGCAGGTTTGCCCATCTCGGGCCTCGACGGGCAGTCCCTCTTCCCGCTCCTGGGTGGAGCGGGCTCGTGGAAAGCCCAGAAAGAGATCCTGATCGAGCACGGGGTAGGTGGCGACGAGAGTGGGAACGTCCCGAGCTACTGCGGGGTCCGAGATCCGGACTACATGTACGCGCAGTACTCGACCGGCGAGGAGGAGCTCTACGCCCTGCACTCCGACCCCTACGAGCTGACCAACGTGGCGGGGGAGTCGAAGTACGCGCAGGTGTTGTCCGAGCTGCGGGCGCAGGCGCACGCCCTCTGCGTTCCCCCGCCTCCCGGGTTCGTCTGGGCGCACTGATCGGCCGCTACCCTGGATCGGTCCTCCGTCGGTGCGGTCACTTCGCGACCGCATCCGGCGTCGTGGGGCCGCAGCTGCCTCGCGACGCTCGTTGTTGCTACTCCTCCTGGACCCCCTGCTGGACCCCCAGGATGCCCCCCTTGCGGCCGTGGCGGGCGCCCACGATCCCGGCGAGAATCGAAAGGGCGATCTCCTCTGCCGTGCGAGCGCCGATGTCGAGCCCGACCGGGGTTTGCACGCGCTTGAGTTCGGCGTCGGTGAAGCCCCGCGACCGCAGCTCCTCGACGTGGGGCCCGACGTGGCGCGCGCTCCCCATGACGCCGACGAAGGCCGCGTCGCTGCGGAGCATCGCGGCGAGCGCGTCGCCGACGCCGGGTGCGTCGTGGTCCGTGTGCACGGCGAAGACCTGCGTGCCCGCAGCGATCTGCGGGATCGACGTCTCGACGCGCCCCCACCCGGCGGTGCCGGCGAGTCGCTCGGTCCGCGGCTCGACGACGACGGTGTCGAACCCGACCTCCCGCGCCCACCTGGTCAGCGCGGCCGAGACGGGGGTTGCGGCGAACGCGACAAGGAGGGGCTTGCGCAGGCTCGGCTCCACATAGACCTCGATCGACCCCAGCTCGTGGTGCAGTTCCACCGTTCGGGGTTCGCCGGAGTCGAGCGCCACCCGGGCGGCCTCGAGCGCTTCCGCGTCGAACTCGGCACATCCGAGCGTCCCCGCGATCGGACCGTCGGCCGACAGCAGGATCTTCTGCCCGACACGGCATGGCGGGTTCCCTTCCGCGCGAACCGCCGTCGCGAGCACCACCGGCTCGCCGCCGGCGCGGCGCGCGGCGAGCTCCCGTTCGACGGACCCGGGCGGTGCGTCCCCCGCGGCGTCGCCGCCCGACGCCCCGGCGATCGCCGCGTCGCCCGGCCCGTGGGCCGTGCGGCCACCGAGCAGCTCCACCGCATGCCCGAGGACGGGCAGGACGGCCTCGAGGCTCTCGACGGCGCCCTTCGGACTGCCCGGAAGGTTCAGGATGAGCGTCGCTCCGCGCGTGCCGGCCACGGCGCGGGACAGGTCGGCGAGCGGCGTCATCTCGCGGCCCGCCGACCGCATCCGTTCGGCGAGGCCCGGGGCCTCGCGATCGATCACCGCGCGGGTCGCCTCAGGTGTGACGTCCCGGGGGCCGAACCCGGTCCCGCCGGTCGTGGCCACGAGCCCGGCCTCATCCGCGTCGGCGAGGTCGCGCAGCAGCCGTTCGATGTCGTCGCGCTCGTCCGCGACCAGCTCGCGGCGGAGCACGCGATATCCCGACCGCTCGAGGAGGTCGGCAACGGCTCCCCCCGAGGTGTCCTCGCGCACGCCGCGAGACACGCCGTCGCTGACAGTCACGACGACTGCGGCTCGCGCGCGGGATGAGGTCTCGTCGGTCGGCATGTCCTCAGGTGGGATCGTCCAGGGGGGGCGGTTCCCGCGCGATGCGCAGGCGTTCCGCCCGTGGGATGGTCGTGTGGGTCATGTCGATCGGGGCGAGCGGCGTCTGGGAGTAGTCGAAGCTCTTCGAGAAGTCGTATGCGAGTCCGTCGGCCTGACCCAGCGACGTCAGCCCGAAGACGTGTTCGGTGTAGGCGAGGAAGGACACCAACGTCGCAGGCGTCGAGTCCGTGTAGCCGGCCCTCGCGTACGGCGACACGATCACGACGGGAAGCCGGATTCCCCAGTTCGGGTCGTACTTCTTGGGGTTCACGTGGTCGTAGAAGCCGCCGAAGTCGTCGTACACGATGAAGATCGCGGTCGAGTCCCAGTCGCTGCCGTTCTCGACGGCCGACACGACACTGCCGATCCAGTCGTCGCCCTCGGCCATCGAGTACCCGTTGTGCTGGGAGATGTCCAGGGAGGGCGTCACGATGGAGAAGTTGGGCAGCGTCCCTGCCGCTGCATCGGCCAGGACGTCGTTCGTCGGAACGAGGTTCGCGTGCTGGGGGCCGTGCAGGCACTCGAAGAACGACGGGCAAATGTCCCATCCGTACGGGATGACGTCGGTGTCGCCGGAAGGCCCGGCCGCGTAGATCCTCCACGTGAGCTCGGCGGCGTCGAGGCGGTCGAAGATCGTCGGGACATACCGCACGAGCGACGGGCGGTAAGGCCCGTTTCCCCCAGCGTCGGGGATGCAGGCGGGCTCGGGCACGTACGCCGACCCGTTCCACCACTGGGCGTCGCGGTAGCTGTCGCACCCCCACCCGGGCCCTCGCTTCGAGGTGAACTTCGAGTTCTGCGGGTTGTCGCCGCTGAACCCGTCGGTGGTGGCGGCGGCGAGGACGAGGTGGCCTCCCCACGACGGCGTGCTCCGGAACTCGAACGTCCTGTCCGAGATCGCGAATTGTTGGGCGAGCGAGACCAGGTTGGGGATGCTTCCGGGATTTCCGGGCGTGGGCGGGGCGAAGGTCACGTAGCAACCGTATCCCTGCTTCTTCTTGCAACCGTTGATCTTCGAGAATCCGTCCATCTTGCCGCCGTCGATCGCCGCCTGCTGCGCCGCGATGGTGTGGGACACGTTCGGGACGATGTCGCCGGCGGGCGTCAGCGGGACGGTCTTTACCGTGTTGTTCTTGCCCGCGACGACGCCGTCGCACCCCCTGTCGAGGCCCTTCCGCGACAACTTCTGGTCGGCGACCTCGGTGCAGAACTGCCCGAACACGTTGTCGAACGAGTGGTTCTCCTGGAAGAGGATGAGGACGTGACGGATGGGCACGTCGGCCCCCGCGGGGCCACCGGGTCCGAGAGCCGAGACCGCCGCCGCCACCGCGAGCACGACCGAGACGCCGATCAGGCCGCGAAGACGTCGCGCCGAACGAGTGCTGGCGGCCAATGTGCCTCTCCTCGGGTGGTGGTCCGGGTGCCGCCCAGGCCGCGGCCACCTCACGATAGCAACCGCTCATGCGTTCGGGAATCGGCCCAAAGTCCCCATCGACCCTTCGCCCCACAGGCCCTATGCTGAGGCCCGACAGCCTCCGGCTCACGAAGAGAACCATGACGACGAACGACCGCACCGCGATCCCGCTCCAGCTCGGGCGCAAGCCCGAGCCGGCGGTCCGGCTTTTCGAGCCCGGGGGTGAGCCCCCGAGCCAGGGCCCCCTGGTCGACTCCTTTGGGCGCGTCGCCGACGACCTCCGGGTGTCGGTGACCGATCGGTGCAACTTCCGGTGCACCTACTGCATGCCGGCCGACGGCCTCGAGTGGCTGCCCAAGGGCCAGATCCTCACGTTCGAAGAGATCGAACGGGCGGTGCGGCTGTTCGTGGCCTTGGGTGTCCGTTCGATCAAGATCACCGGCGGCGAGCCGACCGTCCGTGCCGACCTGCCCGAACTCGTCGCGATGCTTCGAGAGATCGACCCCGCGCTCGAGCTTTCCATGACGACCAACGGCTACCTCCTCGATCGACTCGCCGAACCGCTCGCCGAGGCGGGACTCGACCGGGTGACGGTGTCGTGTGATTCGCTCCAGCGCCACCGGTTCGCGGAGATGACGCGGCGCGACGCCTTCGATCGGGTCATGGCGGGAATTCGGGCGGCCCACGCCGCCGGCCTCGCGCCCGTGAAGATCAACACCGTTGTCATCGGAGGGATCAACGAGGACGAGCCGGTTGAGTTTGCGACGTTCGCTCGAGAGACGGGCCATCAGGTCCGGTTCATCGAGTACATGCCGCTCGATGCCGAGCAGTCGTGGGAGCGCGCGAAGGTCGTTCCATCGGGAGGAATCGTCCAAGCGATCGACGAGGTCTACCCGCTCGTGCCGGACGGGGACGGCGTCGAGCCTGCGTCGACCTACCGGTTCGCCGACGGCGCTCCTGGAGGCATCGGGGTGATCTCGTCGGTGACCGAACCCTTCTGCGACACGTGCAACCGGCTTCGGCTCACCGCCGAGGGACAGTTCCGCGTGTGCCTGTTCGCCTTGAACGAGACCGACCTCCGCGCCCCACTGCGCGCCGGCGCGCCCGACGCGGAGCTCGAAGGCTTGATCCGCGCGGCCGTTTGGCGGAAGTGGTCGGGACACCGCATCAACCACGCCGACTTCGTTCGTCCGGCGAAGTCGATGTCGATGATCGGGGGCTGATCGAGAGGGGGAATGCCGTGCCGACCGTTCGGGAAGTGATGAGCAAGGACCTCGTGAGCGTCGAGAGGTCGGCGACCGTCGAGGAGGCTTCCGCGGTGATGTGGGCGGGTCATGTCGGCTCGGCGATGGTGATGGAGGGCGACCGCCTCATCGGGATCTTCACCGAGCGCGACATCATGAAGGCGCTGTCGCGCCACGCCGACATGGGGCGAACCGCGACCGTCCGCGAGTGCATGACCTTCGATCCGGTGACGATCGATGCCGACGCGACCGTGGGCGAAGCGCTCGACCGGATGCTCACCGGCGGCTTCCGGCATCTCCCGGTGACCGAGGGGGGGCGGCTGGTCGGCCTCGTCTCGATGACCGACGTGGCGCACGCGACCGCCCGGTCGGTCGGAGAACCGCAGATCGACTGACGCCGTTGGGTGCCGCCCACCGGCACATCGTTCATGATGCGAGCGTGCTCTTCCTGACGCGAAGCGACGTCGAGCAGCTCCTCGACCTCGACCGGCTGATCGACGCGGTGGCCGACGCGATGAAGGACCTGTCGGCGGGGCGCGTCTCGATGCCGCCGCGCGCGGCAGCGAGGGTGGAGGTGCGGGACGCCTTCCTCGGCGTGATGCCCGCGTATCTCGCCAGCAGCGGAGTGCTGGCCTCGAAGCTCGTCACCGTCTTTCCGCGCAACGCGGTCGAGGACCTGCCGAGCCATCACGCGGTGGTGGTCGTCTTCGACGCGACGACGGGCGTTCCCGAGGCCGTGATGGACGGTGAGCACATCACCGCGATGCGGACCGCGGCGTGCTCCGCGCTGTCCGCGCGCCTGCTCGCGCGCGAGGACGCGTCGAGGCTTGCGATCCTCGGAACGGGTGTCCAGGGACGCTCGCACGGCCTGATGCTGCCGATGGTGCGCTCGTTCTCCGCCGCGACGGTCGCCGGTCGCGATGCCGCGAAGGCGGGACGCCTGGCGAAAGAGCTCTCGGACGCGACCGGGGTTCCCTTCATGGGGACGTCGTCGTTCGCCGAAGCGGTGGGCGGGGCCGACGTCGTCGCAGTCGCGACGCTGGCCGCCGATCCGGTGCTGCGGCGCGCCTGGCTCGGGCCCGGGACGCACGTGATCTCGGTCGGGGTGAACCCGGCCGGACGGGAGGTCGACGCAGAGACCGTGTGTGACGCCCTAGTGGTCGTTGAGTCGCGCGAGTCGACGCTCGCGCCGGCGCCGGTGGGGGCCAACGACGTCGCGTGGCCCGTTCGCGACGGCCTGCTCGACCCGGCCGATGTGGTCGAGATCGGCGAGCTCGTGGCGGGTACGCGGGAAGGCAGGTCGTCGCGCGACCAGCTGACCCTGTACAAGTCGGCGGGGGTGGCAGTCCAGGACGCGGCCGCCGCGGCGCTCGTGCTGGACGAGGCGCGGCGCCGGGGAGTCGGAACCGAACTGGACCTCTGAGCGTCGACTCTCCCGATGGTGAAATCGAACTGGCGGGCCCCGGGCGCTCGAGAGGATTCTCCGTGCGGCCGCGCCGCCGCCGCGGCCGCAGGGTCGTCGCGGCGACGCTCGCCGTCGTCGTGCTCGCTGCGGCCGGGTTCGTGACGTGGCGGCTGCTTCGCCCGGCGCCGAGCCCCGCTCGCTACGGGATCCGCGAGGTGACGTTCGAGCTCCGCAGCCGGCTCCTGCACCGGACGCTCGCCGAGGTCGGAGTGCTGCCTCCTCCGCTGCCGGGCGGAGTCCGCCGGCCGCTGCTGGTGTTCTTGCACGGCCGCGGCGGGACGCCGCAGGGGCAGGCGACCGACGCCCTGTTCGCGGCGCTGCAAGCCGCCGGGCCGCTGGCGCCCGACGTGATCCTGGCGAACGGGGGCGACCACAGCTACTTCCACGACCGGGCCGATGGTCCATGGGGCACCTACGTCGTCAAAGAGGTGATCCCCGACGCCGTGCGACGCCTCGACGCGGACCCCAACCGGGTCGCGATCGGCGGCGTGTCGATGGGCGGGTTCGGCGCGCTCGATCTCGCCCGGCTTTGGCCCGGTCGGTTCTGCGCGGCAGGCGGCCACTCGGCCGCGATGTGGCGCGCCGGTGGCGAGACGCCGGAGGGAGCGTTCGACGACGCGGAAGACTTCGCTCGAAACGATCTCCTCGGCGCCGTGAAGGCGCGCGACGTCTACGGGAAGATGCCCGTATGGATCGACGTCGGGACGCAGGATCCCTTCCGCTCGGCCGATACGGCGTTCGCGGGCGCGCTTCGGGCGCACGGCGGACGCGTCACGTTCCACGTCTGGCCGGGATCGCACAGTGGCGCCTACTGGGCGAGCCACATGGCCCAGTACATCTCGTTCTACTCGCGGGCGCTTGCCGCGTGCCGCTGAGCGGCACTCACGCGCACGCGAGGACGCGGTCGAGGTCGCGGCACCGTTCGGCGATGGTCGCGGCCGCGCGCAGGAGCGCCGCCCGCTCGGCGTCGGTGAGCGGCAGCTCGACGACCTCCTCGACGCCGCGGCGTCCGAGCCGGGCCGGGAGGCCCACGAAGGTGCCGACGATCCCGTACTCGCCGGAGGCCCACACGCAGGCCGGCAGGACGTCCTTCCGATCGAGGACGACGGCCTCGGCCATCGCCGCGATGCTCGCGCCGGGCGCGTGGAAAGCGCTGCCGCGCTTCAGGAGCGCCACGATCTCGGCGCCGCCGTCCCGAGTCCGCACCGCGATCCGGTCGAGCGTCGCGGCGGGAAGCAGGGGCGCGATCGGCGCCCCGCCGACCGTCGCCTGGGAGGGAACAGGCACCATCGTGTCGCCGTGGCTCCCGAGCGTGATGGCCTCGACCTCGGCCGGCCCAACCTTCAGTGCGCCTGCCAGGAGGGCCCGGTACCTGGCGGAGTCGAGCATCCCCGCCATTCCCATGACGCGTTCCGGCGGGAAGCCGGACACCCGCCACGCGAGGTGGGTCATCTCGTCGAGCGGATTCGTCACGACGATCAGCACGGCGTACGGCGAGCGGGCCGCGACCTGCGCCACGACGTCGCTCACGACGCGCGCGTTTCCGGTCAGGAGGTCGAGCCGGCTCTGGCCGGGTTGCCGCGCGCGTCCCGCGGTGATGACGACGACGTCGGAATGCTCGGTCGGACCGTAGTCCTTCGTGCCGGTTACGCGGGTTGCGAAGCCGTCGAGCGGCGCGCATTGCGCGATGTCGAGCGCGGTTCCCTCGGCGAGGCCGGGCACCGCGTCCACCAGTACCAGGCGGTCGACCCCGGCCGACCGCGCCAGTCGCTCGGCGGCCGCGCCGCCGACGTTGCCGGCGCCGACGATCGTCACCTTGGCCACGGAGTCTCTCCCGCAACCGGCCGTCTGCGCATCACGAGGGATGCGCGTCGAGGATGCCGAGGATCATGCTGCGCACGGGCGCGCGGTCGATCCCGAACAGGCTGCGCCCCAACCCGGGAACGCGCGCGACCAGCACTTCGTCGCCGAGGGCGCACCCCACGGTATCGACCGCGAGGAACGATCCGGCCGTCCGGCCGTTCGCGCGGATGCGTCGCACCGCGAACACGGGGCGGCCGTCGTACGCGGGGTGCTGGACGGACCCGGTGACCTGTGCCGTCACGCGCCCGACGATCATCGGCCGGTCCGGCGAATGGACGAAACCAGGCCGACGACGGCCGCGTCCGCCGGCTGGAGGGGATCGGCGAGCGCGTCCGTCGCGTCGCTCCCGGAGACGAACCACACGAGCGCCCCCTCCGCCGCGCCGACGACGGGGTCGAGGGCAACGACGGGGCGGCCGGATTCCTTCTCGTCCTCGTCCACCGGCTGGAGGATCACGAGACGGCGCTCGAGGAGTTCGGGCGCCCGGTGCTCGCAGACGACGGTGCCCCGCACCACTGCGAGGTTCACGTGCTCTTCACCCGAGCGGCGCGGCGCGTCCGGCCGGAAGCGAAGCCGCGTTGGCGGGAGAACGTGTCGGCGCCGCTCACGCGAATCGCGTCGACGATGCCGACCACCAGCGCGTCGACGGGCCGGTCCTTCGTGGCCTCGGTGAACCGGGCGGCGCTGCCGTGCGTGACGAGTACGACGTCGCCGGCACCGGCGCCGATCGTGTCGGCGACGATCGCGACTTCGCCGGTGCCGGCGCCGGTGGCCGCGTCGAGGTCTTCC
>DASPTB010000301.1:0-14031 GCA_035623615.1 Actinomycetota bacterium
GCGGTGGGCGGACACGGCGCGTGAGGTGCACGGCAAGGCCGAGAACACGCTCGGGTGGCTGAGGCGGCAGCTGCTCGACCTGGTGGCCCCGGGCGGGCTGGCCGACCCCGGGCGGCTCGACGACCCCGCCGACCGGGCCGCGCTCGACGCCAAGCTCGGCGAGCTCGCCGGCTTCGCCGGGGCGCAGCAGCAGCGCCTGAGTGACTGGATCCACCGGGATCTGTCCGCCGTCGCGCCCGGGTTCGTCAACCTCGGCGAGGTGCTGAAGGAGCTCCGGGCGAGCGTGCCGGGGATCACCACCACGGTGTCGGTCGCCGGCAGGGTCGTCGTGCCCCGCGAGGTCGCGGACGGCGTGTGCGACGTCGTGGAAGAGGCGCTGCGCAACGTCGACAAGCACGCGGGGGTCCGCGAGGCCGTGGTGTTCGGCGAGATCGACGGAGACGCGCTGCTGCTCACCGTCCGCGACAACGGCCGCGGCTTCGAGGCCGCTCGAGAGGACATCGGCGTCCGCGGCATGCGGGAGAGGGTCGACGCGCTCGGCGGCACGATCCGGATCAGGTCGGCGCTCGGCTTCGGGACGACCGTGGAGCTCCGCATTCCCGCGGACGGATGGAGAGCGCCGGAGGGACTCGATGTGCCCGGCGAGGGAGAGCGCGACGGGTCCGGCGACGGAGGGCGCGATGGCGCCGCGTGACGAGACGCGGGAGCGCGCCGAGGACACTCGGCTCCGGGTGATGATCGTCGACGACGAGGAGGTGTGGCGAGTCGGCCTCCGGACGGTGCTCGAGCGCGACGATCGCTGCCTCGTGGTCGCCGAGGCGGCCGACGGCGCCGAGGCGATCGAACTGGCGGACGACGCAATGCCGAACGTCGTCGTGATGGACATGCACATGCCGACGATGGACGGCGCGGAGGCGACGCGTCGGATCCTGGAGCGGGTCACGTACGCCAAGGTCCTGGTGGTTTCGGTGTCCGGCGGGGAGAAGGATGTGGTCGAGGCGATGCGGGCGGGCGCCACCGGTTACATGGTGAAGGACGAGCCGGCGGAGGCGATCGCCGACGCCGTGTGGCGAACGCACGAGGGAGTGCCGGTGCTGCGTCCCGCCCTCGCCGCGCTGCTCCTGGAGGCGATGCGACGTCCAGCGCTGACCTCGCGGGAGGTGGACATCCTTCGTCTGGTGGCGCAAGGGTTCACGTATCCCGAGATCGCCAAGGACGAGTTCCTTGCCCTGAAGACGGTGCAGAACCACGTGCAGAACATCCTCGGGAAGTTCCAGATGCACTCGAAGTCCGCGCTGATCGCCTGGGCGATCCGGAACGGGTACTCCGGCGATTCGGAGTGAAGCCCTCGGACGGCCGGGCGTCGGCCCGTCGCGTGGAGGCCGGAATCTCCGGGTATAAAGAGTGCGATGGATGCCCCCGCGATTCGGGCCACCGGTCTGACGAAGCAGTTCGGCGCGCGGACCGCGTTCCGCGACCTCACGTTCGAGGTGGGCACCGGGGAGGTGTTCGGGTTCCTCGGTCCGAACGGCGCAGGCAAGACCACGACGGTCCGGGTGCTCGGCACGCTCATCCGGCCGACGGCCGGATCGGCCGAGGTCGCGGGCGTCGCGCTCGGCGAGGGGTCCGGACAGGAGTTGCGCCGTCTCGTGGCGGTGATGCCCGAGAACCCCGGCATGTACCTGCGGCTGACGGTCTACGACAACCTGGAGTACTTCGCCGGACTGTACGGGGTTCCGAGAGCGCAGGTGCGGGAACGGATCCTGTCGTCACTCGACACCGTCGGCATGGCCGGGCGTGTCAACGACTTCGCCGGAAGCCTGTCCAAGGGGCTTCGCCAGCGCGCCAGCCTCGCGCGCACGCTGCTGTCGAATCCGCGGGTGCTCTTCCTCGACGAGCCGACCTCGGGCCTCGACCCCGTCGCCACGCGCGAGGTTCGTGAGCTCATCGAGGGCCTGCGAACGAGCGGCGTGACGGTCTTCCTGACGACGCACCGACTGGACGAGGCCGAGCGCCTCTGCGACCGGATCGCTGTGCTGAACACCACGTTGCGGGTGGTGGGACGGCCCGACGACCTGCGCCGGCAGCTGTTCCAGTCCGCGGTCGAGGTGCGCACGAGGACGCCGCTACAAGATCCCGCCGCGCTGTTCGGGTCGATCGCCGAGGTCGACGGCTGGTCGCCGGACGGCGACGGCGCCTACCACGTTCGCGCGAAGGACCTCGACACGCTCACGCCGAAACTGACCCGGGCGCTCGTCGCCGCCGGGGCCGACGTGCTGCGCATCGCCGAGGTGGAGCGCACGTTGGAGGACGTCTACCTGCAGCTCGTCGACGAGGACGTTGAGGTGCAGCGATGACGCCGCGTACGAGAGCGGTGTTCCGCAAGGAGCTGCGCGACCTTCGGCGGAACAAGTTCATCGTGGCGACGATGGTCTTCCTGCCCGTGTTCGTGATCCTGATCCCCTTCCTGAGCGTGCTCGGCATCAAGCCCGGGGACCCCGAGAGCACCGTCCGTAACGTCATCGGCGGGGCGAGCTTGTCGTTCTTCCTCGTCCCGCTCATCCTGCCGACCGTGATCGCCGGGTACGCCGTCATCGGGGAGCGCGAGCAAGGCACGCTCGAGCCGGTGCTGACGACTCCCGTCCAGGAGTCGGAGCTGTTGATCGGCAAGGCGTTGGCCGCGGTGGTGCCGTGCGTGTCCATTGCGTACGCGCTGTACGTGATCTACCGGGTCTGGGTGGTCTCCGCGGCGGCCCCGATCGTCATCCACCTCGTCGACCAGCCGTCGCAGCTGATCGCGGTCATCCTGTTCGCGCCGCTGCTCTCCACGTTCTCGATCTGGGTCGGGCTCGCGGTCTCGGTGCGGTCCAACGACGTCCGCGTGGCTCAGCAGCTGTCCGGCCTCGCGGTGCTCCCGATGCTCGGTCTCACCGCGCTCTTCTCGTTCCGGGTCCTGACGCCGAGCGTCGGGCTAGCGCTCGCCGGCGCGGTGCTCCTGGGAGTGGTCGATCTTGTGGCGTGGCGCATGGTGTCGGCGCTGTTCGACCGAGAGCGGATCCTGACGCGGTACGGCTCGGTGTGACCGATCCGCCGGCGAGCCAGGCGAACCCCTCCCGGCCGGGACGCTATGCTCTCGTCGGATGATCGGCGACAGCTTCGACTCGTTGCGTGAGTATCTCGCCTCTCCGTCCGGTCGGCGGATGCGCCGGGTGGTCGGCACGGCGCTCATCCTCGGGAGCCCGCTGCTGTTCCGGATGCCGGGCCTGCGCAGGCACTGGGCGCTGCGGCTCGCCGAGCTCGCGGGCGGAGCGGCGCTCCTGGTGGCGCTCGGCGAGCGACTCCGCGACTGGGAGCCGGCCCCTCCGCCCGAGCGCTTCTAAGCTCCGCAGGCAGCCGCCGGACGCCTTCCTGGGCGGTCGTGACGCGCCGGTGACGGTTCCCTGTCATCCCTTCCCTCGCAGGCCATCTCGACCGGCGAGCGAAAGGAACCCCGCTGGACCTCCAGAGTCGCAAGGAGATCGCTCGGTACCTCTTGTCACGTGGGATCGGTGAGGACGAGGTGGAGTCGTCCGGCCGCGCCGCGGGTACGGAGCCTGTCTCCCACGAGCTCCTCGGCGCCCGGATCCCGACGATCCCGTTCCCGGAAAGCCTCACACCGGTGCCGGCGCCGATCTCGCCCGCGCCCAACTCGTCGGATCGCCTGCCGAAAGCCGACGTGGTGGTCATCACTTGGACGGTCGACGAGGGCGACGCTCTCGCGAACGTCCTCACGCCCGGTGTCAGCCGACCCCGGTGGCACCCCTACGACCGCGATTTCGAGTCGCACTACCGGCCGCTCATCCGCTCGGGCGCGCCGTCGCTGTACGTGAAACGGCTCGCGAGTTACATGCCGACCAGGATCGGCCAGAAGGACGTGCTGTGCATGAAGTCCGAGCTGCACCTCAACCAGGACGGGATTCGCACCGGTGACGGGACGGCGACGCTGCCGGTCAAGGATCTGTTCGTCCAGATCATCGGGGAGGCGCAGCCCGACGTGGTGCTCACCATCGGGACGAGCGGGAGCGTCTACCAGCACTTCCAGCTCGGCGACGTGATCGTCACGCGCGCGGCGAAGTTCCGCTGCAAGGACGAGTTCCGCAACGAGAAGTTCAACGGCGAGACCTTCCAGAGCGATTGGCCCATCCCGCTGACCTACCTGGACGAAGCGGCGAGCCTGATGCAGATCGTCGCGCCGAACATGGCCGAGCCGCCCATGCTGCCGCCGACGATCAACTACCACTATCACGGCGCGAAGATCCACGCGGACGCGAACGTCCCCGACATCAAGCTCGACGGCCGCGACGTGCCGGAGTTCCATCCGATCCTCACCACCGACTACTTCGAGTACGGCACGTCGACGAACAACCTCGAGGTGGAGGGCGCGGCAGTGGAGATGGGCGACGCCGTACTCGGGCTCGCCGTTGACGGGATGCCGAACCCGCCCAAGTGGGCCGTCGTGCGCAACATGTCGGACCCGCAGATCAATGGTGGTCTGCCGAACGAGGGCTACGACATGAACCCGCAGACGATGTGGGCGATCGGGTACTACACCGGCTACGGGTACTACACGAGCGTCTCGGGCGCCATCGCCACCTGGGGGATCATCGCCGGCCTCTGAAGCGAGGTGCGGGGCTAGGATTGGGGCGTGGATGCGCTCGAGGCGATCCGGAGCCGGCGCAACGTTCGGCAGTTCGCCGACCGCCCGGTGTCGGCAGCCGACCTCGACACGATCCTCGACGCGGCATGGCGAACGCCGTCGTCCCGCAACGAGCAGCGTTGGGACTTCGTCGTCTGCACCGAGCGGACCCAGCTCCAGAACCTCGCGCTGGTGTGGAGCGGCGCCCGGCACGTGGCGACGTCGGCGGCCACTGTCGCGCTGGTCGCGCCCGACACCGACGACACCGACCTCATGGGCTCGATCGAGTACGACCTTGGCCAGGCGACGATGAGCATCATGATCGCCGCCGCGGCCCTGGGTGTCGGAAGCGCGCACGCGGCGGTTCGCGATCAGGAGCACGCACGGGAGGTACTTGGGTTCCCGGAGGATCGTCGCTGCGCCTGGCTGGTGGCCCTTGGCTATCCGGCCGATCGCCCGTTGGAGCCCATCCGCCGCCCCAACCGACGCCCCTTCGACGACGTCGTCCATCGCGGCCGCTGGTAGCGGCCCCCGCGCTAAGGCGTGAACGTCCGGTAGTAGCGCCCGCCCGACAGGGTCGCGCGGATAGCGACACCGTCCACGAAGGTGTCGAACCGGATTCGCTCGGGGGTCGCCGCCTCACCGAGTTGGAACGAGCCGTCCCGGAGCGGGACGAGCACCGGCTCGGCTTCGGGTGCCTCGACGCCACCCGGCGCAATCAGCAGGAGCTTCCCGTCCCGCGCGACGACGCGGAAGTTGCTGAACCAGGGGTTGTGCGCGCGGTAATGACCGACGAACGCCTCGTACTCCTCCGGGAGCTCGTTCTCGAAGCCGTTCCCGTCCTCGTCCTCCTCGGCGTCCCCCTCGCCGGCGATGCGCTCGTGGTCGTCTGCGGTCTCGTCCTCGCCATGCTCGCCGTGCTCGCGAACGTACCGCCCCGGGCCGTGGACGAGGCCGACGACCTCATCGCCCCGCCGCTCGAAGCGAAGGGCGAACACGCCCAGCGAGCCCTCGGCGGCCACGAACGCCTCCGGATCCTCGGAGCGGACGAGCGGCACGCTGTGTTCTCCTTCGGCCAGGACGAGGGAGTCTCCGTCCGCGACGATCGTGAGCGCTGCCGAATCCCCCTCCGCTGCGACGGGTCCACCGGGCGCCCGGTACGTCCCCGCGTAGCGTTCCGCGCCGGCCACCTTCGCGTAGTCGAGCTCCGGGGGAACGGGCGGCGCGCTCCTCAGGATCGCCGCACAGACCGACCGGAGCGCGAACTCGGCGATCGGCGCCGGGCTCCACGGCCCGTTGGTGAGGACGACCACCCCAACGCCCGTGTCGAGGTCGAGGTCGATGTGCGCGCTGAAGCCGACCATGCCGCCACCGTGCCCGACGCGGCGCCGACCGTCGAGCTCGTCGACGTTCAGCCCGTACCCGTACGCCGCGTCGTGGTAGGGGGGATCCGAGCTCGCCACCAGCGGGCTGATCATCTCTGCGAAGGCCTCCGCCGAAACGACAGGGCCCGCCGGGCCGCGTCCGTCGTTCAGCAACATTCGCAGGTAGGCGGCCATGTCTTCGGCCGTCGAGGCGATGCCGCCGTCGGCCGTGTCGGAGTCGAAGAGGCCCGCCGGAGTCAGGCGGCCGCCGGGTCCGAGCGGCCGGTCGTCGCGAAGCGCCTCGTATCCCGTCGCCATGCGGGGGGCGAGCGCTCGCGTGATCGCGGGCGCGGTCCTGTCCATGCCGAGCGGCTCGAGGATTCGTTCTCGCAGCTCCTCGGGGAACGGACGCCCCGTGATGTGCTGCACCATCAGCCCGAGCGTCTTGTAGCCGTGGTTCGAGTAGTGGAATGTCCAGCCCGGGGGTCCGCCGACGTCCACCTTCCGGAGCCGCCACACCTCCGAGACGCCTGCCGGCGTCATCTCAGAGCCCTGGACGAGCCCTGCAGTGTGCGTCAGCAGGTGATGTGCGGTGATCGGCGCGTGCGCGCTCGGAACCGAGAACCACGGTAGCGCGTCGGTCACCGGTGCGTGCAAGTCGATGCGGCCCTCGTCCCGCAACTGCAGGACGACGAGCGCGGTGAGCGACTTGCTGATCGAGCCGATCTCGAACAGCGTGTCCGAATCGACCCGCGTTCCCGCGCCCAGGTCGCGCACGCCGCTGTTGGCCGTGTGAAGCGTCCTCTCACGATCCGTGATCGCGAGGGCGATACCTGGCAGGTTCATCGGCGTCCTGCACCGGTCCACCAGGTCGTCGATCGCCCGCGTCGCCTCCTCGAGATCGGTCACGTCGCCGCGCTCCGCGGGCGGTGCGTCCGGAGGGTCGTCAGGGGGGGTCGTCACGAGAGGCGCATTATAGGCGCGGCCCTGACGCTGTGGGCATCGACCCGGAAGGGTAGGTTTTTCGGCATGCGCGACCGCGCCCTGCTCGCTGTGTCGTTGGTGGTCGTGCTCGCCGCGGTCTCGTGCTCGGGTGGCGCGCGGACACCGTCGCCCGCTGCTTCACGTCCCGGCCCTTCCACCTCCCCGCGCATCGGGCGGGGCGACATCGGCGGCTACTCCCTGGCGTACGAGTGCGCGGGAACGGGAAGTCCCACCGTCATCCTCGAGGCGGGGTGCACGGCATCGGGGATCGACACCTACGGGCCGACGATCCTGCCCGCGATCGCCGGGACCACCCGCGTCTGCACGTACGACCGGGCGGGGGACGGTATGAGCGACCCCCGCCCGGCGAGTGTGGGCACCGTCACCGGCCTCACCCAGGCCGAGGAGTTGCACGCGCTGCTCGCCAACGTGCACGTCGGTGGACCCTACGTCCTGGTCGGCCACTCGTACGGAGGAATGATCGCGCGGGAGTTCGCCGCGCACTACGGGTCGGACGTCGTGGGGATGGTGCTCATCGACGCTTCCAGCGAACCGGAGATCCCCGTCTACCGAAGACTGCACGCGGGGGCGTGGCTCGACGGCACGGTCATGCCGGCACCCAACCGGAAGATCGACATCCTGGCCACCGTTCGTCAGCTGGAGCGCGCTCCCTCGCTCGGGAGCCTGCCGCTCGTCGTCATCACGGCCGGGATCCTCCAGGACCGCTGGCTCCGAACGGTGCCTCTGCTGGAGGCCCGAGCGCAGACGAGGCTCGCGAACCTTTCGTCCAACTCGATCCACATTCTCGACGCGAACGTGGGGCACTTCATTCCGGAGGACGATCCCCGTCTCGTGGTCTCCACCGTCCTTGCCGTCGTCGCGGCCGCCAGGTCGGGCGAGACGCTCGCCCCGTGCGCGCGGGTGGTGGAGGGGTCGGGCTCGGCCCGGTGCGTGTCGCGGGGGCAGCTCGCCCACCAGCGCGTCTAGGGGCCGACCGTCCCCGACTCATCGTTTGGGCCCCGCAAGCCGATCTTGGAGGAGGGGGATGGAGGAGCATCCTCATGGGACACGAAGGCGGTCCGGCGGACGCGTCGAGGGCCGAGGCGATCGTCGGTGCGGTGGCGTTCGCCGCCGAGCGGCTGGTGGAGGCGATCTCTTGGGAGCAGTGCGCCCACGAGGTCTTGGTGGCGGTCGGCCGCGCCGCCGGCGTCGGCCGCGCGGCCATCTTCGAGAACGTCCCCGACCCGGGCGGTCTGTCGATGGTCGGACGACTCTCGTGGAGTGAGGGCGGCCGCGTCGAGCTGGACGATCGAGCGGAGGGGGCCGTGCGCTACGTGCATCGCTACGAGCGCCTCTTTGAGACGCTCTCCGCGGGCGGTGTCGTCCAGGGCCCGATCGAGTCACTCCCCGAGGGCGAGGCCGCCCGGCTACGAGCGGATGGGGTGCGTTCCACCGCGATTGTTCCGTTGTTCGTGGGCGACGTGTGGTGGGGGCTGCTGGTGCTGGAGGATCTCGCCGCCGATCGGTCGTGGTCGCCCCTCGAGATCGAGGCGCTCAGGGCGGCCGCGAGCATCATCGGCGCGGCGATCGACCGGCACCGGGTCGACGCCGACCGCAAGGTCGCGGAGTCGCGCTTCCGGTCGCACATCGAGAACATCCCCGCCGTCACCTACATCGAATACTCCGACCCGAACCACCCGCTCGGCTACGACGAGGCGTACGTCAGTCCGCAGATCGAGACGATGTTCGGCTACACGCAGGAGGAATGGCTGCACGACGACGACCTGTCGCTGTGGGCGAGCGTGATTCACCCGGACGATCGAAGCGTCGTCGACGAGATCGCCGCACGCACGTCGGTGACGGGCGAGCCGTACGAGGCCGAGTACCGCATGCGGCGCAAGGACGGCACGTGGGTCTGGGTCCGCGACGAGGCGCATCTGGTGAGCGGCGAGGGCGACCTCCGCCCATATTGGCACGGCGTGATCGTCGACATCACCGCCCGCAAGGAGGCCGAGGAGCAGGTCGCGTTCCTCGCGTACCACGACCACCTGACGGGGCTCGCAAACCGCGCCATGTTCGAGGCGATGCTCGAGCCCGCGCTGGCTCGCGCGCGCCGGCATCGGTTGTCCGTCGTCGTGCTGTTCATGGACGTGGACGAGTTCAAACAGGTCAACGACGCGTTCGGTCACGCGACGGGCGACGCGCTGCTGGCGCAGATCGCCGACCGGCTTCGGAGTGTCACGCGCGAGACCGACCTCGTCGCGCGGCAAGGGGGAGACGAGTTCCTGGTGATGATTCCCGACGTGGAACCGTCCGAGCGCGAGGATGCCGGCGACCAGACGAGTCACGCCGAGCATGTCGCGGAGATGATGACGCGGCGGATCCATGAGGCCATGCTCGACCGCTTCGACCTGGGCGAGCACACCGTCCGCGTCACGATGTCGGTGGGGGCCAGCATTTTCCCGGTCGACGCGACGGACGCCCGGTCGCTGCTCAAGAACTCCGACGCCACGATGTACGAGCAGAAGCAGGCTCGCCACGCGGGAGTTCCTTCTCGGCCCGCGGTCGCGCTGGAAGGCTGACCACTCGCGGCGGCCGCCGATCGCGGTCGCGCTGAGCCCTCCGAGGGGCGGACTCAGGAGTCCGTCCCGCTCCACCCCTGCGGGTCAACGCGACCGAACGGCCGGGCGAAATGCGAAACGCCGACCTCCCAGCCGCCCTCCCGTGCGCGCGCGAGGAGCGCTTCGCGCGAGGCGCAGGCGCGCGCCGTGTCCAGGTCGTGGCTCGACGGCCAATCGGGGTGCGAGACCTGGGCCGGCAGGTGCAGCAGATCGCCGGTCAAGAGCAGGTGATCGTCTCCGTCCGCCACCACGACGGAGCGGTGTCCCGGCGTGTGCCCGGGTGAGTGAACGATGGAGACGCCGGACGCGATCTCGCCGTCGTCGGGCGACAGCGAGAGCGCCTCGAGCTCGTCCAGTCGCCGCATCGCGTGCCGGGCCGCCGACTCGCCGCGGCCGTTCCTGGTCTCGAAGTGCGCCCAGTCGGCCGGATGCACGTGGTACCGGGCATTGGGGAACCTCGGTTCGCCGGCGCGCATGGCACCTCCCGCATGATCCGTGTGCAGGTGG
Organism: Actinomycetota bacterium; assembly: GCA_035623615.1. GTDB lineage: Bacteria > Actinomycetota > UBA4738 > UBA4738 > UBA4738 > DASPTB01. The sequence continues at coordinate 10,152 of DASPTB010000301.1, forward strand.
GTCAGGACCACGTGCCGCACGTCTGCGGACTCGAGTCCCGCCGATGCGAATGTCTCGTCGGGCGTGACGGACTCGGCCCAGGGAGCCCCCGGGTCGAACGGACCCAGTCCGGTGTCGACGAGCACGAAGCCGCCGCGCGAGCGAACGACGAACGCGTGGACGTGCCACTGCCACGCTCCGGCATCGGCGAACGCCCACGGGTGCCGCGCGCGTTCGGCCGCCCAGTCGACGTCGTGGCCCTGCAGCTCCTCGTCGAGCGGCAGCGGAGCCCAGCCCTGGCACAGCATCTCGACGTCGACGGTCCCAACCCGGACGGATGCGGCGTGTTCCACGTCGTGCACGCTAGCAGGCGATCCCGCGGCACGGGAACCTCGCCCGCGCCTGGCTCCGTCCAACGTCGAAACGACATCGCCACGAGGACCAGTCGACGAAGGGAGCGCACCATGAACGCACACGTGAAGCTGTCGCTGCGGCTGCTCGCCGCCCTCGCCGTCGCCGGCGCGGTGATCGCCGCAGGCGGGTGGGCAGGCGCATCCGGTCGAGCGGCGACCCCGTCGCTCGCGGCGGCGACGAATTCCACTGCGCCGGCCACCTCGTGGTGCTGTCCCGGCGGCGGTGGCCAGGGCCTCACGGTCACCGGCCAGGCGACGGTTCGCGGCAGGGGAACGGCCGCCCGCGACGAGGCCATCACGAAGGCGGTCGCCGACGCGACCGATCAAGCCAAGGCCGCCGCCGCGGCGTCGGGGATCACGCTCGGGCAGATCGTCGGCATCCAGGTCTCGGCGTGGCCGTACCCGGTCCCGTTCTACGAGGGAGCGGCGGGCGGGGCGGCCGGCTTGGCACCCGCGTCGAGCCCGGCCGGTCCCGCGACGATCGAGCCCGGATCGGGGACGTCGGTCTGCGCGAACGATGCCGGTTGCCCGGTGTCCGCGCCGGCCACTCCCTGCATCTGCACGCCGGCGCGAGCGATGGTTCCTCAGCAGTCGGCCAGCGTGACGATCACCTGGGCGATCGGCTAGTCGGGCCGGCGGGTGCGGGCGACCAGGATGCCGCCCACGACGGTGCAGACGACGCCCACGAACAGGCCGCCGTAGCCACGCCGCGACCGGTGGCCGGCCTGGTGGGGCAACCGTCCCAGCACGGACGGGAGCGAGTGGGCCGGCACGGTCAGGTAGACGAGCCCCACCACCAGGGCCAGGATGCCAACGGTGAGCAGGGTGAAGCCGATGACGCGCGGCCAGTTCGTGTGATGGGTCCAGGGGTCCTGCATCGATCGCGTCCTCGACTGGCGGTCCAACGAGTGGGTGTCGCGCATGATAGTTGTCCCGGCGCAGCCCTCGCGATCCCTGGGAGGTTGCGAGTTCGTGGCGATTTGGACCTGCGGGGCCGCCTAGACCCTAGTACGCCCCGATCTCCCGCAGACGCTCGTCGCTGATACCCAGATGGTGCGCCACCTCGTGGGCGACCGTGTGAGCGATGACGCGGCGCAACCGATCGTCGTTCCCGCCCGCGACCCGTTCGATTGGGTAGCGATACAGCGTGATGCTGTCGGGCAGCGTGCCCCCGTAAGCGAGCCCTCGCTTGGAGAGCGGAACCCCGTGGTACAGGCCGAGCAGGCCCGGACTGTCCGGCGGCGGCCGATCCTCGACGAAGATCTCGACGTTCTCCATAGCTTCGCGAACCCAATCCGGGAGGCCGTCGACGGCGTCGGCCGCGAGTTCCATGAACCGCTCCTCGCTGGTCGCCACGCGACAAGTATCCGCTAGATCCCCGTTTGGGCGACCAGACGCCCCGACTTCACTGCGTCCGCGAACGCCTCGTAGTCGCGCTCGTTCTGGTCGGCGTAGCGCGCGGAGAAGTCGGCGACCGCCCGGTCGAACGCGTCCCCCTTGCCGAGATAGGCGGCGACGGCGATCCGGTCGCCCCATCGCGCGTGGGCGCGCGCGAGCGTGGCGCCGCACAGCCGACCGTACAGCGTCGCTCCCTGGATGCGGAACGTCTCCACCTCGGCGCCGCCCTTCCAGTCGTGCAGCTGGCGGACGTAGTAATCGCGTGTGCGTCCGTCGAGTCCCTTGATGCGCTGCCATCCCAGGAAGATGTCGCTCGCCGCCTGCATCAGGCGCTGGCCGACCACCACGCGCTGCCCGTGGTTTCGGTACGCGCTCGGGCCGAGGAACCGCTCGAGCACCGACGCCTGCGCCTCTTTCACCTGCAGGAACAACGGATCCGATTCGTCGCGCCCGAGCAGGAGCAGGATGTAGGCGCGCGTGCCCACGCTGCCGACTCCGACGACCTTTCGTGCCGCGTGCACGTAGGTGAATTCCTGGGCCGGGTGGTGTTGGTGCACGAGCGTGCGCCGATACGACCGCAGGAGCTGGTTGACGATCTCGACGCTGTTGTCCCATCCCATGCCCTGCTCGATCAGGTCCTCGATCGGGACGATCAGCGGCGGGTCCGCGGCGATGCGAAGCTCGCCGCCGACCGTGTCCGCTCGCTTGGCGAGGACGCGCGCGCTGTCGCGTGTCCTCGCCTTGGCGATGTCCTGACCGGCTTCCTTCGCCTCCTTCTTGCCGATGCGGCCCTTCCTGACCTCTTCCGCGACCCACGCCATCACGTCGTCGGCGGCCATGTGCGCGTACCACGACTCCAGGACACCGTTGGTGGCTGCCTCCCGGAACGTCTCCCGGTACGACCGGACGGTCGCGAGCACGATGTCGCGGCGACTGTCTCCGCTGAAGCCGAGGTCGCGCCCGCAGATCTCCATGCTCGCCGCGAGTCGCTTCACGTCCCACTCCCACGGGCCGGGGAGCGTCTCGTCGAAGTCGTTGATGTCGAACAACATCCGGCGCTCGGGGGACGCGAACGCGCCGAAGTTCGACAGGTGCGCGTCGCCGCACAGCTGGACGTCGATGGCCGACGTGGGGGTGCCTGCCAGGTCGGTCGCCATGATGAGGGCCGCGCCCCGGTAGAAGGTGAAGGGCGACGCGCTCATCCGCCCGTAGCGAATGGGAACGAGCTCGGGGACCCGGGTGACCGATTGCTCCTCGAGCAACGCGACGGGATCGGGCCGGTCGGTGGCCGGCTCCCAGCTTCCGTGGAGCGAGCGGGGCACCTCGTCGCGCGCGGCCTTGCCCCTCGCGACACGCTCCTCCGGGCTGAGTCCCACGTACCGGGCCGGCCTCGCCATCGTTGCCACATCATCTACCATTCGGCTGATGAGCAGGAGCCTCACGCTGCTGGTCGACACGTCGAGCCTCGCGTACCGGGCGCTCTTCTCGAACCCCGACTCGATCACGACGCCCCGGGGCGTGCCGATCAACGCGACGTTCGGCTTCCTGGGGATGCTCGCCCGGCTCGTTCGCGATCACGACCCGGCGTACCTGGCGTGCGCGACGGACGAGGACTGGCGACCCGAGTGGCGCGTCGAGCTGCTCCCCGACTACAAGTCCGAGCGGGCGCTCCCCGGCAGTGCACAGGAGCAGGCCGAGGTCCGCCTGGAGCCGCAGATGCCGATCCTCTTCGACCTTCTGGAAGCGTGCGGCGTTCCCGTCGTGGGACGGGACGACTACGAGGCCGAGGACGTCATCGGGAGCCTCGCGGCCAGAGCCCCGGGCCCGGTCGCGATCGTCTCCGGCGACCGCGACCTGTTTCAGCTCGTGCGCGACCCCACCGTCTGGGTGCTGTACCCGAAGAAGGGCGTCTCCGACCTCGCGGTCGTGAACGAGTCGTACATCGCGGAGAAGTACGGCATCCCCGGCCGGCGCTATCTCGACTACGCGGTGCGCCGCGGCGACCCGTCCGACGGCCTGCCCGGCGTGCGCGGGATCGGCGAGAAGACGGCGAGCGCATTGATCTCGTCGCACGGCAGCCTGGCGAAGGT
>DASPTB010000213.1:0-6709 GCA_035623615.1 Actinomycetota bacterium
GCGCGCGTCCGGGGACGCGAGGAAGCGGCTCGTGCTCCCCAAAGCGGAGCGGATGGCCGACGACGCACTCGGCCTTGCGGATGACGACCTCGACCGCGTCGACGCCCTGGAGGCGTTGGCGGAGGCGTTCTTCGACGACTACAAGGGCGACCTCGCGTGGCGCTACTTCCGCGAGGCCGCGGAGCTGCGAAGCCGGACCGCCCCGCCGGATGGGGCCAGGGTCGCCTACCTCGCCGTCCGCGGCTGCGAGGTCCCGCTCCGGTGGCCGGGATCGATTCGGGGCGCTTTGGTGCCCGAATCGGAAGTCAGGGCACTCTCCGAGCTCGGACTGTCCGCCGCTCCTCCGGGAGACAGCGGAGAGCGCGTCCGGCTCCTGGGGCTGCGAGCGGGATGGGCCTTCGCCTACCCGAGTGCCTCGTGGTCGGAGGCCGAGGCCGAGGAGTTGGAGGTAATCGGCCAAGAGGCAGCGGAGATGGCGCTACGGCTCGGCGAACCGAACCTCGCCTCGGGGGCGCTCGATCAGGCGGGCGGGGGTTGGGTCAGCGCCGGCTGGTACGGCCGATCGATGCCGATCTGGGAGCGGCGGGCGGCGCTGATCCCACGGGTCACCGACGTGCTCGAGATCGGCGATTCGTGGGCGATGGGGGCGTGGCACCTCTTCGAGCTCGCGAGGTACCGCTCCTCCGTTGACGTGGCCGACGCAGGCCTGATGCAGATCGCGGGGCGAGGGTTGGCCAGCGACCTGCACATTCGCTCGTGGCGTCTCGTGGCGCTGCACCGCCTCGGCGAGTGGGACGAGGCGCTGAGGGAGCTCGATCGAATGCGAGGTCTGCTCGGAGACCGGCGAGACGACCCGCCGTCCTTCGCGAGCCACGCGTTCGCGGCGGCCGCGGCGATCCATGAATCGCGGGGCGACCGGGTCGAGAGCGACGCACTCGCCGGGTCGCTGCTGCGCCTGGGGAGCGGAACCCATGGGCGTCTGCATCCCTGGCTGCTGAGGCTTCTGATCCAGCGAGGCGAAGTCGATGTCGCCGAACGATTGGTTCTGGGGCCGACCTGGCGGGTGCACGCCGGCGACGTGTACGAGGGGCGATCCGAGCTGCTCTCCGTGCGTCGGGCATGGGACGAGGTGCCGGAGATGCTCGAGACGATGCGCCGGCACGCCGCGGGCGCGGGGACGCCGTCGGTCGCCGTGTTCGCGGACCGACTCGAGGGACGGGCGGCGCTGGCGAAGGGAGACGCGGCCCCCGCGATCGACTCGTTGGAGCGCGCCGTCCGTGGATTCGGCGAGCTCGCGGCGGTGTGGGAGCGCGCGGTCACGCAGGTCGACCTGGCCGGGGCATTTCGCGCCGTGGGCCGCGACCGGGAAGCCGAGGCCGCAGCCGCGAGCGCCGCGGCCACCTTCGAGGAGCTCGGCTCCATTCGCGAGCTGGCCCGCGCTCGTGGGCTCGCCGGTCCGACGTAAGCCGACAGTCGGTTGCTGCGACAGGACAGCAAGACGCTTGAGTTGCCCACGGCGCGATGAAAGCATCTGCCTGCTGGCGGTGACGAAGGCTTTCGGGGCACCCGGAGGGTGGCGTTGAAGAAGCTGCTCGTCCTCCTCGTGGCACTGGCCACGTGCGTGGTGGGTTCCCGGCAGTGGGGCGCGGCGGCCCGGGCGGCCGCCGCGAGTCCGATCCGGCACGTCGTGATCATCATGCAGGAGAACCATTCCTTCGACGATATCTTCGGGAAGTTCTGCGCCGAGGTCGCCGCGGGGCAGATCGTCCGGGCGGGCGTCGACGACCCATGCCACGGCGCGACGACCGCGACGCTCGAGGACGGTTCGACCCGCGCGATCACCCGGGAGGGGGACTACGGACTCAACGTCGACCACAGCGTCGTCGGCCAGCAGATCGTCATGGACGGCGGCAAGATGGACGGTTGGAACACCGACACGTACTGCACGCCGACGAGCCGGCAGCCCTACGCGTGCCTGCGGCAGTTCGATCCATTGCACGGAACCTGCGGCAGGCTCGGCAACCAGAACTGCACGCCGAACATCGACGCGTACGCGGAGCACTACGCGATCTCCGACCGGACCTTCGAGTTCCGGGCGACGCCGTCCTGGGCGGGGCACATGGTGCTCGGCTCGGCCACGGTCGAGCAGTTCGTCGGGGAGAACCCGGTCAGGCGGGAGGGCGACCCCGGCGGCGGTCCCGGGTGGGGATGCGGCTCGGGGAAGTCGACGCCGTGGTACCTCTCGGGAAGGAGCGGGACGCAGGTCGACATCCCCTCGTGCATCCCCAACAAGAGCGGCGGCCTCGGCCCCGCGTGGAAGGGGTACTCGGGCGTCAAGGCCGCATACGTCCCCACCATCTTCGACCGGCTGGGCGCGGCGCACCTCTCCTGGCGGATCTACTACGGGAAAGGCTCCGGCAGCGCCTCCGTCATCGGCTGGTCGATCTGTCCCTCGTTCTGGGAATGCCTGGGATCGTCGCAGTTCGACAACGCCGTCTCCGACAACCGGTTCTTCCCCGACGCGGCCGCGGGTCTTCCCGCCGTGAGCATCGTGGTTCCTCCGGCGGGGTACTCGTCGCATCAGCCGGGATCGGTGTCGAAGGGCGACGTCTGGATCGGAAGGGTCGTGCACGCGGTCATGGCCGGCCCCAGTTGGGCCTCGACGGCCATCTTCATCACGTTCGACGACTGCGGGTGCTTCTACGACGACGTGAACCCCCTGCAGTACACGCCCGACTGGGGGCCGAGGGTTCCGATGGTCATCGTGAGCCCGTACGCCAGGCCGGGCTACACGGACTCGACGCCGGCGACCTCGGTGTCGATGCTCACCTTCATCGAGCGGACCTTCGGTCTCCCGGCGCTCAATCCGTGTGCCACAGAGGACGCTTGGGACACGAGTTGCACCGACGACGCGCGGGACTACGACGGGCAGCCGACCTACGACTTCTCGAACGACTTCGATTTCTCTGGCGTGCAAGCGGGCCGGGTTCCGCTCGCCGGGGTGGAAGTGCCTTCACGTGAGAAGGCGTGGCTCGCCGCGCATCCAGGGGCCGGCGACGAGCCCACGTAGCACCTTCGCTGAATTCGGCAATGATGCAGAGATGACGACCGCGGAGGAGCTCGTCGACGCGCTGGCGCAGGCGCTCGACCAGACCGGCAGGGTGATCGCGGCGACGAGGCTCGGCCAGGGGGACCTCCCCACACCGTGCGGCTCGTGGGACGTCCGGGCGCTCGTGAACCACGTCGTCTACGACGCGCGCATGTTCGCCGACACCGCCCAGGGTCTGCCGCGCCCGCCGGCCGGCGAGGACCTGATCGGCGACGAGTGGAGCGCGGCCTACGACGCCGCGGCTGGCGACTTGATCGCGGTCTGGCGGCGGCCGGGCGCAACCGAGGGAACGATCTCGCTGCCGCAGGGAGAGATCCCGCGAACGTGGCGGGTGGGGCAGCAGCTCGCGAACTTCGCCGTCCACGCATGGGACGTGGCGATCGCGACCGGGCAGCCCACGGACCTCGACCCGGAGGTCGGTCGTGCGGCGCTGGAGTGGGGAAGGCAGAACCTCAAGCCGGAGTTCCGCGGCGCGGAGGGGAGCGGGAAGGTCTTCGGCCTCGAGGTGCCCGTGTCGGGCGATGCGCCCCTCTACGACCGCCTGGCTGGGTTCTTTGGGCGCGACCCGTCGGTCGACTACGGGTAGGCCACCCGCGAGGCAGGTCCATTTCATGGGGCCGAGGGGTTGACGGCCGCCGCGCCGATGCTCTATAACGATATAGTTCTGAAAGGAGATCGTTACAGATGGCTGTCGCTGCGAATCAACTCGATGCGGTGTTCGGGGCCCTCTCGGACCCGACCAGACGCGCGATCCTCGCTCGGCTGCGGCGGGGAGAGGCGACCGTCGCCGAGCTCGCGGCGCCGTTCAGGGTGTCCCAGCCGGCGATCTCGCGCCACCTCAAGGTGCTCGAGCATGCCGGTCTCATCTCCCGCACGCGGCGAGCGACCGCGCGCCTGAGCCATCTCCGTGCCGAGCCCTTGCGCGAGGCGACGGTCTGGCTGGCCGGCTATCGAGCGTTCTGGGAAGAGAGCTTCGAGCGGCTCGACGAGCTGCTCGTGAGTCTCCAGGAGCAAGGAGAGGAACAGGACGAAGAGAGAGGCCGGACGCACCCCCGCGGCCGGCGCCGCCCGAAGGGAAGGAGGGCCCCATGACCGAGATGCAGATCACCGCCGCACCGGGCGTCCCGCAGGTGCTCACGTCGCGGACGTTCGACGCCCCGCGCGAGCTCGTGTACCGCGCGTTCACCGAGCCGGACCTCATCGTGCAGTGGCTCGGGCCGCGGCGGTACACGATGACGATCGACCGGTTCGACCTGCGCGACGGCGGCACGTGGCGCTACGTGCACGCCGACGATGCCGGCAACGAGTTCGGATTCCACGGCGTGTTCCACGGGGAGGCCTCGCCGGACGGCATCGTGCAGACGTTCGAGTTCGAGGGCGCACCGAGGCACGTCTCCATGGACACGGTCACGTTCGAGCAGGCGGACGGCACGACGACCGTGCGGACGAACTCTGTCTTCCAGTCAGTCGAGGCTCGCGACGCCATGGTCGACGCCGGGATGGCGTCGGGCATGAACGAGGGCTACGAGCGCCTGGAAGATCTGCTGACCAAGCTCGTCGCCAACGCGTGAACGGCCAGGAGATCGAGTGAGGAGGAGGAGATCGACATGCAGAGGATCAGGCCGTGTCTGTGGTTCGACACACAGGCCGAGGAAGCCGCGAAGTTCTACGTCTCGCTGTTCGACGACGCGGAGGTGACCGACGTCCGGTACCTGGACGGCACGCCGAGCGGGGACAACGTCGCCCTGGTGTTCTTCCGGATCGAGGGCATGTCGTTCACGGCCATCAACGGCGGGCCGCAGTTCCCGTTCACCGAAGCCGTCTCGTTCAGCGTGAGCTGCGCGGACCAGGCCGAGGTGGACCGGTTGTGGAACGCGCTCACCGCCGACGGCGGCGAAGAGAGTCAGTGCGGGTGGCTCAAGGACCGCTTCGGCCTCAGCTGGCAGATCATTCCCGATCGCATGGGCGAGCTGTTGAGCGACCCGGACCCGGAGCGAGCGGGGCGTGTCATGCAGGCCATGCTGAAGATGCAGAAGATCGAAGTGGACGTGCTGGAGGCCGCCGCGGCGGGCGTCTAGTCCTCTCCGCGAGTGAGTCCGCCGGATCTTGGGCGGACCCACTCGATTTCTGTCGCAGGGCGCGCAGCCCTGGGTTGGAGAACGCGGCGCGCGGCTTGTCGAGCCTGATCCGGTTCGGGCCACGGACGTCGCACTCAGTGGATCACCGGGCGGATCCGATGGAATACCGGTGAGCCAGACTCGTCGAACCCTCTCGGGCGTGCTTCTGATCGCATGCCTCCTCGTCGTCGTGTCGATGAGCGCGGTGTTCATGGGCTTCGTGGCGTTCTCGCCCGAGACCGACCGATCCAACAGACTGCTGGCGCTGTTCATCATGACCCCTCTGCTGGTCGCCTCGTTCGCGTTCGTCGTCGCGCTCTACCGGGCCGTGTTTGCGAAGCAGATCTCCCGGCGTCGATGGGCGCGAGCGGGTCGCCACCTCGCCGCTTCGGGGTTTCGGGATGCGACGCCGAGCGAGATCCAGGACACGCTCGGCCTGCCGGTGCAGCTTCTGGCACCGTACACACTCGCGCTCCAGCGCGGCGGCGGTATCGACCACGTGATGGTGGGCAGCGTCGGTGACCAACAGGTGCGGTGCTTCAACGTGCGAATCCGAGGTGGGGGCTGGATGGACGTGCCCGCCGTGGCGCTTCGTCTCGACGCGGCGTTCGCCTCCACTCTCATTCGGCCGCAGCGCGTCCCCATCCGGCCTCGGCCCGACATGAAGCGGGCGTGGTTCGAACACGAGCGCTTCAACCGGTCGCTCGCCGTCTTTTCCGTCGACCCGTTCTTCGCAAATGCCCTCGTGGACCCGCGGATGATGGACTGGCTGCGCACGAATCTGCACCGGACCACGATCGAGCTCGCCGGCCGCTGGGTGCTCGCCTGGAACATGCCAAGGGGCAGGTTTCGCCGTGGCCCACTCGAGCTCATGGACGTCGTATCAGGGTTCGCGGAGCGCGTACCTCGTGCGGTTCCCTCGTTGTTTCCCCGACGGTCCGACACGCTCAGGTGGCGCCACTAGGGGATGCGCCCTCGACCGGGCGATGCCTCTTGGCGGAGGCGGACGGGAATCGAACCCGCCAACCGGCTCTCGCCGGCTCACCGGTTTTGAAGACCGGGAGGGACACCAGCCCCCATTCGCCTCCGGGTGAAGCGTACGGGGAAACAGCGGTTGGTGTGTCCCCAGAGCCGTAGTGGCGCCGAGTAGCATGGCGGAGGACGGACGGGACGGGCGCCGGGGGAGATGCGTGTGGCGATCGGCCGGCTTGGGGGGATCCAGATCGACTGTATCGACCCCATGGTCGTCGCCCGATTCTGGGCCGCGGTTCTCGGAACGGAGCTTCAGGAACCGCTCGGAGATCCTCCTCAGTACGTGAACCTGGGGCGCTGGAACGAGGCCCCGGACGCCGTCATGGTCGCGTTCCAGCGAGTCCCCGAGCGCAAGGTCGTGAAGAATCGAGTCCACCTCGACGTGGAGGTTCAGGACGTCGAGTCCGCGACCGCGCACATCGAGACCCTGGGGGGTTCCCGGCTGGCCACC
>DASPTB010000216.1:0-4405 GCA_035623615.1 Actinomycetota bacterium
GGACCTCCGGCTGGCCCTCGTCCGCGGCCGGTTGCGCGACTCGCCGCTCGCGGCCGACGGCGCGGAGGCCGGCGAGGTGGCGACCGCCGCCGTCCAGGGCGTCGACTCGCTGGAGGCGTACTTCGCGCGCTACCTGCCGCAGCTCGTCCTGGCCGCCCTCGTCCCCGTGATCGTCCTGGCGTGGACCGCGGCCGTGGATCCGCTTTCGGCGTTCATCATGCTGATCACGCTGCCGCTCATCCCCGTGTTCATGGTGCTCATCGGACGCGCGACCCAGGCGAGGACGAGGGAACGGTGGCGCGCGCTGTCCCGGCTCTCCAACCACTTCCTCGACGTCGTGCGCGGCCTGCCGACGCTCCGCGCCTTCAACCGGGGCGAGGCGCAGGCGGAACGCATCGCCGCGACCGGCGAGGAGTACCGGGAGACGACGATGCAGGTGCTTCGCGTCTCGTTCCTCTCCGGGTCGGTGCTCGACCTGCTTGCCACCCTTGCCACGGCGCTCGTCGCCGTCACGCTGGGCATTCGCCTCGTGGACGGCGCGGTCACGCTCCGCGACGCGCTCATCGTCCTGCTGCTGACGCCCGAGCTGTACGCGCCCCTGCGCGCCGTGGCCGCCCAGTTCCACGCGAGCGCCGATGGGCTGGCGGCTGCCGAGCGGATCCTCGACCTGATCGACGACGAGCCGGGCCCGGCGAGCGCCGGTGCGGCAGCGATCGCGGACCGGCGCCTGCCGGTTCCCGATTGGGACGTCCTGCGGTTGGAGCGGGTGACGATCCTGCGCCCGGGCCGCGATCATCCCGTCCTGGACGGGTTCGATCTCGAGCTCCGCCGGGGCGAGGTGCTCGCGCTCGCCGGCCCGAGCGGGTGCGGCAAGAGCACCGTCGCCTCGTTGGTGGTCGGCCTGCTCCCGCCCGACGCCGGCGACGTCACCGTCGACGGAGCGAGCGTCGCGGCGCTGGACGCGGAGGCGTGGCGGAGCCGGGTCGCCTGGCTCCCTCAGCGGCCGACGCTGTTCGCCGGCACGATCCGGGACAACATCGCGATGGGCGCCCCGGCGGCCACCGGCAGGCAGATCCAGGAAGCTGCGGTGCTCGCCGGCGCGCACGGGTTCATCGCCGACCTGCCGCGCGGGTACGAGACCCGTGTCGGAGACGGCGGACGGGCGCTGTCGGCCGGCGAGTTGCGGCGCGTCGCCCTCGCGCGAGCGCTCGTGCGCGACGCGCCGCTGCTCGTCCTCGACGAGCCCACGGCGAACCTCGACGAGCGCAGCGCCGCGCACGTCGCCGACACGATCCGCGGGGTTGCGGCGGGGCGCGCGGTCCTGCTGATCGAGCACCGTGCCGACCTCGCGGCCGCAGCCGACCGGGTGGTTCGCATCGAGGAAGGAAAGGCCGTCGCGGTCCGGGAGGCACTGCGCGCGGGGGCGAGCGCATGAGCACGCTCCGTGCGCTTCTGCGGCTGGGCCGCCCGCCGCTCGGCCGGGTGGCCGCCTCGGCCACGCTCGGCTCGCTCGCCGTCCTCGCGGGGATCGGCCTCATGTCGATCGCCGGCTACCTGATCGTTCGGTCGGCCGAGCACCCGCCGATCCTCGAGCTGACGATCGCCATGGTCGCCGTCCGCGCCTGCGGCATCGGCAAACCGGTCGCCCGGTACTTCGAGCGGCTGGAGTCGCACGACCTCGCGTTCCGGGTGCTCGCGCGGATGCGGGTCTCCTTCTTCCAGCGCCTCGAGCCGCTGATTCCCGCTCGGACGCATGGGTACCGGCAGGGCGAGCTGCTCGCGCGCATGGTCGGGGACGTCGACGCGACACAGAACCTCTTCCTTCGGGGAATCACCCCGCCGATCGTCGCGCTCACCACGGGAACGATCGCGGTGGCGCTCGCCGGGGCGGTGCTTCCGGAGGCCGGCCTCGTCCTGGCCGCGGGGCTGGTCCTCGCGGGGGCGTGCGTCCCGGCGATCGCGTGGCGGTCCGGCCGGCGGTCGGGACCGCGCCGGGCCCGGGTCCGGGCCGAGCTCACCACCGAGCTCGTCGAGCTGCTCCGCGGCGCGCCGGAGCTCGTCGCCTTCGGCGCCGACCGGGCGGCGCTCGAGCGCGTCGAGCGCCTCGACGCCGAGCTGGTCCGGCTGACCCGCCGCGACGCCGTCGCCGCCGGCGCCGTCGAGGCGCTCGGGGTCCTGGCCACCGGCCTCACCGTGGCCGGCGTCCTCGCCGCGGCGGTCGGCGCCGCGGCGGCGGGAACCCTCGATCGCGCGCTGATCGCGGCGCTCGCGCTCGGCGCGATGGCGTCGTTCGAAGCCGTCGCGCCGCTCCCGGCCACCGCCCGCGCCCTGCACGAGACGCTCGAGTCCGGGCGCCGGCTGCTCGACTTCACTGACCAACCGGCGCCGGTCACCGATCCGGACCGCCCTCGTCCGCTTCCCGACGACGCGTCGGTCGCGCTTGAGCACGTCTCGTTCGACCACGATGACGACGAACGGTGGGGCCTGCGCGACGTCGGCCTGCGGATCGCCCCCGGCCGGCGCGTCGCGCTCGTGGGGCCGTCCGGCGCCGGGAAGAGCACGGTGGCAGCGCTCCTCGCGCGGTTCCTCGATCCCGACGACGGACACATCACGCTGGGTGGCGAGGACGTGCGATCGCTCCGGCGCCGCGACGTCCGTTCCGTCGTGTCCCTCGACGGGCAGGATGCCTACCTCTTCTCCTCGACCATCCGGGAGAACGTTAGGCTCGCGCGGCCGTCGGCGGGTGACGACGCGGTCGAGGCGGCGCTTCGACGCGCGCGAGTCTGGGACCTGGTCGCTTCCCTCCCCGACGGACTGGACACGTTCGTCGGTGAGGACGGCGCCCGACTGTCGGGGGGCGAGCGTCGCCGGATCGCGCTCGCTCGCAGCTTCCTCGCCGACGCGCCGGTGCTGGTCCTCGACGAGCCCACGGCACACCTCGACCCGGCGACCGCGGACGCGCTCCTCGCCGACGTGCTCGAAGGGGCGGACGGGAAGTCGATCCTTCTGATCACCCACCGAGCGAAGGACGAAGAGGCCGTGGACGAGGTCGTCCGGCTCGCGCATGGACGCGTGCTCGACGAGGGAAGCGATATGGTCCGCGGGTGAGCATCGCGAAGCTGATCTCGTGGGCCGCCCGCGGAGCGATCGCCGGGGCGGTCGGGACGGCGGCCATGACATTCGCGTACAAGACCGAGCACCGAATGCGTCCGGACGTGAAGGGGCAGCTCGACTACGACGACAGCCTGGTTCCGGGACAGATCGTCGCGGACGTCCTCCACCTGGGTCCGGTCACGGACAGCGAGAAAGCCGAGCTCAAGATGGCCCTTCTCTGGGGCTATGGATCCGCCTTCGGGGTCATGCACCGGACGCTTCGCCGGGGGCTGCCCGAGCCGTACGCGAGCCTCGTGTTCGGCGGGATGCTCATGAGCGCGACGTTCTCGCTGTTCCCGCTGCTCGGGCACACGCCGCCCCCGTGGAAGTGGCCGCGCGACGTCCTCGCGACGGCCCTCGGCACGCACCTGGCCTACGTGCTCGGCGTGGCGGTCACCGACGACGTCCTCGGTGCGGGGAAGAAGGCGTGAGCCCGACGGGCGACTCCAACCCGCAGTCGGCCGAAGAGATCGAGGACTACGCGGCGCAGCGGCGCTTCGGCCGGCATCTGCTGCACGCGCTCTCGTCAACCGACAGCTACGGTCTCGTGCTGCTGCTGATCATCGTCAGCTACGCGATCTCCACCGCGCCGACGAGCGGGCGATGGGCCGAGTCGGCCGTCCTCGGCGTGCTCATCGTGACCGTGTGGTTCGCGCTGCGAACCGCGCACGCGCGCAGGAGCGTGCGGGTCCTCGCGGACGGACTGCTCGTCCTGGCGGGCGTCGTCGGCGTCACGCACCTGATCACGGGGAACGACGAAGTGCGGACCGCGCTGTTCCTCACCTGCGCCCTGCTGTACGTGATCGCTCCTTTCTCGATGGTCCGCCACCTGATCACGCGGAAAACGGTCGACCTGGAAACGGTGCTCGGAGCGCTCGCCGTCTACCTGATGGTGGGAATGGCGTTCGCGTTCGTCTATCAAGCGCTGGCGCACATCCAGGGCGGCGACTTCTTCGGCGCGCAGGGCGAGGGCAAGTTTCCGCAGGATCTGTTCTTCAGCTTCACGACGCTGACGACGACCGGCTACGGCAACCTCGTACCGGCGGCGAACCCGGGGCAGACCCTCGCGGTCATGGAGATGCTGATCGGGCAGCTGTTCCTGGTGACCGCCGTGGCGAAGGTCGTGAACACCTGGGTCCCGAAACGGCAGTCGGGCGACCGATCGACCGCCTGAACGGCCTGTCCCCGAGCCCGTTTCATCCGTTCCGGAGGATGGCGGAGCCATGCCGGGCGGGGTTCGCTTGTGGTCGAG
>DASPTB010000039.1:0-11821 GCA_035623615.1 Actinomycetota bacterium
CCCAGAGCGTCGTGTCGCCGATCCTCGTGCCCAGCGGCCGGCCGGTCAGCTCGTCGAGCGCGTGGGCGGTGATCCCGACTCCGAGGAAGAACCCGGCCAGCGTGAGCCACAGCCACTTCCCGTCGAGCGACGGCGCCGTCACCGCGCCGAACGCGACGTAGGACAGCATCCACGCGGTGTACGGAGGGTGCAGGAGGGTCCACCAGTCGCGCCAACCGCCCGGCGACAGCGCGTAGAAGGCCGGGCGGTCGTCCATCAATCCCTCGACTTCCGTCCCCAGATCACCACGCCGGACCCGAGGCTCATGACACGCGCCCGTGCGTCGCCGATCCCTGCCGCCCGCCAGAGCGACAGCTGGTCGGGCAGCGGCAGCCGCGTGTAGAAGTCGCGGATGCTCGGACCGAGGAACCTGCCGACCTCCTCCCATGCGGGCGAGACCGCTCGCCCCGCGGACGGGAGCACGACCCGTGTGTGCAGGTTCCATCCGCCGCGCGACACGGGGTTGGCCGGGAGGTGGAACTCCAGGTTCGCCAGCGTCCCGCCGGGACGCAGGACCCGGGCGAGCTCACGGAGCGTCGCGCCTGGGTCGTCGACGTACCGCAGCAGGTAGGTGAACGTCACGGCGTCGAAGGCCTCGCCGGGGAACGGAAGCCGCTCGGCGCGGGCGAGCGTCAGCGCGACGGATCCGGAGAGCCCGCGCTCGCGGACCCGTCGTGCGCCCTCGCGCAGCATCTCCTCGCTCTGGTCGACACCGACGACGTCCGACCCGGTTCGCCGCGCCAGGTCCGCGGCGACCGCTGCGGTGCCGGTGGCCACGTCGAGCACGCGCTCCCCCGCCGCCGTCCGCACCCGCGAGACCATGAACCGCCGCCACCGCCCGTTCTGGCCGTACGAGAGGAGCTCGGCAAGCCGGTCGTAGCCGGAGGGGAGGCCGGCGAACAGGAGACGGGCGAACCGGTTGCGCTCGCTCGGCTCCCCCCGCGGGTCGCCCGACCCCGGCCGCGACATAGGCGGCAGGATAGCCCAGGCCGTGGACCGACCGCCGACCGCTGTGGTGAGATACGGCGGCCGAGATGGAAGGGACCCACGCCATGGCAGGCACCGCATCCGGCTCCGGGAAGGTGCGGGGGCGTTTTCGCCCGCGCGACCTGCTCAAGCAGGTCATGATCCAGGGCCTCGCGGTCGCACCCGACGGCTCGTCGATCGTGTACGTGCGCAGGACGATAGAGAGCGGGAAATACCGCAAGTCATTGTGGCGTACCACGTTTCGCGGCGGCCGGCCCGAGCGTCTGACCGGGCCGGACGCGAACGCCGCGCGGCCCCGGTTCTCCCCCGACGGGTCGGCGCTGCTCTTCCTGTCGGACCGATCCGGACGATCGCAGCCGTGGGTCCTGCCGCTCTCGGGAGGCGAGCCCCACCTCCTCACGGACGCCCCTGCCGACGTGGGCGCGGCGGACTGGTCACCCGACGGGAGGAGGGTCGCCATGCTGGCGCGCAGCGGCGAACAGCGCTTCGTGGTCGGCGACCCGAAGGACCCGGTCGCGCGCCGGATCGCCGACTACACCTGGCGCATGGACGGCGCGGGCGTGCGCGACCAGTTCAACTGCCTGTGGATGGTCGCGGCCGCCGGGGGGAGGCCCCGGCGGCTGACGGCTCCGGAGTTCGACGTGTCGCTCGCGTTCTGGCATTCAGGCGCCGAGCGCCTCGGCTTCATCGCCGACCTCGAGCCGGGCGTCGTCGAAGAGACCCCCGGCGTGTGGTCCGTCGCGGCCGGCGGGGGGAAGCCGATGCAGGAGGCCGCGCTGGAGGGGGCAATCACCGCGGCCTCGTGGGGACCATCCGCCGTCCTCGCGTTCGTCGGGTACCCGCGGGCGGGCTCGTGGTCCTCGCCCACCGACCTCTTCGTCGCCGAGGGCGAGGACGTCCGGCAACTCGGCGGCGACCTCGACGCATGGATCGGGGGAACGAGCTACGGCGACCTCCTCGATCCCGAGGCCGGCTCGCCCGAGCTGCCGATGTGGCTGGACGGGCGGACGCTCGTCGCCCCCGTCGCTCGGCGAGGAGGCGCCAACCTGTTCGCTTTCGGCCTGGACGGCTCGGTCGACGCCCTGACGACCGGAGACGACGTCGTCGTCACGTCGTTCGCCGCAGGCGGCGGGCGAATAGCGGCCGTCGCGTCGGTCGGCGGCCCGGCCGAGGTCTACGCCGTCGACGAGGGAGCCCTGCGCCCGCTGACGAGCGACGGAAGCCGCTGGTTCGGCCCGTTCCGTCGCGCCCCGGAGCGCGTCGCCGTCCCCCACCGCGACGGGCATGACATCGACACGTGGGTGCTGCCGGCCCGCGGCGCCCGGCGCCGCGGGCCGGCCGTGCTGGTCGTCCACGGCGGCCCCAACGCGTCCTTTCCGCCCGTTCCCTGGCTCGAGATGCTGGCCCTGTCCGACGCCGGCATCCACGTCCTGTGGTGCAACCCGCGCGGCTCGACGAGCTACGGGGAGAAGTTCGCGCGCTCCCTGGACGGGGCATGGGCCGACCCGGACGTGGACGATCTGCTGCGCGTCGTCGACTGGGCCGTGCGGCGCGGGCTGGCGGACCGCCGTCGGGTCGGGATCATGGGCCTCTCCTACGGCGGGTACATGACCACCTGGATGCTCGGCCACCGCCCCGGCGTGTTCTCGGCCGCCGTCAGCGAGAACCCGGTGACCGACCTGATCGGCGCGTACGGCGCGGCCGACATCGGCGTGGTCATCGGCCGTGAAGCCGTGGGCGTGGAGAACCCGTGGGAACATCCGCAGGCGTTCCTCGACGGGTCGCCGTACGCGCAGCTGCACCGCAACGAGTCGCCCCTGCTGCTCCTGGTGGCGGAAGACGACCGGCGGTGTCCGCCCGGCCAGAGCGAGCTCTCGTTCGCGATCCTCCGGCGGCTCCGACGGCCCGTCGAGATGGTCAGGTACCCTGACGAATCGCACATGATGTTCGTCGTCGGACGACCCGATCGCCGCATCGACCGCTTGGAACGGATCGTCGACTGGTTCACGACCCACCTTCGTTCGGGGACTCGCCCGGCCACCCGGAGGCCCGCTTCGCGTCCCCGGTCGCGACGGGGTAAGCTCCCGCGGAAACGAGGGGGAGTCCCATGACCAGGCAGACGGCGTTCATGGATGCGTTCACCGGAGTCCGCCCGTCCCGGCAGGGGCGGCGCGGCTCGACCACCCGCCAGCGAGCCGACCTGCTGTCGCGCGTTCCGCTCTTCTCGGGGCTGTCGCGGCGGCACATCAAGCAACTCGCTGAGGCCTGCTCGGACGCGCATTACCGGGCGGGCGCCACCATCGTCCAGGAGGGAGCGCCGGGCGACACCTTCTTCGTGATCGTGGAGGGCGAGGCAGCGGTCCTGCGCGGCGTCCGGACCATCGCGAAGCTCGGGCCCGGCGACTTCTTCGGCGAGATCGCGCTGCTCGACGGCGGGCCGCGTACGGCCTCGGTCCAGGCGCGCACGACCGTGCTGGCGCTCCGGCTGAATCGGTCCACCTTCAACCGGATGCTGAAGATCGAGCCGAAGATCGGGGTGACGATCCTGGACGAGGTGGCGCGCCGGATCCGCCAACGAGAGCACCTGCTCACGGCCTAGACCGCCGGGTTCGTTCGCCTCTCGGAACCACGCACGCACCGGTCGCTCGAGCGCCCCGAGGCACACCGGACGCGGACCACCGCCGGGGTTGATCAAGGGGCCTGACCTGCGGTCATCCGGCCCTGGCGGGATGCCGGTGAACCCGCGTCCCGGCTAGGATGGATCCTGCGAAGCAGTACGCGCGAACTCTCTTCCAACCGAAGCGGCACGGAGGTGGCGAGCGATGGCACAGGCGGGATTCCGGGTCACGTACGCGACGATGTCGGCCGACAACGAGGAGTTGCACCGGGCCTACGAGCAGGGAATCGAGACGGCCAGGTCGTGGCTCGGTCAGAAGCACCCATACTTCGTGGGCGGCGAGGAGCGGTGGGGCGAGGCCACCGACGAGGAGCGCTCGCCGATCGATCGCGACATCGTCATCGGCCACTTCGGCCGTGCGACGCGTCAGGACGCGAAGGAGGCCATCGCCGCCGCCAAGGCGTACGCGCCGGTCTGGGCCGCGACGCCGTGGCAGGAACGCAACGCCATCATGACGAGGGCGGCCGACCTCATCAGCGAGCGGCGCAACGAGATCTCCGCGCTGATGGCCATGGAGGTCGGGAAGAGCCGGCTCGAAGCCCTCGGCGACACCGAGGAGACGGCCGACCTCATCCGCTACTACATCCACCAGATGGAGGAGAACCACGGATTCGACTACGAGATGGGGCAGCTGAGTCCGGCGGAGCACAACCGGAGCGTGCTGCGGCCGTTCGGGGTCTGGGCGATCATCAGCCCCTTCAACTTCCCGATGGCGCTCGCGGGAGGGCCTGCCGGCGGCGCGCTCGTCGCCGGGAACACCGTCGTCCTCAAGCCGTCGCACCAGGGGTTTTTCACGGCACTCAAGCTCTACGAATGCCTGCGCGACGGCGGCGTGCCGGCCGGCGCGTTCCACCTTCTGACCGGCCCGGGGAGCACGGTCGGCGCGGAGCTCGTTGAGAATCGCGACGTCGACGGGATGACCTTCACGGGCTCGTACCCGGTGGGGATGCAGATCTACCACACGTTCGCCAAGGACTACCCGAAGCCGGCCATCTGCGAGATGGGCGGGAAGAACCCCGCGATCGTCTCCGCCAAGGCCGACCTCGACAAGGCCACCGACGGCGTCATGCGCTCGGCGTTCGGCTTCAGCGGCCAGAAGTGCTCCGCGTGCAGCCGGGCGTACGTCGAGTCGCCCGTGTACGAGGACTTCAAGAAGCTCCTCGTCGAGAAGGCGTCGAAGCTGCACGTCGGCAACCCGCTCGACAAGGACGTCTACATGGGCCCCGTGATCGACGAGCGGGCGGTGGAGACCTTCGAGAAGGCCGTCGCCGACGTGAAGGCGGCCGGCGGCACGGTCCTGCTCGGCGGCGGGCGCATCTCCGAGGGCGACCTGGGGCGCGGGAACTTCGTGCAGCCCACCGTCGTGGAGGCGCCGCTCGAGAACCGCGTGTGGAAGGAAGAACTGTTCGTTCCGTTCGTCGCCGTGGCGCCCGTCGACTCGATCGACCAGGCGCTCACGCTGTCGAACGACACCGAGTACGGGCTGACCGCCGGCTTCTACTCCGAGGACAAGTCGGAGATCGACACGTTCCTCGCCCGTATCCAGGCGGGCGTCGTGTACGTGAACCGCCGCGCGGGCGCCACGACGGGCGCGTGGCCGGGGGTGCAGCCGTTCGGCGGCTGGAAGGGCTCCGGCACGACGGGGCGCGGCGGCGGGGGCCTGCACTACGTGCAGCAGTACCTGCGGGAGCAGGCCCAGAGCGTGGTCGAGGAATAGGAGGGCGGGTGGCCACGACCGAGCACGCCACCTCCGGAGCGACCCTGACGCACGACGAGCTCGCAGCGCTGACCGAGCCGCGCATCGTCACCGAGCTCCCGGGGCCGCTCGCGCGGGCAGTCATCGACGCGGACGCCAAGGTCACCAGTCCCTCGCTGCCACGCGCGTACCCGCTGGCGCCCGACCGGGGCGCGGGCGCAATGCTGCTTGACGTCGACGGGAACGTGTTCCTCGACCTGAACGCGGCGATCGCCGTGTGCTCGACGGGTCACGCGCACCCGGACGTCGTCGAGGCGATCCGCGAGCAGGCGGGCCGGCTGCTGCACTACTCGGCGAGCGACTTCTATCTCCCCATCTACGGGGAGACGTGCGCGGTGCTCGACGAGATCGCGCCGATGCGGGGCCCGGCCAAGTCGTTCCTGACCAACTCGGGCACCGAGGCGGTCGAGGCGGCGATCAAGCTCGCGCGCCACGAGACCAACCGCCAGTACGTCATCGCCTTCATCGGCGGCTTCCACGGACGGTCCTACGGCGCGGTCTCGCTGACCGCTTCGAGCGCCAAGTACCACGAGGGGTTCGGACCGATGCTCCCGGGCGTCGTCCACGCGCCGTTCGGGGCAGACGACACCGACCACTACATCGAGAAGGTGATCTTCAAGCGGCTCGTGAAGCCCCACGAGATCGCCGCGATCGTCGTCGAGCCGGTCCAGGGTGAGGGTGGGTACACCATCCCGCCGCAGGGGTGGCTCCGGTACCTCCGGGACCTCTGCACCGAGCACGGCATCCTGCTGGTCGCCGACGAGGTCCAGTCCGGCATGGGCCGCACCGGGAAGATGTGGGCGGTCGAGCACTGGGACATCGAACCCGACATCCTGCTGTCCGGCAAAGGGATCGCGAGCGGGATGCCGCTCGGCGCCATGATCGCCCGAGCCGACCTGATGAACTGGCAGGTCGGCGCCCACGGCTCGACGTACGGCGGGAACCCCCTCTCGTGCGCGGCGGCGCTCGCGTCGATCCGGTTGATTCGTGAGGGGCTGACCGAGAACGCCGCGCGCGTGGGGGCGTTCATGCTCGCGCGGCTGCGCGAGATCGCGGCGCGGCAGCCGATCATCACGACCGTGCGCGGACTGGGCCTGATGGTCGGCGTGGAGTTCGCCGACGGCGGCACCGCCGACGCCGTCGAGATCGAATGCTTCCAGCACGGCGTCCTGACGCTTCGCGCCGGCGACTCCACGATCCGGATGTCGCCGCCGCTCGTCGTCAACGAGGAGCAGGCGGCGACGGGCCTGCGGATCTTCGAAGCGGCATGCGAGCGCGTGGCAGCGCGCTCGCACTCCTGACGGTGTCGCCCTCCACGATCTACTGCCTGACCGTCGACTGCGCCGATCCCGACCGGCTGGCGTCGTTCTGGTGCGAGACGCTCGGCTACGAACGGTTCGAGACCGACCTCCAGGCGGAGGAGGTCGAGATCCGCGATCCCACGGGGCGGGGCGGCGACCTGCTGTTCGTTCCCGTTCCGGAGGGGAAGTCGGCGAAGAACCGGCTGCACCTCGACCTGATCCCGCCGTCGACGATTCGCGAGGAAGTCCTGCGTCTCGAAGCGCTCGGCGCCGCGGCGGGCGAGGAGTTCGAGGAAGCCGGCTGGCGGTGGACCGTCATGCGGGACCCCGAGGGAAACGAGTTCTGCGTCTGCGCGCGGGTCGACGGATCGCTCGGAGCGCTCCCGTGACCGGCTCGAGCGTCGACGCGCTCACGTTCGACTGCGGCGACCCGAAGCTGCTCGCCGACTTCTGGTGCGCGGCGCTCGGCTACGAGGTCTCCGATTCCGACGAAACCGGGTTCGCCATCCGCGACCCGTCCGGGAGGGGTTGGGATGTGCTGTTCCTGATCGTTCCGGAGGGCAAGTCGGCGAAGAACCGGCTGCACCTCGACCTGACCCCGCCGTCGACCATGGCCGAAGAGGTCGCGCGGCTGACGGCGCTCGGCGCGACCGAGCAGCGGCTCGTCGAGGAAGGCGGTTCGCGCTGGACGGTCATGCTCGACCCCGAGGGAAACGAGTTCTGCGTCTTGCGCAGCCGATCCGAGCGCGGGTCATGACCTCGTTCGTCAAGAACGTCACGTGGGACTGCGGCGACGCGCTGGCCCTGGCGAGATTCTGGGCGACGGCACTGGGAACCGACGTCGACGAGGAGTCCACGCCCGACCGCGCGTTCGTCGAGGCGGCAGGTTGGGGCGGTCCGAACCTGTGGTTTGTCCGTGTGCCGGAAGGCAAGTCGGCGAAGAACCGGCTGCATCTCGACCTGCGGCCGCTCGGCACGATGGAACGGGAGGTCGACCGCCTCACGGCCGCCGGCGCCACCGTCGTGGAACGGGCCGAGTCCCTCGTCGTCATGCGCGACCCCGAGGGCAACGAGTTCTGCGTGGAGCTCGGGCCGGGAGACGGGCCCCATGCCTGAAACGGGTACGGGGAAGGTCGCGTCGATGCGCGACGCCGTCCAGGAGCTGATCCGTGACGGCGACACGGTGGCGATCGAGGGGTTCACGCACCTCATCTGCTTCGCTGCCGGGCACGAGATCATCCGGCAGGGGAAGCGCGACCTGACGCTCTGCCGGCTCACGCCGGACGTCATCTACGACCAGATGATCGGAGCCGGCGTCGCCCGCAAGCTCGTGTTCTCCTGGCTCGGGAACCCGGGCGTGGGATCGCTGCACGCGGTTCGCCGCCGCGTCGAGCGCCACGACCCCGAGCCGCTCGAGATCGAGGAGTACAGCCACTTCGGAATGGTGTGCCGCTACGTCGCCGGCGCCTCGAAGCTGCCGTTCTTCCCCATTCGCTCCTACTACCAGAGTGACCTGCCGGCTGCGAACCCGAAGATCGTCCCCGTCCACAGCCCGTACGGCGACGAGACCGTGTACGCCGTCCCGCCCTTGAACCCCGATGTGACGATCGTCCACGCGCAGCGCGCCGACGCGAAGGGCGACGCGCAGATCTGGGGCCTGCTCGGCTGCCAGAAGGAGGCCGCCTTCGCGGCCGAGCGCGTGATCGTGGTCTGCGAAGAGCTCGTCGACGAGTCGGTGATCCGGAGTGACCCCAACCGCACGGTGATTCCCGGGCTGATCGTCGACGCCGTTGTCGTCGAGCCCAAGGCATGCCACCCCTCGTTCGCGCAGGGGTACTACGACCGCGACAACCGCTTCTACATCGACTGGGATCGGATCTCGCGCGACCCCGACCAACTGGAGAACTGGCTCAAGGAATGGGTGCACGGCACCGATTCGCACGCCGAGTACGTCGAGAAGCTGGGCGCTGAGCGCTGGGCGTCGCTGGCTCCGGGCGAGGCTTGGAGCGAGCCGGTGAACTACGGGGAGTACGCGTAGATGCCGGACTTCAGCGCCGCCGAGATGATGGTCGTCGCGTCGGCACGGCAGCTCGCCGGCGAGCGCGTGTGCTTCGTCGGCGTCGGTCCGCCGAACATCGCGTGCAACCTCGCGAAGCGGACCTCCGCGCCCGGGATCGAGCTGCTGTACGAGGCAGGCGTCTTCGGGGCCGAGCCGGCCCGCCTGCCGCTGTCGATCGGCGATCCCACACTCGTGAGCGGGTCGCTGCAGGTGACGAACATGTACGAGCTGTTCGCGTATTTCCTCGAACGCGGGCTCGTGGACGTCGGCTTCCTCGGCGGCGCGCAGATCGACCGGTTCGGCAACCTGAACACCACCGTGATCGGCGACTACGCGAAGCCGACGGTGCGGTTGCCTGGCTCGGGGGGGGCGTGCGAGATCGCGATCAACGCGAAGAAGATCTTCGTCATCATGCCGCAGACGAGCCGCTCGTTCGTCGACACGATCGACTTCGTCACGAGCCCCGGCCACCTCGGCGGCGAGCGGCCGAAGGAGTGGCAGGGCGCGGGACCGACCGTGGTCGTGACCGGACTCGGCGTGTACGGGTTCGACGGCGCCACCGGCGAGATGACGCTCGAGAGCCTGCATCCCGGCGTGACGATCGCGCAGGTCCAGGAGAACACCGGCTGGGAGATGAAGGTCGCGACCGGCGTTCGCGAGACCGACCCTCCGACGGAGGAAGAGCTCCGCATCATCCGCGAAGAGCTCGATCCCGAGGGTGTCTATACACGCTGACCCGTCATGAGGCGGGACCGCATCCAGGCCGTGTTCCTCGACGTCGGCGAGACGATCGTCGACGAGACCCGGGTGTGGGAGTCGTGGGCCGACTGGCTCGGCGTCCCCCGGTTCACCTTCATGGCGGTTCTCGGGCAGATGATCGAGCGCGGCGAGCCGCACACGGCCGTGTTCGAGGAGTTCCGGCCGGGCTTCGACCTGGAGGCGGAGCGCGCCGCCCGTGCCGCGGCCGGGAAGCTCTGGACCGTGGAGCCGCGGGACCTCTATCCCGACGTGCGGCTCTGTCTGGAGCGGCTACGTGCGGACGGGTACACGGTCGGCATCAGCGGGAACCAACCCGCCGGCGTCACGGCGATGCTGCGGGCGCTCGACCTGCCCGTCGACGTCGTCGCCACCTCAGCCGATTGGGGCGTGGAGAAGCCGTCGGCGGCGTTCTTCTCGCGGGTGGCGGCCGAGGCCGGCGTCCCGGCGGCCCGGGTCGCCTACGTCGGTGACCGCCTGGACAACGACGTGCTTCCGGCGCAGGCGGCCGGGATGCTCGGGGTCTTCCTGCGGCGCGGGCCGTGGGGGTGCGCGCACGCGCGCCGGCCGGAGGCGGCCCGCGCCGAGGTCCGGATCGATTCGCTGGCGGAGCTTCCCGACGCGCTGGCCCGGTTCGAGGATAGCCGTCCCCCGCCGGCTCCTGACAGGATGGAGCCGTGAGCAACGTCTTCCCCCGCGTCCTCGACCGCGAACTCCCGCTCGTGGCGCGCGGGGAGGGAGCCGTCCTCTGGGACGCGGACGGCCGTCGTTACATCGACGGCGCCGGCGGCGCCGTCGTCGTCGGGGTCGGACACGGGCGGACCAGGGTGGTCGCGGCGATGACCCGCCAAGCGGAACGGATCGCGTACGCGCACCCGACCGCGTTCTCGAGCGACGCGCTCGAGAGCTACGCGCAGGAGCTCGCTCCCTTGCTGCCGATGGACGAGCCGCGCATCTATCCGGTGTCAGGAGGTAGCGAGGCCGTCGAGACGGCGATCAAGCTCGCCCGCACCTACCACTTGGCGCGCGGAGAGCCCACGCGGGAACTCGTGATCGGCCGGTCGGGCTCCTACCACGGGAACACGCTCGGCGCGCTCGACGCCTCGGGCCGCGAGCCGCTCCGGCGCCCCTACGAGCCGTGGCTGGGCCGGTTCCGCCACGTTCCCGCCGCGTACGAATATCGATGCTCACTCCCCGGGCATCCGGACGGCTGCGGCGTTGCGCTCGCGGAGGCGCTCGACGCCGCGATCCTCGAGGCGGGCGCCGAGAACGTCGCCTGCTTCATCGCCGAGCCGGTCGCCGGCGCGACGCTCGGTGCGGCCGTTCCGCCCGACGACTACTGGCCGGCGATCCGTGAGGTGTGCGACCGGCACGGCGTGCTGCTCATCGCCGACGAGGTCATGACGGGCTTCGGGCGCACCGGCGCCTGGTTCGCCTCCGACCACTGGGGGCTCAAGCCCGACATCCTCACCGCCGGGAAGGGCGTGACGTCCGGCTACTGGCCGCTCGGGTTCGCGGCGTGTACCGGCGCGGTGTTCGACACGGTCCGCCCGTCCGGGTTCGTCCACGGGTTCACCTACTCGCACTCGATCGTGGGCGCGGCGGTCGCGCGGTCGGTACTCGGAATCCTCAAGGACGAGCACCTCGTGGACGCGAGCCGCGACAAAGGCGAGCTCCTGCGCAAGGAGCTCGGGGCGGCGCTCGACACCAATCCGGCGGTGGGCGACGTGCGCGGGCTCGGCCTCATGGTCGGGATCGAGCTCGTCCGCGACCGCGCGACCCGTGAGCCGTTCCCGAGGGCCGACCGCGTGACCGAGCGCGTGGTCGCGGAGGCGCGGGAACGCGGGGTGCTGCTGTACTCCTCGACCGGGTGCGCGGACGGGACGAACGGCGACCTGGTGATGTTCGGACCGCCCTTCGTCGTCACCGAGCTCCAGATCGCCGAGGCCGTCCGGATCACGGCCGAGGCGATCGAGGCCTGCATCTAGGGGCGGCCGAGCCGGGACGCCGGGGGCTGCCGGGGGGGCCGGCTCAAACCCCCCCGCCACCCGCTCGATACCTCATGGGACGTGGACAACAGCGACGACGCCCGTCTGCTGCTCGCCTCGCGCTACCCGCTGATCGTGGCGGAGGAGCGGGACGAGCCGCGGTTCCTCGGCCTGTTCCGCGAGGCCGCCGGCAAGCTCGGGCTCCCGGTGTGGACCTGGTCGGCGACCCACGGCCTGGTGCGCGACGGTGCCCAGGCC
>DASPTB010000041.1:0-7861 GCA_035623615.1 Actinomycetota bacterium
TACGCCGAGGGGATCCTTTTCCTCGCGGAGAACCCGAGCACGACGTTGCACAAGGTCTCGGAGATCTACGACCGGGTCGCGTTCGCCGGGGTGGGGAAGTACAGCGAGTTCGAAGACCTCCGGATTGCCGGGATCCGGCTCGCCGACTTGCGAGGGTACTCGTACGGCAGAGAGGACGTCACCGCGAAGACGCTCGCGAACGCCTACTCGCAAGCGCTGTCCACGATCTTCACGCAGCAGATGAAGCCCTACGAGGTCGAGATCCTCGTCGCGCAGGTGGGGGAGGACGACGGCGGAAACTCGCTGTTCCACATACTGTTCGACGGAAGCGTCGCCGACGAGGAGGGCTTCGTCGCGATGGGTGGACGATCCGAGGACCTCTCCGACCGGCTGAAGGACTCGTACCGGCCTGGGGCCTCGCTCACGGATGCCTTGCGCGGCGCGGTCGACGCCGTCTCGGCGGTCGAAGAACGCAACTTCGAGCCCCAGGGGCTCGAGGTGGCCGTGCTGGACCGGACGCGGTCGCGGCGCAAGTTCCGCCGGCTCGGCGCCGACGAGGTCGGGGACATCGTGGGGGGCGGAGGGAACTAGCGCCGCATGCGGCGGATCCTCGTGTTCGGCCTCCTGGCGCTTTCCATCGGGGTCACGGCTTGCGGCTCCGGGACATCACCGTCCGATGTGAAGTCGATGGCGACGTGCTCGCCGAACGGAACCGCGCTGAGGATCCAGGCCAACAACCTGACCTTCGACACGAACTGCCTGGCGGCCCCTGCGGGGACTCCGTTCACGATCACGATGGACAACCAGGAGAATGGCATCCCGCACAACGTGGCCATCTACCAGAGTCCCAGCCGGTCCAAGGTGCTCTTCCAGGGCCGCGTCGTCGTCGGAGTCGCCACCGTGACGTATCAGGTCAAG
Source organism: Actinomycetota bacterium (assembly GCA_035623615.1). Classification (GTDB taxonomy): domain Bacteria; phylum Actinomycetota; class UBA4738; order UBA4738; family UBA4738; genus DASPTB01. Next base: position 919 of record DASPTB010000041.1, read on the forward strand.
GCCCTCCCGGCGGGGACCTATTACTTCCAGTGCGACGTGCATCCGCAGATGAACGGCGCGTTCGTCGTCAAGTAGACGCCGACGGACGTCAAGTAGACGAGCCTGCTGCCGATCAGCCCCGCCACGCCGGGACACTGGACCCCTGTGACGTCGGTGAGTCCCGGCCAGAATCGCCTCGGTGACCGGCGTGTCCGCGCCGGCCAGTGGAGGTGACGATTTCATGCCCGAGGACCCGTTCGAGATGTTGCAGCGGGAGTGTCCGGACGTGGCCACATGCTACGAGGCCCTGGTGGAGGCGCAGCGAGCTGCGCCGGGACTGGACGCAAAGACGAAGCAGTTGGTGAACATCGCGATCCAAACGGCGGGCCGGAACGCGCGTGGGGTCGGGTGGCACGCGGCCATGGCCCGGGGTGAGGGCGCGAGCCGTGACGAGATCGTCGGGGCCGTGGTGATGAACCTTCATCTGTCCGGGCTGGGACCCGTGCTCGAATGCCTGCCCGCCGCCATCGAGGGGATCCAGGCGTCCGAGCAACACATGGCGGCGGCGGGCGGTGATCAGACGAGCCGGCCTGCTCCAAACGCCGGTCAGGGCGAACCTGCGACGATCAACTCCCAGGCCCGAGCGGTCAGCGCGTAGGCACCGACGGCTTCGCCGGTGAACGCGCGATAGCTGGAGGGGCGGATCAGCGTCGAGGCTGCCGCCGCGGCGACGGGAACGGCGCTGAGCGGGTCGGCTCGAACGGGCGTGAGCTCTTCGGTGCTGCCGGCGTACGGTGCCCGCCCAAGCGCAGCCGACGTCAGCTCTCGCACGACCCCGGTCCGGCCGCGGCGCGCGGCCGCCTCCAGGACGGCGATCAGCAACTGGTGCGTCTTGACGCCGGCGCGCCCCGGCGGCTGGGTGGCCGGATGCTCCCCCCGGCAGAGCGTCAGCATCGCGCCGACGAGATCCGTTCCGGATCGGCGGGCGTTCTCGGGCTCGACGAGCCGCGGGTTGACGTCGATGTAGCGGACGCCGTCCTCGGCGAGGATGGCGTCGAGGCCGAGAGCGCCGTGCCAGGCGAGCTCTCGCCCGAGCCGGACCAGATGATCCCGCACCTCGGGCAGCACCACGCTGCGCTTGGATGCGGCGCCTCCGCCGGCGCCCTCGCGCACACGGAGGTTCGCGTGCGAGGCGACGAGCCGGCCGCCGTCGAAGACAGCCTGCACCATGACGAGCGGGCCCACGGCCGCGCGCTGGACGACGACGCCGCCTTCGCGGAACGCCTCGCGTGCGCCCACGTGGCGCGCCGCGACCAGGACGTCGGGGGAACCGTTTGCGAGGGCCACCGAGGTGCTCGACGTCCCGATCGGCGCCTTCAGGTACACGGGGAAGTCGACGATGGCGCGAAGATCCCGCTCGCTCGACGCCACCCAGGTCTCGGGGATCGGGAGACCAATACGCGCGAGCGTCCGCGACGCCGAGACCTTGTCCTGCAGGCATCGAAGCGCCTCGAAGGACGGGACCACCGTGCGGACGCCGGCTGCTTCCAGGCGATCCGCAGCCCGGGACAGGACCGCGACCTGCTCCTGCGTGGGGAACAGGACATCGATCGCCTCTCGTCGCGAGATGCGCAGCGCGCCTTCGAGCCAACCCCAGGGGTCGACGCCGTACGCGGGAGCCAGGTGGACGCGTCGCACCGAGCGGGTGAACCGCGTCAGCACGAACCGCGTGGGCGCGAGGACGTGGACCTCGTGACCCAGGGCGGCCAGGCGGCCGGCGACCTGTCGGGACGTCAGCCCCGATCCATCGGTGAGCAACACCCGCACGGAGGCGACTGTACGCATCGAGGCGAGCCTGCCGCCCGCTCGCAGGACCCGAGGGTAGACTCGCCACCGTGGAGCGTCGGATCTTCGGCCTCGAGAACGAGTACGGTGTGACGTGCACCTTCCGAGGTCAGCGCCGCCTTTCGCCCGACGAGGTCGCCCGCTACCTGTTCCGCCGGGTCGTCCACTGGGGCCGTTCGTCGAACGTCTTCTTGGAGAACGGAGCGCGGCTGTACCTCGACGTCGGCTCCCACCCCGAGTACGCGACGCCCGAATGCGACGGCGTGATGGACCTCATTGCCCACGACAAGGCGGGGGAGCGGATCCTCGAGGCGCTGCTGGCGGCCGCCGAGGTGCGCCTGCACGAGGAGGGGATCTCGGGGGACGTCTACCTCTTCAAGAACAACACCGACTCGGCCGGGAACTCCTACGGATGCCACGAGAACTACCTCGTCGCCCGGCAGGGCGAGTTCTCCCGGATGGCCGACGTCCTGATCCCGTTCTTCGTGACGCGCCAGATCTTCTGTGGCGCCGGAAAGGTGCTGCACGGGCCCCGCGGCGCGGTGTACTGCATCAGCCAGCGGGCGGAGCACATCTGGGAAGGCGTCTCGTCCGCGACGACCCGTTCTCGCCCCATCATCAACACGCGCGACGAGCCCCACGCCGACGCGGAGCGGTTCCGCAGGCTCCACGTCATCGTCGGCGACTCCAACATGAGCGAGTTCACGACGATGCTGAAGATCGGCGTCACCGACCTCGTGGTCCGCATGGTGGAAGAGAACACCGTACTGCGCGACCTCACGCTCGAGAACGCGATTCGAGCGATCCGCGAAATCAGCCACGACATCACGTGCAAGCGGAAGGTACGGCTCGCCACCGGCCGCGAGCTGACGGCGATCGAGATCCAACGAGAGTACTTCGAGAAGGCCGTCCGGTTCGTGGATCGCCGGGGGGCGGACGACATCACGCGGCGGGTCCTGAGCGAGTGGGGAGCCGCGCTCGAGGCGCTCGCGGCCGGCGACCTGGATCCCCTTTCGGGCAAGATCGACTGGGTTGCGAAGCACCACCTGATCGAGCGTTACCGCGCGAAGAACGATCTCTCGCTGGCACATCCTCGGATCGCCCTGATGGACCTCGCCTACCACGAGGTGAACCGGAACCGGGGCCTGTACTACCTCCTGGAGCGCCGAGGGGTGGTCGAGCGGGCGGTGAGCGAGAAGGACGTCCAGCGGGCGATGCGTGAGCCGCCGCAGACGACCCGGGCGCGCCTGCGAGGGGAGTTCATCCGGCAGGCAAAGGCCAAGCGACGCGACTACACCGTGGACTGGGTGCACCTGAAGCTGAACGACCAGGCGCAGCGGACCGTGCTGTGCAAGGACCCGTTCAAGGCGGTGGACGAGCGCGTGGAACACCTGATCGCCCACATGTGAGGGTGCCGTCCCGCAACGGGAACACCCTGCCGAGCGTTTGTGTTGAGCTTGTTGCATTCGACGGGGGGCCTCCCCTCGAACGCCCGGATGAACGATGATGTGGAGGAACATGGAAGCGATCGCGAGACTCGAAGCCGAAGGACGGCTCATCAAGCGCCATGACGCCGAGTACCGGCGTCTGGCGGACAAGCACGGCCACGTCGCGGCCGTGGTCCGGCTCGTGTCCGGACACAAGAAGGAGTACGACGCCCTGATCCGGACCGCGCGCGACGGCGTGGCCGCCCGGTCGGGCACCGAAGCCGCCTAGGCGGCGCCCTCGGCCAGGCCCGCGGCGACGGCTCCCGCGGCGGCGGCCGCCAGGAAGAACGCAGGATCCTCGTCGACGCCGCGTTCCATCGAGTCGATCGGGATCCCATGACGCGCCAGGAGATCCAGCCCCGGTTCGCCCCGCGTTTCCACGACGAGGTGCCGTTCGCCGATGCCCGACCCCTTGAGCGCCTCGACCACGGCGGCGCGCTGGGCCTCGTCGGCCAGTACGGGAATGGCCACGCGGGCTCCCGGTTCCACGATGGTGCCGAGCGCGGTCAGGGAGTGATGCGAGACGCCGCGATGGCGTTCGCGTGCGTCGGCGAACGAGATCCGCAGGGCCGCGACCAGCCGGCCCCCCAGGATGCGAGCGGCGACGAGCGCAAAGGCCGACTCGATGTCGGTCGCGCCCCACCTCGTGGCCGTCCCCGTGTTCCCCGGACCGTCTCCGACGACGATCACGTCGGCCTTGGCCACCGCCCTGGCGGCCAGCAGGCCCGTGAGCGTGTTCACGGCCTCGAGGTCTCCGCCGAATGCCTGCCCCGACGAGACGACCGCGTCGAGAAGACCGGCGGAACGGAGGCTCGCGCAGATCCGCGACAGCGGGGCCCCCAGGGCGGCCCCGTCGGTCATGACGTACGCCACGCGGCCGGCGCCGGCGGCCCGGGCGCCGGCGACGGCGGGCGCGACCATCGAGTGGAGGGGAGTCCACACCACGGGCGTCCCCTCCAGGGACTCCGTCGCCGCCATCGTCTCGTGGTGGGGGCCGGCGGGATCCTCGACGGACAGGACCGCGGTCTGCAGCGGTGAGTAGCGCAGCTTCATGATGTGCCCCGGGCCGTCGACGTCGAGCGCATCGGCGCCCAGGACGGCCACCACGAAGTCGAGTCCGCCGGTCCCGAGACCGAGCGTCGTCGCGGTGACGTTCAGGAGCACGTGATCGCCTTCGCGCACCGGCCCGACCAGGGCGGTGTAGGCGAGGGCCAGGCGGGGCTCTCCGTCCACGACCACGGAGAGCTCGAGAGCGCCGGGCCGCTGCGCGGCCAGGGCGCGAACGGTTCCCGTCCGGAGTCCGATCACCCCGGCATTATGATCGCCCGAATGCACCCACTCGAACGCCTCCTGAATCTGGTGGCGTTGCTGCTCGACACGAGGCGTCCGCTGACGTTCGAAGAGATCCGCCGGCAGATCCCCGCCTACGGGCAAGGGGACGCGGCAAGCGCCAAGCGCATGTTCGAGCGCGACAAGGACACCCTCCGCGAGGCCGGGATTCCCGTCGAGCTCGAGCCGACGGACGTCTGGGACGTCGAGCGCGGCTACCGGATCCCGAGCGAGCAGTACTACCTGCCGGAGATCGCCTTCACCCAAGAGGAACTGTGGGCTCTGTTCGTGGCCGCCCATACCCCGGGCGCCGACGGGGAGGCCGAGATCGCGTTCCAGAAGCTCTCGTCTGCCACCGACGCCGGCCTCGGCGCGGTGCTCGCGTCGGGCGCCCGCGCTCCGGGGGTGGACGTGTCGGGCCCGCACCTGACGGCGGTGTCGGAGGCACTGGCAGGCCGTCGCGCGATTCGTTTCGCGTACCGGCCGCTGCAGGGGAGGCCGGGCCGTCGCACGATCGACCCGTACGCCCTGGTCTTTCGGGGGGGCAACTGGTACGTGGTGGGACGCGACCACGATCGCCGCGACGTGCGCTCTTACCGCCTCTCTCGGATCCGCTCCTCGATCCAAGAGGTCGGCGAGTCGGGACCGGCGCCGGAGGGATTCGACGCCGCCTCCCACCTGGAGGCGGGCCCCTGGGGGCTCGGCAAGCCCGCGGCCACGGCTCGCGTCGGGTTCACCCCGCGAATCGCGTGGCTCGCGGTCGCCCAGACCCCGGGAGCGAACGAGTTGCGGACCCGCCGCGACGGCTGGGTCGAGGTCGAGGTTCCCGCGAGCGAGACCGACAGCTTCGTCTCGTGGGTCCTCTCTTTCGGCGACGACGCACGCGTCTTCGCGCCCCGCTCGATTCGGGACCAGGTGGTCGCCAGGCTCGAGGCGCTCGCGTCGGGGAGCGCGGATGGCTGAGGCGCAGGGCCGGAAGGGCGACCGGACGAAGCGGCCGTCGGCTCGCGCGCGGTCGACGCCGAAGTCCTCGGTGCGCCTGCGCCGGCTGCTGGCAGCCGTTCCGTACATCGTGCGGCATCCCGGCGTGCGGGTCGCCGAGGTGGCGGCGCTGTTCGGGATGCAGGAGCGCGATCTCGTTCAGGACCTGAACCTGCTGTTCATGGCCGGCCTTCCGCCCTACGGCCCGGGCGACCTCGTCGACGTGGAGATCGACGAAGGGGGTCGCGTGTGGATCCGAATGGCGGACTACTTCTCGCGGCCGGTGCGCCTCACCTCGTCGGAGGCGTTCTCGCTCTACCTCCGGGGGAAGGCGTTGCTCGGCACCCCTGGGCTCGAGGAAGCCGGCCCGCTCGCGTCGGCGCTCGACAAGATCGAAGCCTCGCTCGGTCCCGACGCGCTCTCCAGGCTCGTGGAGCGGGTGCGGGCGCAGAGCGGGGCGGGGTTCGAACGGATCCTGACGGTCCTGCGCCGCGCCGCGGACGACCACCGGCGAGTCCGGATGGAGTACTTCTCCGCCTCGCGCGACGAGCTCACCACCAGGGAGGTCGAGCCGGAACACGTCTTCGCCGCCATGGGCCACTGGTACGTCGTGGGATGGGACCCGGCGGTGGAGGATGAACGCATGTTCCGCGCCGACCGGGTGCGTTCAGCGGAAGACACCGGCGAGCGCTTCGAGCCGAGAGGGCTCGCCGGCCCTGAGCGGCCGCTGTACTCGCGCTCTGAGGAAGACCGTCCGGTGAGGCTCCGGCTCGGCCCCGCCGCGCGCTGGGTGGCGGAGTACTACGTGGTCGAGGACGTGCGGGAGACGCCGGACGGGGCGCTCGAGGTGACGCTTCCCACGAAGGACCTTCCCTGGGTGGCCAAGCTCGTGCTCCGGCTGGGCGGCGAAGTCGTCGCGCTCGAGCCGCCCGAGCTCTCGCCGATGGTGCGAGCCGCCGCCGCCCGGGCGCTCGCGCCCTACCGGCGGAGCCGTTCGGGGGACGACTGACACTCCCCAACCGGGCCATTCGCTTCAAGAGTGAGGCGCTCGCGCCGATAACTACAAGCGAGATGGCTACCATTCGAACGAGCTGCCCCGGGTGCGGGGAAGTGGACCTGAATCCCGATGCGGTCATGGTCTCGGTGGACCAGGAGACCGGCGAGGGATCGTACAAGTTCACCTGCCCCAAGTGCACGGAACCGGTGGAGAAGCGTGCGGATCGACGCATCGTGGCCCTGCTGAAGTCGGTCGGCGTCGGCGTGGTGGAGTCGCTCGCGGAGGCGGAAGCCCCCGCGCCGGTTCCGCACCCGGAGTCCCCGCC
>DASPTB010000045.1:0-3513 GCA_035623615.1 Actinomycetota bacterium
CGTGCGACTACGCGGCCGACCTCGAGGCGGCGAGCGTCCGCGCGCCGGGCGGCGAGGCGGCGGCTGCCACCGAGGAGCTCGCCGACCTCCACACCCCGGGCGCCGCGACGATCGCGGCGGTCGCCGCGCTCACCGGGAAACCCGAGTCGCGGATGCTCAAGACCATGCTGTTCGACGTCGGCGGCCGGACCGTCGCCGTCCTCGTTCCCGGCGACCGGGAGGCGAGCGAGAAGAAAGTCGCGGCCCTGTTCTTCCCGGCGCCCGTCCGGCTCTTCGATCCCGAGGACTTCGGCGCACGCGGCTTCGTCAAGGGTTACGTGGGCCCGCAGGGGATGGGCGAGGACGTGACCGTCGTCGCCGACCGGTCGGTGGAGTCCGGAGCCGACTGGGTGACCGGCGCGAATCGCGAGGACTACCACGTCACCGGCGCCAACAGCGGACGCGACTTCCGGGTCGACCGGTGGGAGGACGTGATCCAGGCCGCGGCCGATGACGCCTGCCCGGTCGACGGCGGAACGCTCCGGTTCGGAACCGGCATCGTGGTCGGCCACATCTACCAGCTCGGCACGGTGTACTCGAAACCGCTGAAGGCGACGTTCGTCGACGAGGACGGGACCGAGCAGCCGTACCTCATGGGCTGCTACGGCCTCGGCATCAGCCGGGGGCTCGCCGCCATCGCCGAGCAGTACCACGACGACTCGGGCCTGAAGCTTCCGCCGGCGTCGTCGCCGTTCGACGTCGTGGTGATACCGACGAACATGGACCAGCCTGCCGTAGTCGACGCCGCCGAAGGCCTCTACGAGCGACTGGGGGCCGCGGGCGTCGAGGTGGTGCTCGACGACCGGGACGCGACGGCAGGAGTGAAGTTCGCCGATGCCGACCTGATCGGCTACCCGGTGCAGGTCGTCGTGGGGAAGCGCGGCATCGAGGCCGGAACCGTCGACCTCAAGGCGCGCGCGAGCGGCGACCGCGAGCAGGCGCCCCCGGACGAGGCGGTCGACGCCGTCCGCCGCCTGCTGGCCGGCGCCTCGTAGCGGGGCGCGGGCGGGTGGCCTCCTCCGGCGGCTCGGTGCCCAGGGACCTGCAGCGGTTCCTCGACGGCCGCGAGGGCGTGGAGGCCGTGCTCCAGCGCACGGGCCACGCAACCTACGACGTGGTCTTCGTCGACGGCGCGGGGGAGTGGACCCACTGGGTCGTCGCCTCGCCCGACGCCGCGCGGGCGCTGGCGGAGGCGGCCTCCGTGACCCTGCACGATGGCTGGTCGGAGGAGCTCTCGCGACGGATGAGCGAGCACGATCCCTGGGCCGATCCCCACGGGCTTCGCCGGGCGCGCTGAGGAGCGCTTGTGCCTTCGTGAAACCCCCCTGCCGGTGGTATACTTTGCCCGAAAACTGACGGGCTCTTTCCCGAAGGTGGGCATGCGCCCACCTTTCTTTTCGGGGGAGGTGAACGATGGAGCTCGACGAGCTGGTGCGACCGGTCGTGCAGGCCGCGGGGCTCGAGCTGGTCGAGGTCTCCTTCGGCAGGGAGCAGGGCCGGCGGATCCTTCGCGTGACCGTCGACCGGGAGGGCGGCCTCGACCTCGACCTGATCGCCGACGTCAGCCGCCGGGTCTCGAGGCGTCTCGACCTCGAGGGGTTCGACCCGGGGCCGTATTCGTTGGAGGTCGGCTCTCCCGGGGTGGAACGGCCGCTTCGCGTTCCCTCCGATTTCGCCCGGCGTGTCGGCGAGCGGATCAAGGTACGGACCGCCCGTCCGCTGGACGGGGCTCGGACGTTCACGGGGACCATCCTCGAGGCGGACGAGCGACAACTGAAGATCGCGACGGACGGCGCCGAGCGAACGATCCCCTTCGGGGACATCGCGTCGGCACGGACCGTGTTCGAGTGGGGTGGCGTGAGATGAATCAGGAACTGATCCAGGCGTTGCGAGAGCTGGAGCGCGAGAAGGGCATCGCGTTCGACACGATCCTGGCCGGGCTCGAGGAAGCCCTCGCGAGCGCGTACAAGGCGTGGAAGCGCGGCTTCGGCATCGATGAGGAGCCCGACGGCGTGCGCGTGAAGCTCGACCCCGAGACCGGCGAGATGCGGTTGTGGGTCCAGGAGCTCGACCTCGATACCGAGGAGGTCCTCTCCGAGAAGGAGGAGCAGGTCCCCGAGGAGTTCATGGGCCGCATCGCCGCGCAGACGGCGAAGCAGGTGATCTACCAGAAGCTCCGCGACGCCGAGCGGGAGATGACGTACGAGGAGTTCGCCGGCCGCGAGGGCGACATCGTGACGGGGATCATCCAGCAGGACCAGCGCAAGTACACGCTGCTCGACCTCGGCAAGGTCGAGGCCCTCCTGCCGCAGGCCGAGCAGGTTCCCTCCGAGCCGTACCGCCACGGCGAGCGCCTGAAGGCCTACATCGTCGAGGTGCGCAAGACCACAAAGGGACCGCAGATCGTGGTCTCGCGGACGCACCCGGGGCTGCTGCGCGCGCTCTTCGAGCTCGAGGTGCCCGAGATCGCCGAGGGCATCGTCGAGATCAAGGCGGTCGCGCGCGAGCCGGGCCACCGCTCGAAGATCGCGGTGATCTCCAACGAGCCGGGCGTCGACCCGGTCGGCGCGTGCGTGGGCACCAAGGGCTCGCGCGTGCGCATGGTCGTCAACGAGCTGCGGGGCGAGAAGATCGACGTCGTGGAGTGGACGGACGATCTGCCGAAGTTCGTCGCGAACGCGCTCGCGCCGGCGAAGGTGAACTCGGTGAAGGTGGACACCGAGACCATGACCGCGCAGGTCGTCGTCCCCGACTACCAGCTGTCGCTGGCGATCGGGAAGGAAGGACAGAACGCGCGGCTCGCGGCCAAGCTGACGCAGTGCCGTGTCGACATCCGAAGCGAGACCCAGGCGGCCGACGAGAGCCGGCCGGCCGCGAAGGCGGCGCCCCCTGCGGCGGCCGCCGCCAAGACCGAGGCGACCTCCAAGGCCGGCCCCACCGCCGAGGCCGAGGCCCCTGGGGTCGTGGAGGCGGAGGCGGCGCCGAAGTCCGACGCCGTGTCACCTGCGGCGCCGGAGGAAGCCGAGCCGGGGGCCGCCGACCCCGCCGTGGTGACGGCCGAGTCGGACGACGCCTCGCAGGAGGAGCACGCGCCGGCGTAGGCTCCGGCGGTGGGAGGTCCCGGGGTGCCGGAGCGGACGTGCGTCGGCTGCCGGCGCGCCGCGCCGAAGTCGTACCTGCTGCGTATCGTCCGCAGCCCGTCGGGCGCCGTGCGGGTCGATCGCTCGGGCCGCGCGCCCGGGCGTGGAGCGTACGTGCACCGAAGCTCCGCCTGCGCCGAGGCCGCGATGAAGCGGTCCAGCCTGGTGCGGTCCCTGCGCGCCACGCTGGACACGGCCGGGGCCGCTAGTCTTATGCGCGAGATCGAGGAGGCGCTGCAAGGGTGAGGGTTCACGAGCTGGCCAAGGAGCTCGGCGTCGAGAGCAAGGAAGTGCTCGCGTCGCTCGAGGTCATGGGGTACGAGAGCCGAACGGC
>DASPTB010000052.1:0-3145 GCA_035623615.1 Actinomycetota bacterium
ACCTTCCATTCGTCCCGCCCGCCGACCGCGTCGCAGGATCCCCAGAACTCGGTGGTGATCCCGGTGTAGTTGGGGTTGCGGTACATCTCCGTGATCCTGCCGTCCTTGATCCGCCAGGCGGCCTCGCACCCGAACTGGAAGTTCACGCGCTTGTCGTCGATCGACCACGACTGGTTGGTGTCCATGTAGATGCCGTCCCTGGTGTCGGCGATGATCTCCCCGAGGGTGCCCTCGCCGGGCTCCAGGTTGATGTTCGTCATGCGGATGAGCGGCAGGTTCTGCCAGCCGTCGGCCCGCATCGCCCCGGTGCTGCGCTCACCGATGACGGGCGCTGTCTCGCGGCTGGAGATGAAGCGCTGGAAGATCCCGTCCTCGATCAGCACGACCCGTTCGGCCGCCACGCCCTCGTCGTCGTAGCCGAACGTGCCGAGCCCTCCGGGCAGCGTCGCGTCGGCGACGACGGTCACCTTGTCGCTCCCGTACCGGAGCCGGCCGCGATCGTCCGGCGTGAGGAACGACGTCCCCGCGTAGGCCTCCTCCATGCCGAGCACCCGGTCCAGCTCCACGGGGTGGCCGATGGACTCGTGCATCTGCAGGATCACCTGGGAGGAGTCGAGGACGAGCGTCGTCTCCTCGCTGGGGCATTCGGGAGCCTCCAGCAGCCGGACGGCCTCGGAGGCGACGCGCTCCGCCTCCTCGGTGAGCCCGATCGACCGTATGTGCTCGTAGCCGGCCGCCAGGATGTGACCGCGGAACGAGTTGGGGAAGGAGCGCTGCTGCATCTCGCTGCCGTCGATGGCGGTGACCTCGAGCCCTCCGCCCGAGTGCACGATCGTCTGCTCGATGGCGGCACCCTCGCTCGAGGCGAAGTGGGTGCGTCGCCGGTACAGATCCATGACCGCCTCCGCGAAGGCCACGCCCGCGACGCCCTGCGCCCGCCGGCTCGCCTCCATGAGCAACGCGACCTTCTCGTCGAGCTCCACAAGAAAAGGGTCCTCCTGCAGAGGCGTCGCCCAGGACGCGGTCACCGGCTCGGCCTCGGCGAGGCGGACGGGATCGGTGGGCAGGCGGGACGCCGCGCGCGCGATCTCGACGGCGAGGGAGGCGGTCCTCGCGATCTCCGCGTCGTCCATGCGCGCCGAGGCGGCGAAGCCCCAGTACCCACCCACGAGGACGCGGATCCCGAGGCCTTGCGAGAGCGATCGGTCGATCCCCTCCATCTCCTGGTTGCGGACGCTGAGGGACTCGCCCTCCTCAGTCACCATGCGGGCGTCGGCGTAGTCCGCTCCCGCTTTCAGGGCGGCGTCGACCGCCTGCCGGGCCACGTCGATCACGCGCGATCCTCCTCCGAAGGCGCTCCCGGGACGAAGCGTCCCTCGGCGTCCGGGCGCAGCCGCGCCGCGGACCCCAACCCTGACTCCCAGGACGGCGGAAGCCTACCGCACGTCCACGACGTCTCGCTCGCCCTGCCGGTATCATGCGGCCCTGCCGCCCCGGCGGCCGACGAGGAGGGGGGCGCATGGGGATCCTGGATGGCAAGGTTGCCGTCATCACCGGCGCGGGCCGGGGGATCGGGCGTGGCGAGGCCCTGCTGTTCGCGCGCGAGGGCGCTCGCATGGTCGTCAACGACCTCGGCTCCGAGTGGGACGGCACCGGAACCGACGACCGTCCCGCCTCCCGGGTCGTGGAGGAGATCCGCGCCGCCGGCGGCGAGGCGGTCGCGCACTTCGATGACGTGGCGGAGGAGGCGGGCGCCGGGTCGCTCGTGCAGCTCGCGCTGGACACATGGGGACGGCTGGACGCCGCGGTCAACAACGCCGGGATCCTGCGCGACCGCATGGTCTTCAACATGAGCCCGTCGGAGTGGGACGACGTGGTTCGCGTCCATCTGCGGGGCCACTTCCTGGTGACCAGGGCCGCGTGCGCGCACTGGCGCGAGCGGTCGAAGTCCGGCGAGCAGGTCGCCGGACGTATCGTGAACACGACGTCGACGTCGGGGATCCTCGGGATGGCGGGGCAGTCGAACTACGGGGCGGCGAAGGCCGGGATCGCCGCCTTCACCCAGATCGTCGCCATGGAGATGGCACGGTTCGGCGTCACGTGCAACGCCATCGCGCCGGGCGCCCGGACGAGGATGACCGAGAAGACGTTCGGCGAGCTGAAGGTCCCGGAGGGACGCTTCGACGCGCTCGCTCCGGAGAACGTGGCCCCGATGGTCGCGTTCCTGTCGAGCGACGCGGCGTCCGGCATCACCGGCCAGGTGTTCGGGGTCACGGGCGGGCTGGTGCAGCTGTACCAGGGGTGGACGCCGGTGGCGCAGCTGGAGAAGGACGAGCGCTGGGAGCCGTCGGAGCTCGCCGATCGCGCCGACGAGCTGTTCGGCGGGCGCCCCCGCGTCTATTCGCCGGATCGCTCGCCGTTGCGTGACGCTGCGGGCCTGGGCGGCCCCGAGCCGGAGGGCGCGGGTTGACCTCCACCTACGTCGCCGACGTGACGCTCTTCGACGGCCGGCGAGCGCGTGAGCGCGGCGGCGTGCTCTTCGAGGACGGCGTCATCCGGTGGGTCGGCGCGCACGCCAGGGCCCCGCGGGAGGCGAAGGCGGCGCGCGGCATCGAGGGCCGCGGCCGCGCGCTGGCCCCCGGCTTGATCGATTGTCACGTCCACCTGTGCTTCGACGGCGAGGCCAACTTCGTCGCGGAGGCGGACGTCTCCGAGGCGTACGCGGCGATCAAATGCGTGCGCAACGCGCGCCGCCACCTGGAGTCGGGGATCACCACCGTCCGGGATCTCGGCGGCTTCGGCAGCGTCGTCTGCGACGTGGCGCGCGCCGTGGGTGAGGGACGGGTGCCCGGCCCCCGGGTCGTCGCGTCGGGCCAGGCGCTCACCATCACCGGCGGACATGGATGGAACTCGTTCGCGCTCCAGGCCGACGGGCCGGAGGGGCTTCGCGTGGCGGTCCGCACGCAGATGCGGTCCGGCGCGCGCTCGATCAAGATCGTCGCGACCGGCGGCGTGCTCACGCCCGGCGTGCCCGTGGACTTCACCGCGTTCACGCCCGCGGAGATCGAGGCGGCCGTGGACGAAGCGCACACGTGGGGCGTGCCCATCGCGGCGCACGCGATCGGAGCCACCGGCATCGCGAACT
>DASPTB010000054.1:0-9194 GCA_035623615.1 Actinomycetota bacterium
CGGCGCGTGAGACGCTGCAGCTCGCCCTGGCTCATGGTCGTGGGGTCGCACTGGACGCCGCCCTTGGCTCCGCCGTAGGGGATGTCGACGATCGCCGTCTTCCACGTCATGAGCGCCGCGAGCGCGCGGACCTCGTCGAGGTCGGCGTCGGGGTGGTAACGGATCCCGCCCTTGTACGGTCCCCGAGCCCCGTTGTGCTGCACGCGGTAGCCGGTGAACACCTCCAGGCGGCCGTCGTCCATGCGAATCGGGACCTGGACGCAGAGCTCGCGGTAGGTCCCCCGAAGCACCGCGCGCATCTCGTCGGAGAGCCCGATGTGATCGGCGGCGCGGTCGAAGAACAGGCTGACGGCCTCGAACGGGCTCATCTCGGGAACGGCCTCGGGGATGACGACCGTCTCGGGCGGAGCGGCAGGGGCCTGCGTCCGCTGCGTCTCCATCAGAGCCAGAGGGTACCCCCCGGAAGCGCTTCCACGCCAGCCCCTTTTCGCTGCTCCGATGATGCCGCTCCAGCCGACGACGCCATTCGCGGCCCGCGAACCCGGGTCCCACCGACCTAGACGGGGAGACCCCGCTCGAGCAGCTCCATCGCGCGGTCGAGCAGCGTCACCAGGTCCGCGTCCGGATCTCCCGTGGCGGCGAGCATGACCGACATTGCGACCCCCACCACCGCTCCCGCCAGCGCCAGCACCGACAGGTCGTTCGCGGGCCTGCCAACTCGCTCGCTCACGATGCCGGCGAGCAGCTCGACGGTTCCCGAGAACTGCTCCAGCGACGCCGCGCGAAGCTCGGGCACCTCCATCGCGAGCTTCATGCGCTCGCGCACGCGATCGAGATCCTCCGGCGAGATCCTTTCGAACGCGGCGGCGAAGGCCTCGCGCATCGCCGTGATCGGTGGCTCGCCCGGTGGCCGTTCGCGGAAGGCCTCGACGATGATGGGGTCGAAGTCGTCCCAGAGGACGACGTCCTCCTTCGTCGGGAAGTACCGGAAGAAGGTGCTGGGCGAGACCTCGGCGGCTTCGGCGATCTGCTCCACGGTCGTGCCCTGGTAGCCGTGCTCCCGGAACAGTCGCATCGCTTCGGCCTGGATCGCCGCCCGCGTCTTCGCCTTCTTGCGCTCGCGAAGACCGACGTTCATCTCATCTCGATACGGCAACCTCCCCCTCCGTTCCCTCGTTCGCCCCCATATTCGCAGAGGCGGGGTGCCGGGGAAGGAACCACAGGGCAAGCGCGGTCCCGACGAGCGCGATGCCCGCGCACAGCCAGAGCATGACGTCCATCGCCTGCACGAACGCGGTTCGCACGGACGCCAGCAACGCCTCGGACCCGATCCGGTGCGCGATCGCCGCGCCGGCCGACGCGCTCCCCCGGACCGCCTCCCCGACGGCGGGCGGGAGATGACCGACGGGAACGCGAGCCCGGTAGGTCCAGTCGAGCACTGACCCGAGGACCGCGACGCCGAAGGTTCCGCCGACCTGACGAATGGCCTGAATCAAGCCGGATCCCACACCGCTCCGCGCCGGCGTCAGCGCTCCGAGAGCGGCGCTCATCGCGGCAGGCATCGCGAAGCCGAGGCCCGCTCCGACGAGCACGATCCACACGGCGGCGAACCCGTAGCCGCTCGCGACCGACGTCGTAGCGCCGACCGCGAGGCCGGCGGCGATCAGGGCGAAGCCGATGGCGACGGTGACCTTCGCGTTCCCCTTCGCCTCCGTCTGGGCGAGGCCGGTCCCCTCCCCCGACGAGGCGCCGAACTTGTTGGCGACGACCGCGCCGACGATCAGCCCGAGGACCATCGGAAGCAACCGCAGCCCCGTGCCAAACGCGTCGATCCCTCCGACCGCCTGGAAGTACTGCGGCACCGTGAACAACAATCCGAACATCGCGAACTGCACGACCGTCACGAGGATGGTTCCCCACGTGAACCCGGGGGAACGGAACAGCTCAAGATCGATCAGTGGTTGCGCGCCCCTCGACGCGCACCGCCGCTCCCAGGCCACGAACGTCGCGACGAGCGTCGCGCCCGCGAGCGTGAACGCGAGCGCCTTTGGCGTCAGCCATCCCGACTGTCCCCCCTCGATCACGCCGTACGTGAATGCGGCGAGCCCCGCACTCGACAGGGCGATGCCCACGAGATCGACGCCCGGGCGCTCCTCGCCGCGCGACTCCGGCAGCAACATGCCAACGGCGACCAAGGCGACGACGACGACCGGCACATTGATCAGGAACACCGAACCCCACCAGTAGTTGGTGAGGAGCCACCCGCCCAGGATGGGACCGATCGGGAAGGCCACGATCGTCATGGCCACGAGCGCCGTGATCGCCTTCGGACGCTCCTCGTCCGAGAACAGCACCGTCAGTACCGACAGCGACAAGGGAACGATGAAGGCCGCTGCCAGCCCGAGGACGGCGCGCGACGCGATGAGCCAGCCCGCAGTCGGGGCGTACGCCGAGGCCAGCGACGCAGCCGAGAAGGCGACGAGCGCGAACAGGAGCAGCCGCTTGCGCCCGAACCGATCTCCGAGCAGGCCGGCCGGCAGGAGCATCGCCGCCATCGCGAGACTGTAGGCGTCGACGAACCACTGCAGTTGCGGCGTCGATGCTCGAAGCGTCGTGGCAAGCGTGGGAAGCGCCAGGTTGAGGACCGTCGCGTCGATCCCGACCACCAGGCCGCTCAGTGCGAGGGCGGCCAGGGCCCACCACCTTCCGCGATACCTCATGATAGTCACCCCCTTTTCATAGAGACTATCATGTGAGGGTAACTGTCGCCTTCCCTGGAGTGGCATCGGTCGCACGTAGGATGACCGCCAGGAGCACCCGAACGAGAGGGGACGACCGTGAGTCTCAAGCGGACCCAGCGAACCTGGGACGCGCTCGGTTCGGAAGACGCGATGTGGGCGATCCTGACGGTGCCGGGCAAACGCGGCGGCAAGTGGGACGCCGAGGAGTTCTTCGCGTGGGGGCGCGACGAGATCCGTGCGCTGCTCGACGACCTCGACGCTCTCGGGGTCGGCATCGGCCGCCGGCACGCCCTCGACTTCGGTTGCGGCATCGGAAGGCTGACCCGGGCCCTCGCCGACCACTTCGAGGAAGTGGACGGCGTCGACATCGCGCCCTCAATGATCCGGCTCGCCGAGGAGCTGAACAGCGACGTCAAGGGATGTCGATTCCACCTGAACGCGACGGCGGATCTCGGCCTCTTCCCCGACGATCGCTTCGACCTCGTCTACTCGAACATCACGCTGCAACACATCGAGCCGAGCTTCATCCGTAGCTACCTCGGTGAGTTCGTGCGCGTCGCGCGGCCCGGCGGAGCCGTCGTGTTCCAGCTGCCCACCGGGCGGGCCGCACCGAGAGAGGAGACGGGCGGAACGCTGAAACGAACGCTCCGGAGAGCCGCGCCGGCGCGGACGCTTGGCTGGTACCGAACGGCCCGGCGGGCGCTCCCAACGAAGCGGCACGTCATCGAGATGCACGCGCTCCCGGAGGCCGAGGTGCGGGCCTTGCTCGACGTGCACGGTGCGCGCCTCGTCGAGGCACGGCCCGACTCGTGGGCGACGGGCTGGCGCGGACTGCGCTATTTCGCTGTGGTGACGGCCCGCTAGCTCTTCTCGCCGGCCTCGGCCTTCAGTTGCGCGGCGAGCTCGTCGGCGCTCGCGTCCACCTCGGCCGACACGTAACGGTTCACGGCCTTGATGTTGGCGGCCACCTGGTCGGCCATGTTGGTCGCGTACACCGCGACGAGTCCGTACTGACCCTCCTCGAGCGTGTTTGCGAGCTCCTTCAGGTCCTCGTCCTTCACACCGGCCTTCATGTGTCCCCGGATGGCTCCGATCGCCGCGCCGGCGCCGCCGCCGGCGATCAGTCCGCCGGCCAGCCCGATGGCAGGGAAGATCGCCGCCGCCGCGCCGATGGCAAGCCCCAGCCCGAGACCCATCGCCGCGCCGTGACGCGTGGGCTGCTCGTGCTTCTTCACCACGGTGGTGTTTCCCGCGGCGTCCCGCTCGAGGACGGCGGCATCGAAGTCGTGCGAGGTCTCCACCTCGTGGTAGAGCGCCTTGATGGCCTCGTAGTCGGCCTCGGCGTCCTCGAGGTTGTCGTAGGACGCTCCGAGCACCAACACGGTGTCCTTGTCGCTCACCGATCCCCCCTTCCTTTCTGTTCGGGTCGCTTCCGACCCTGCCTGCCGATATCCTAGGCGCGGTCGTCACCTCTGCGTCACCCCCCTCGAGGGGGTAGTCAAAGACACGTCGACGCGTGTTCACGTCTCACGAACCGGCAGATCTCGAGCCATCTCTGGATCTCCGAGGGAACCGTCAAGGCGCACGTCGGCAACGTCTTCCGCAAGCTCGGTGTCAGCAACCGGACCCGGGCCGTCGTGGTGGAGCTGTCGCCGAGCCCGGCGAGGGCGACGGGTCACGAGACCCCGAGCCGCTACTCCCCCAGACGCGTTCGTCGACCCGGCCACCTCGGGATTCACCGAATGTTCAGCCGAGGGACACCCGACCGAGCCCGTCGCAGGGCGCTCCGGCCCTACCGTTGGATGGAGATGGCACCAACCGACGCGGCTTCCTCCGCATCGTCCGGTGATCGCGAGGTGGTTGAAGCGACGGACTGCCCCGAGTGCGGCGCGAGGTCGTCGGTCCGCTGGGGCGTCTGCGAGGTCTGCTACGCGGAGTTCGACGAGTTCCCGCTCCAGCCGATGGACGCCTCGGACGATTTCGCCGAACCGCTGCTCTGACGCCTCTGAGGCGCCCCCGTGACGGGGGACGCCGACCGACGGCCCGGGAGACGATCACGCGGCGAGTTTTCATCGTGCCGTTCGAATCCGACCGCCCGGATCCATTATCGTGTCGGCGTGGCGTGGGTGGTGATCGCAAGCGAGGGGCGAGGCCGAGATGCCGTGTTCGAGTCCGAACAGGACGCCGAGGCCGAGGCCTTGAGACTGGCCGCCGAGGTCGACGAGGACACCTGGGTCGCTATCGCCGACCAGGAGTCGAGCACGACGCGCGTGATCAAGGTCGGCGCGGACGACTGACCGACCCGTCTCGGCGAGCCTCCACCGGCTGCCTCTTCGGGGGTGACATGGATCTCGGTCTCGAGGACAAGGTCGCGCTCGTCGTCGCGTCCAGTAAGGGCCTGGGAAAGGCGTCGGCCGTCGCGTTGGCCGCGGAGGGCGCGCGGGTCACGATCTGTGCGAGAACGCAGGCGAACCTCGATGCCGCCGCCGACGAGATACGGGCGCAGACGAAGGCGGACGTCCTCGCCGTCCCCGCGGACGTCTCCACCGCGGACGGCATCCAGCGCGTAGTCGCCGCGACGGTCGAGCGATTCGGCAGCGTCGACGTCCTCGTGAACAACTCCGGCGGGCCCGCGACCGGCCCGTTCGAGGCCCATTCGGACGACGACTGGCGCCAGGCTTTCGAAGCGGTCACGCTCAACTTCGTTCGGTTCGTCCGAGAGGTCGTCCCTCACATGCGGAAGAAGAAGTGGGGTCGCATCGTGGGAATCCAATCGAGCTCGGTGAAGGAGCCCGTCGCGAACCTCGTGATGTCGAACGGCATCCGTCCCGGCATCGCCGGGCTCATGAAGTCGCTCATGCCCGAGCTGGCGAAGGACGGCATCACCATCAACCTCGTCCTGCCGGGCATCTTCCTGACCGATCGCGTTCGCCATGGGTTGGCCGGTCCGCCGGGTGTCGACGACCAGACGATCATCGATCACGTGGCGGGGCTGATCCCGGCGGGTCGCCTGGGCGATCCTGCCGAGGTCGGCACCCTCGTGGCGTTTCTCGCCTCGGAGCGAGCCGCCTACGTCACCGGTGCGGTCTACCAGATCGACGGCGGCATCATCCACTCGAACGTCTAGCGACCGAGCTCGGCCCGAGCCGCCGCCGCGATGTCCGCGCCCGTGTTCGCGTGGCCGGCGATCCCCCAGCCTCCGTCGGGAGACTCGTAGATCAGGACCCAGGTTCGCTCGGCGACCGTCGGGTCACCCGCCGCCGCCGCGACGATCTCGGTGAGCTCCTTGACGACGCCCAGTTGCTTGTCGCGGTCGAGCACGCCGGCCGGGGTGAGCACCTGCACTCGGACGTGGTTGCCGTTTCCCGCCACGTCGGAGATCGAGTCCGCGGGGAGGTCGTGCACGAACGCGGCGGTGTTGTCGCGGAACAGCGCGAGGTCGGGCACCTGCTCCCAGCGCATCACCGCGGCCGCGCAGCTCTGCGCGAGGGCGTGCTTGTCCTCGAACGTGCCCTCGGCGGCGTAGACATCGATCATCGGCATGGTGGCCTCCCTCCGGACTATGATGCTCGTCATAGTGGAGCATGCACTATGACGAGCGTCATAGTCAAACGGGGAGCGAACTCAATGGTTACCGACACCCGTCAGCGAATGGTCCTCAGTGCCGCGTCCCTCATCGCCACGCGAGGCGCATGCGCGACCTCGTTCTCCGACGTGATCGAGGAGAGCGGCGCCCCGCGGGGGTCCATCTACCACCACTTTCCCGACGGCAAGAGAGAGATGGTGGGGGACGCCGTGCAATGGACCTCCGATCAGATCCTCGCGCACCTTCGAGCCGGGAGGGGACGCACGCCCGAGCAGGTCATGGGATGGTTCATCGACCTGTGGCGGAGGTCCGTTCTGACGTCCCGTGGCGCGTCGGGCTGTGCGGTCGCCGCGGTCGCCCTCGATTCGGACACGTGGGAGCGGGATCTGATCGACGCCGTGCGCGTCGCGTTCCGGTCGTGGTCCGACCTGTTCGCGGAGCAGCTGGTCGAGACCGGCGTCCCCCGCGCGCGGGCGAGATCCATCGCCGTGACCACCGTCGCCGCGATGGAGGGCGCGCTGATCCTCTGCCGGGCCGAGGGGAACGCCGCGCCGCTCGAGGCCGTCGCGCGGGAGCTGATGCGACTCCTGCCCGGACCCGCCGCCTGAGGCCCGCGTTCAGGCCGCGACCCGCCGAGCCCCGACGATTCGAGGCGACCTCCGGCTCCGCGCGAGCCGGGTTACTGGTGGTGATCGGCCGGCGGTCCAGGCGACCATCCGGGTGGATGCGAGACGCTGTCGGCCTGGTCGGCGAGCTCCAGGCCGAGCTCGTCGACGCAGCACCAGAGCCAATCCTCGCCCGGCTCGTAGGACTGGATGATCGGATGCCCGCTCCTGTGAGCGTGCTTGGTCGCGTGCCGGTTCGGCGACGAGTCGCAGCAGCCGACATGCGCGCACTGGGTGCAGCGGCGCAGGTGCACCCACTGGCCACCGCTCTCGAGGCACTCGACGCATCCGGGCCCGCTGGCCTCCTTCGTCTCGATCGTGTCCAGGTGGGTGCACGTCGCCGCCATCGCCAGCCTCCGTCGAGTCGGAACCGTCTCCATCCAACCACGCGCGGACGGTCCCGGCGAACCGTATGGAGCTGGGCGTGGGAGGATGCCACGAGGCGCTCCGGAAGGAGGAATGCATGGGGATCGCGGTCGACATGTGGCCGGCCTTGGACTTTGCGCGCGACGCGGACGCGCTCGACTCGCTCCACATGCAGACGCAGGTCGTGGGAAAGGTGAAGCTCGCTCTCATCCCACGCGCCGCCGAATGGCAAAACGTGCCGCTGTGGGTGAGCGCCACAGGTCTCACGACCGGCTTCATGTGGGCGGGGACGGTCGGCATCGAGATCGCCCTCGACCTGCTCGACCATCGCGCGGTCTTCACGGCGACGGACGGGCGTCGCGAGGCGTTCGACCTCGGCCCGATGCCGCTCAGGGACTTCACCGCCAGGGTGATGACGGCCCTCGCCGCGCTCGGCGTTCGCGTCACGATCAATCCGATGACGGTCGAAGTTCCCGACCCGGTTCGCTGCAACGAGTGCGACGCGTACGACGCATACGACGCCGAGGCGGCGGGCAGGATCTTCGGCGTGTGGGCCCGGACCGCGGCCGTCTTCGAAGAGTTCCGATCGACCTTCTGGGGCAAGCAGTCCGGGGCCGGCCTGTACTGGGGGACCTTCGACCTGTCCGTCGCCCGGTACAACCTCGTCCCGGTCGAGCCGCGCGCTGGCATGGATGTCATCCACAGGGTGGCGATGGACACCGAGCAGTCCGAGGTTGGATTCTGGCCCGGCAACGCGCGCTATCCGAGAGCCGCCTTCTTCTCGTACACGTACCCGAAGCCGAAGGGCATCGAGGACGCCGAGATCGGACCGAAGGCGGCGGCGTGGAACCCGTCGATGGGCGAGTTCCTCCTCGACTACGACGACATGCGGACGGCGGAGGACCCGGCGGGCGCGCTGCTCGAGTTCGCGCGGACGACGTACGCGGCCGGAGCCGACCTCGCCGGATGGGATCGCAGTCTCCTGGAGCGCTCTCCGCCGACCTGAGCACCTCGGGTGCCAGACTGCAGACCGAACCGCAGGCTCACTCGTGCGTGAGCGCCACCGACGCTTCGGTCGTGTTCACCAAGAACGTCATCGTCTCCTGGAAATAGAGCTGCACGCTTGACTCGTCGTGGGAAAGGTACCCGATCGACAGGTCCTGGCCGAAGCGCAACTCGAAGTCTCCCCCACGCGTCGAGAGGAGCACGCCGCCGTCGATGGCGGGCGCCCAGAGGATCTCGCCGTCCAGCAACCGGCGGATGTGCTCGAAGATGGGATAGCCGTAGTTCGACGTCTCGCTGACGGCCGTGTACGCGTCGGCGCTGAGTGCCAGCGTGTACGGTCCGTCGACCCCCGCCAAGCGGAGCGCCGTCACGGCGTGACTGACCGCATCCGGATACTCGCGCACCTCGCCGGGCAGCGCCACAGGCGCGTTCGACGAGCTACCCATGATGCCGGCGATGCCGGCGGCTGGATAGCCCATGAACACCCCGCGGTCCTCCGCGAACGCCATCCGCTTCGCCGCGTCCTTCACCGGCTGCCAGTCGGCGTCGCGCGCGCCGCGCTCGACATCGTCGACCTGCTGCCGGTCGACAACGAAGGGGACACGCAGTTCCACCAAGGGCTGCGACCGCCGCCGGTGCGCGACCACGCCCTCCGCCGGAGCATCGAGGGCGTCGAGATGACCGGTCGCAACCGCGCCGAGCTCGAGTCCCCCCGGCGCGGGTACGTCGACCGCGCGGCGTCCCGCCACGTGACGCTTGAACGTTCTGGTTGCCTCCGCCTCGAGGTCGGCCCACGCGGCAGAGGAGATCGGCGCGAGCTCGCGATGCAGA
>DASPTB010000067.1:0-4620 GCA_035623615.1 Actinomycetota bacterium
GTCCGCGGCAGCGCGTCCTCGTGCGCCGCCGCCACCATCCGCGCGCTCGCGTCCACGCCGACGGCGAACGCGCCGGCGCGTGCGATCGCCGCGGTCAGCTCGCCCGTTCCCGATCCCACGTCGAGGATGACGGCGCCCGGCCGAGGCTCGGCCGCCCGCACGGCGGCGCGGCGCCAGACGCGGTCGAGTCCGAGCGACAGCATGGAGTTCACCACCGTGTAGCGATCGACGACGCCGTCGAACATGGAGGCGACGTCGGCCTCGGGCGGCGGCGTGCGGCGAACGCGGGACTCGGTCACGGCTCCCACCCTGACCGCGGCGCGCGGCGGTGGCAACCCGCTGCCTCGGCTAGACCCGTTCGACGAAAGGACGGTAGGCTCGCGCACCATGGAGCTGCACAACGAATTCGAGGTCGCGGCGTCGCAGCAGGCCGTGTGGGACTACCTGCTCGACGTGGAGCGGATGGCTCCCTGCATGCCCGGCGCCGAGCTGACCGAGGTCGTCGACGACCACACGTGGAAGGGAAAGGTGACGGTGAAGGTCGGGCCGGTGAGCATGGCGTTCGTCGGGTCCGTCGTCATGCAGGAACGCGACGACGCGGCCAAGCGCGTGCTGTTGAAGGCCGACGGGCGCGACCAGCGGGGCAAGGGCGCCGCCGCGGCGACGGTCACCGCGCACCTCGAGCCCGCCGGCACGGGGACGAAGGTTTCCATGGACACCGACCTCACGATCACCGGTGCCGCGGCGCAGTACGCGCGCGGCGGGATGATCCAGGACATCTCGGGACGCCTCACCAAGGAGTTCGCGTCCTGCCTCGAGTCGAACATCACGGCGCAGGCGAGCGCCACCGCGGCGGGCGGGGCGGCGGCCACGGCCGCGCCCGCGCAGGCCGCCGCGCCCGTGAAGGGATTCCGCCTCGGGCTGTGGGCCTTCTGGCGGGCGACCGTCCGGTTCTTCAAGGGGCTCTTCGGCCGTCGCGAGTCGTGACCCCGGGACTTGATCCCGCACGCGCGCGGCGACAGACTGTGCGCGAGGTTCCGCGTCTGTCCCGATGTGGGACCCGGCGGACGCCATAGGAGGCAGCCGTGCATCTGTCGAACCAGTTCCGGGTTCCCGCTCCGATCGACAAGGCGTGGACGACCCTGCTCGACATCCAGGGGCTCGTCGGCTGCGTCCCCGGAGCCTCTCTGACCGAGGTGGTCGGGGACACCAAGTGGAAGGGGAAGCTCGACGTGTCGCTCGGCGCCGTGCAGCTGACCTTCGACGGGCTGGTCGAGCTGAAGCAGGCGGACGAGGCCAACCGCACGATCCTCATGTGGACGGAGGGCAAGGAGACTCGCGGCAAGGGCGTGGCGCAGGGAACGGTGACCTCGCATCTTTGGGAGGAGGGCGGCCAGACGGTCGCCTCGGTCACCGCGTTCATGCAGATGTCGGGGGCGATCGCCCAGTTCAGCCGCGGGCTGATCGAGGACATCGCCAACGACTACGTCGACCGCTTCGCCGGCTGCCTGGCCAAGCGGCTCGCCGCCTCCGGCTGACCCGGTCGCGTCCGCCCGCAGGTCGTCTTGACCTGGGGCGATGGGCGGCTCGATAATCACCCCGGTTCACACCCGGAGCGCGTCGCTTCGGAGGGCCGCACAGGGTCTGGGAGGTGGAGATCGTGCTTCCGCCGAAGTTCGACTATTCCGTCCCGTCCACCGTCGACGAAGCGCTGTCACTGCTGTCCGAGAACGGCGGCGCCAAGGTGCTGGCGGGCGGCCAGTCGCTGATTCCATTGCTCAAGCTGCGCTTCTCCTCGCCCTCGATGCTGGTGGACGTCAATCGCGTCGCCGGCCTCGACGACGTGGCGGAGGACGGGGGCGAGCTGCGGATCGGGGCGCTCGCCCGCCACAGCGACGTGGCGGCGTCGAAGCTGCTGAAAGCCCGCTACCCGTTGGTGGCCGAGGCTGCCAACTGGATTGCCGACCCGATCACGCGTCGTCGGGGCACCATGGGCGGCTCGCTCGCCCATGCCGACCCGGCGGGTGACTGGGGATCCGTCATGCTCGCGCTGGACGCGTCGGTCGTCGCACGGACGTCGTCCGGCGAGCGGACGATCCCCGTGTCGGAGCTCTTCCGCGGACCGTTTCGCTCGTCGCTCGAGCCGGGCGAGATGCTGACCGAGATCCGCATCCCGCAGGGCGGAGACCAAGCCGGTGGGACGTACCTGAAGCTCGAGCGCAAGGTGGGCGACTTCGCGACGGTCGGCGTCGCCGTCCAGCTCGACATGGCGAACGGCACGATCGGCCGCGCCGGGATCGGGCTGACGGCGGTCGGGCCGACGAACATCCGGGCGACCGCGGCCGAGGAGACGCTCGCCGGTTCGGAGCCCGGTCCGGCGGCGTTCGACGAGGCGGCTCGCCTGGCGGCGGAGGCCGCCCAGCCGATCTCCGACGTGCGCGGCTCGGCCGAGTACAAGCGGGCGGTGGTCCGCGCCTACGTGCGCCGGGGGCTGGACCGTTCGCTCGAGCTCGCCCGAGCGGGCCGAGGCGCTCCGTGAGGCGAGGCGAAAGCCCAGGCCAGGCGTCGTTCGTACACCTTCCGCGGCCGCACCCGGCGGCGCGCGAGGGAGGCTGACGATGCTGCCAGCGAGGTTCGAGTACCACCGGCCGAGCACGCTCGAGGAGGCGCTGGGCCTCCTCGACGAACTGGGGGACGACGCCAAGATCCTGGCCGGGGGCATGAGCCTCATCCCGCTCATGAAGCTCCGCTTCGCGACGCCGGGCCACCTCATCGACATCAACCACCTGCCCGGACTCTCGTCCATGTCGGAGAGCGACGGCATGCTGCGGATCGGCGGGCTCGTGCGCAACGTCGCACTGGAGGACTCCGAGCTGATGAAGGCCCGGTATCCGGCCATCGCGGCGGCGGCGCCGCTCATCAGCGATCCGATCGTGCGGACGCGGGGGACGATGGGCGGCTCGCTTGCGCACGCGGACCCGGCGGGAGACTGGGCCTCGGTGATGATCGCCGTCGGCGCGCAGGCAGTCGCGCGGGACTCGTCCGGCGAGCAGGTCGTCCCGGTCGACGACCTCCTGCTGGACACGTTCACCACCACCTTGCAGCCCAACCAGATCCTGACCGAGATCCGCGTTCCCGCCGCCGAGGCACGCTCGGGCGGAACGTACCTGAAGCTGGAACGGAAGGTGGGCGACTTCGCGACGGTCGGCGTCGCCGTTCAGGTCTGGATGGGCAACGGCCACATCGCCCGCGCCGGCATCGCGCTGACGTCCGTCGGTCGGCGCAACCTGCGAGCGGCTGCGGCGGAGGAGTTCCTGGCGGGCGAGGAGCCGACCGACAAGGCGTTCGGAGAGGCGGCCGAGCTCGCAGCCGCGGCCGCCCGGCCGGTGAGCGATCATCGCGGGAGCGCCGACTACAAGCGGCACGTCGTCGACGTGTTCGTGCAACGAGGGCTCGCCCGCGCCGTCGAGCTCGCGAGAGCGGACCAATAGAGGAGGGGGCATGCAGATCAACGTGTCGGTCAACGGAACCCAGCGGTCGGCGGACGTGGAGCCGCGGCAGCTGCTCGTGCACTTCCTGCGGGAGACGCTCGGTTTGACGGGGACGCACATCGGGTGCGACACCTCCAACTGCGGAGCGTGCACCGTCCTGCTCGACGGCTCGCCGGTCAAGTCGTGCACGATGTTCGCGGTCCAGGCCGACGGCGGCGAGGTCACCACCGTCGAGGGCCTGGGCGCCGGCGGCCAGCTCCACCCGATCCAGGCGGCGTTCAAAGAGGAGCACGGCCTGCAGTGCGGCTTCTGCACCCCGGGCATGATGCTCGTAGGCTCGGCGCTGCTCGAACGCAACCCGGAGCCGACCGACGATGAGGTCCGCTGGGCGATCTCCGGGAACATCTGCCGCTGCACCGGCTACATGAACATCGTCAAGGCGATTCAGGCGGCCGGACGCCAGATGAAGGAGGACGCGGAGAAGGCCGACGAGCCCGCCGCGGTGGGCGGCTAGGGTTCGCGCGCATCGCGTTCCGAACTGACCCGGGGAAGGCGAACGAGGGAAAGGAAGCACGAGATGGCGACCGAGGCGGAAGAGGTTCGCGGGATCGGGCACAGCGTCAAGCGGAAGGAAGACGACCGCTTCATCCGCGGGCAGGGCAACTTCGTCGACGACGTCCACCTGCCCGGCATGCTGCACATGGCCATCCTGCGCAGTCCCGTGGCGCACGCGCGGATCCGGTCGATCGACACGTCGCGGGCGTCGGCACTTCCCGGTGTCATCGCCGTCGTCACGGGTGATCTGATGGCGCAGCACAACCTCGCGTGGATGCCGACGCTCTCGTACGACACCCAGGCGGTGCTCGTGACCGACAAGGTTCGCTTCCAGGGTCAGGAGGTCGCGGCCGTCGTCGCGGAGGATCCCTACATCGCGAAGGACGCACTCGAGCTCATCGACGTCGACTACGAGATGCTCGAGGCCATCATTACGCCGCAGCGGGCGCTCGAGAGCGACGCGCCCGTGATCCGCGACGACAAGGAAGGCCAGGCCGACAACCACATCTACAACTGGGAGGCGGGCGACAAGGACGCGACCGATCGGGCGTTCGCGGCGGCCGACAAGGTCGTT
>DASPTB010000076.1:0-4364 GCA_035623615.1 Actinomycetota bacterium
AGCTGTTCGCTCAGGTGCGTCACCAGGTCCTTGTCGCCCGACATGTCGGCGATCGCGTCGATTCCATCGGGGCAGGCCGATCGAAGAGCCCCAGCCGGGTCTCCCGTCGTGGGATCGATCACCTCGGACGCGCCGAGGCCGCGCACGTACGCGGCGTTCGAGTCGCGAGCGACGCCGACGACGCGCACCCCCTTGCCGACGGCGAACTGCACCAGGAAGCGCCCCACGCCTCCCGACGCGCCGACAGCGAGCAACGTCTCGCCGTCACGTGCGTCGATCGCGTCGAGCACGGTCAGCGCGGTGATCCCGGGCGTCGGGATCGACGCCGCCTGCACGAAATCGATCGCGCCGGGCTTGGGCGCGACCGTCGCAACCGACATCGCGGTGAGCTCGGCGAAGGTCCCCTCGCCGAAGTAAGGCTTGCCCGCGGCGCCGAACACCTCGTCACCCACGGCGAAGCCGTCCACGCCCTCGCCGGTCGCCTCCACGACGCCCGACCCGTCGAGGCCCGGGACCAAGGGGAAGCGATGCTCCATCACGTCCTTCATGTGGCCCGCGACGACGCTCGCGTCGAAGGGGTTCACCCCCGCCGCCCGTATCCGGACCAAGACCTGCCCCTCGGTGGCCGAGGCGTCGGGCACCTCGCGCACCGATCCCTTCCCGCCGAACGCGTCGATCACATACGCGCGCATGACCCACCGTCCTTTCTCGTCGCCGACTCCCGCGAATGGAGAATGCACAGCGCCGGCACCATATTCCCGTCCGTCGCGAGCGCTTGCGCAGGCCGGGCGGCATGTTCCAAGGCCTCGCACCCGCCCCGACCGCCCGGGCGCCGGTCCCCGCTCCCGGACCGGGTTCGGAAGGCCGCCTCCGCGCGTCGTGTCGCCCTGCCAGACCAACCACCTGGCCACCGCGCCTTCGAGCCGCCTGGCGCGACCCGGCGCTTGGCCATATGCTTCGCGGACGAACGTCTCGGACGGGCCGAGCGTGGCGAAAGGGGGATATCGCATGCGAACCAAGCGGGTGGTGGGCGCGATGGTCGTGGTGCTCATGGTGGCGGCTACTCCCGCCGCAGCGTTTGCCGTTTCCGCGCGGCATCAGGCGCGGGCGGCGCGGCATCTGAGCACTTCGCCGAAGTCACCGCACCAGGGCCAGTGGCGAGGCAGGAGCAGCCAGGGCACGCGAGAGGTCTTCAACGTCCTGCGGACGAGGAAGGGACTCACGATCCAGCCGTGGGACCTCGAGTTCGTAGCCACGTGCTCGTCCTCCGGCGCGCAGGTCGGCCTGGGGTTCGGCGGGGGTTCGCAGGTGCTCGGGAAGGACGGATCGTTCAGCTTCCACTTCTTCGACCCATTCTTCGGAAGCTTCGACTTCCAGGGCCAGCTCGGTCAAACGACCGGGACCGGAACCGGCAGCATCTCGCTCCCGGCGTTGGTCAAGAAGGGGGGCACCGAGCTCTGCAGCAGCGGCTCGGTCTCGTGGAAGGCGTCCTCGCCGGGTGCATCCTCGTCTCCCTCGGCGGTGGATGTCGCCTATCACATCCAGCTCACGCAGGCGCCCTCGGGCAAGGTCAGCTGGACGGTTACCAAGGGATAGCGGTCGCCGAGCGTTCGGGCGGGGGATCGGCCCGCCGCGGGTTGCCCGTGGCGGGCCGATTCACGATCGGCGGCCTCACACGAGCAGTCCCTGCACCCCTCGAAGGGCCAGCGACGCCCCGATCACGAACAGCAGCACCGCCCCGGCCGCATGCTGGTTGGCGAGCAGCCACATCCTCCATCGCTCGAGCGTCGCCGCCGAGGTCTCGGGCCGGAGCAGGTACAAGCCGATCGGAACGAACACTCCGAGCGACGCCAAAAGCAGGAAGCCCCCGAACGCGAGCGCCGTGAGCCCCGGCGAGAGGTTGGCGCTCTCGATTCGTTCCACCGCCGGGAAGATCAGCGCGTACGTCGGCAGGAACGCTCCGAGACAGAAGCAGAGGACGGGCCCGACGCTCCTGAGGCGGCTCATCCATGCGGGCTCGGCCGAGGCGGCGGTGCCGCCCGACCGGCGCCTCCACTGGATCGCCCCCGCGACCAGGAGGCCAAGGCCGATCAACCCCTCCACGACGCTTGCCCACGCCGGCGGCGGCGCGGATCCGCTCTGCGGCGGAAAGAGCTTGGCCGAGAGCACGCCGATGACTGCGATGACCGAGGCCCACCCGAGCGCGAACGACACCGCGTTGCGCAGCGGGTGCCGCGTGTCCAGCAACAGGATCACGGCCACGATGCCGAACGGCGAGGCACCGAGCGCCAGCCCCATCGCGGCGACGCCGTCCAGGGGAGCGCTGAACGAGATCATTGGGAAACCGTCCCCACCCGCGCCATCCGGCGAACGCCCACGCGCATCAACCGGCGACCGTGGCGGGGGCGCTTGCGGACTGGGCGAGCAGCTGCACGAGCAGCGCGCGCGTGGCCTTCGGTCCGTTGATGTCCAGCCACACCACGTTCGACCCGTCGTCGAGGACGCCGACGAGTACCGGGTTGGCGAGATGGCAGGCGCACGGGGGCGGTGAGAACACCCACCCGGTGCGCCCCTCGGACGTCAGGGATCCGACCCCGGTCGCCACCCCGAAATACTGGGTCGCGTGCGCGCGAACGAAGGCGACGTATCGTCGTGCGCCCGTCGCGCTGCGGAAGACGAGGGAACGGCTGATCACCGTCGTCAGGCGCCGCGACTCGCCCTGGAAGGTGCGCTCCCGTCCGTCGAGGTACCCCCACGACGCGATCTTGCCGGCGAGGCCGGGGATGGGAGCGTCCTTGCCCAGCTCCGTGGTCGTCAGCACCGTCGTTGTCGAAGGCAGGTACGGAATCGTCGACGCCGCGAGCACGCGCATCTCGGCGGCCGGGACCGACGTCGCCGGAACGGGGTTGGTCGCCGCCCGATTGCCGCACGCCGTCACGGCGAGGGTCGCCAGCGCGGCCCCGACGACCGCGGCGCGGCTCATGAGGTCGCGGCCGGCTCGGTCGCCGCGCGCGCCGGCGGGATCGCCGGAAGGACGCGGAGCGCCGTCGCGGGGAGGTTGACGGTGACCGGCGTGCCGGGGTCCCAGTCGGGCGAGGCGTCCCCGTCGGTGTTCGGAACCAGGGCCACCACGGGCTGGCCCGAGGCAAGATGCACGATCACGCGGACGCCGTTGCCCAGATAGACCGAGCGCGACACCATCGCGGGGACGCGGTTCGGCCCTCCGGCGCCGGCGGGCTCGATGCGCACCCGCTCCGGCCGGATCACGACCTTCACCTCTCCGCGGGCCGTGACGTCGCCCCGGCCGGCCTCGACCGCGACCCCGGGTCCCAACTGGAGGGCGACGCCGTCCCCGGACGGGCCCGTCGCGTCCGCCTCCATCAGGTTCGAGACGCCGAGGAAGTCGGCGACGAAGGCGGTGCTGGGTTCCTCGTACATCTCGCGCGGCGGCGCTGCCTGCTCGACGTGCCCACCGTTCATCACCGCGACCTGATCGCTCATGGTGATGGCTTCCTCCTGGTCGTGGGTGACATAGAGGAAGGTGATCCCGATCTGTTCCTGCAGCGCCTTCAGCTCGACCTGCAGCTGGCGCCGGAGCTTCGCGTCGAGGGCCCCGAGCGGCTCGTCGAGCAGCAGCACCGCGGGCTGCAACACGAGCGCGCGGGCGAGCGCCACGCGCTGCTGCTGGCCGCCCGACAGCTGTGCCGGCTTTCGCCGTGCGAGCGCCGACAGCTGGACCTGCTCGAGCGCCTCGCCGACGCGCTTCTTGATCTCGCGCTTGTCGACACGCGCGCGCCGAAGGCCGTACGCCACGTTGTCGGACACCTTCATGTGCGGAAAGAGCGCGTAGCTCTGGAACACGGTGTTCACGTTGCGCTTGTTGGGAGGAATGCCGGCCATGTCGACGCCGTCCAGCAGGACGCCGCCGGAGCTGGGCTGCTCGAAGCCCGCGACCAGGCGCAGCGTCGTCGTCTTGCCGCACCCCGACGGCCCGAGCAGCGAGAAGAACTGCCCCTGCGGGATCGTCAGATCGATGTTCTCGATGGCGGTGAACGACCCGAACCGCTTGGTCAACCGCTCGAGCCGGATCTCGCCCCCCATCTCCTCACACCTCCCCCGTCTCGACCAGACCGAGACCCTCGCCCGCATCCGAGGACTCCACTTCCTCCGCCGCGTCGCCGCGAAGCCGGTGCTCCGCCCAGCGGCGGCCACCCTCGGCGATCACGATGATCACGATCGACGCCAGGATGATGAGCGACCCCATCGCGATCAGCTCCGGCAGCAGCCCGGGCGTGCGCGATCCCGAATAGAGGAACACCGGGTACGTCGGCGATCCGGGCGGAGCCAGGAACGACGCGATCGCG
>DASPTB010000087.1:0-5812 GCA_035623615.1 Actinomycetota bacterium
CCGCGGCGGCCCCCGCGCCTCGGAGGTGGCTCCCACGGTCCTCGGGTAGGCTTCGCGCGTGGGCGCGGTCATGGGGGTCGACGTCTCGCTGGGCCGAGGGCTCGACGTCGCGCTCGTCGAGGACGGCCGCGTCCTGCAGACATGGGCCCGCATCGGGAACGAAGGGCTGAAGGAGCTTCTGACCGAGCTGCAGCCCGACGCGGTGGGCCTCGACGCGCCACCGCGCCCCGGCCTGGGGTTGCTCCGTGACGAGGGGGAACGGCAGAGGCTCGCCGTCCCGCCGGCGCCCGGCCGCCACCTCGACCGCCGGGTCGCCGAGTACGAGCTCTCGCGCCGCGGGATCGGGTCGCACCAGACGCCGAAGGACGAGTCCCGGCTGTTCTCGTGGATGACCGCCGGCTTCGAGGCGTTCATCGCGGCCGCGGGCGCCGGCTACGAGCTGTTCCTCGGCGAGGGGAGCGCCCGCGGCCGCGCGTTCGAGGTGTTCCCGTATGCCTCGTACGTGGCGTTCGCCGGCTGCCTCTCCCCCGGCCGCCGATGGCGCCTCGTCTGGCGACGCGCGGTGCTCGACGCCGCGGGCGTCACCGACCTTCCCGACGACGCGCCGATCGACACGGTCGACGCGGCGTGCGCGGCGCTCACGGCCGAGCGGTTCCTCACGGGTGTGGGCTCGTGGGTCGGGCATCCGCGTGAGGGCGTGATCGTCCTGCCCGTTCCCGCGCTGCGCGACGCCTATCACCGCTGCGCGCCGCCCGACGCCGGCGGGACGCGCGGCGTCCGCCCCGCACGGGCCGCAGCCGACCCGCGCCTGTGCGAATGCGGATGCGGGAGTCCGGTCAGGCGGCGGTTCCTTCCCGGGCACGACGCGCGCCTTCGAGCCCGCCTCCTCGCCGAGGCTCGGACGGGCGACGCCGCGCGGCTCGAGCTCGACCGGCTCGGCTGGCTTCACTTCTTGGATGAGGGAACATGAGATTCGAGACGAAGGCCATCCACGCGGGGCAGGACCCGGAGCCGGCGTACGGCGCGGTGAACGTTCCCATCTACCAGACGTCGACGTTCGCGCAGCCCGACGTCGCGACGCCGCGCGGCTACGAGTACGCGCGGACGGGGAACCCGACGCGAACGGCGCTCGAGGAAGCGCTGGGCGCCCTGGAAGGCGGCCGGGCGCTCTGCTTCTCCTCCGGCATGGCCGCCGAGTCGACCTTTCTGTCACTGTTCGAGCCCGGCGACCACGTGGTGCTCGCCGACGACGTCTACGGCGGGACGTACCGGCTGCTCTCGCAGGTGACGAACCGATGGAACCTCGCGTTCGACGTCGTCGACCTCTCCGATCTCGACGCCCTCGGCGGTGCGATCCGCGACACGACGAAGCTCGTCTGGGTCGAGACGCCGACCAACCCCACGATGAAGATCGTGGACATCGCCGCGGTCGCGCGCCTCGCGCGCGACCGCGGCGCCCGCTGCGTCGTCGACAACACGTTCGCCTCGCCTTACCTGCAGCGCCCCCTCGAGCTCGGTGCCGACGCGGTCGTCCACTCCACCACCAAGTACCTCGGCGGACACTCGGACGCGATCGGCGGCGCAGTGGTGGTCGCCGCAGACGACGCGGCGACGTACGACCGGCTCGCCTTCCTGCAGAACGCCGTCGGAGCCGTCCCCGGACCCATGGACTGCTTCCTGGTGCTTCGCGGCGTCAAGACCCTCGCGCTTCGCATGCAAGCCCACTGCCGCGGGGCAGAGGCGATCGCGGAGGTGCTCGAGGATCATCCCAATGTCGACCGCGTCTACTACCCGGGCCTCGCGACACATCCCGGCCACGAAGTCGCCTCCCGACAGATGTCGGGCTTCGGCGGCATGGTGTCGTTCGAAGCGCTCACGGAGGAGCTCGCCCTCGACGTCTGCCGCCGGACGAAGCTCTTCGCGCTCGCCGAGTCCCTCGGCGGCGTCGAGTCGCTCATCGAACATCCCGCACGGATGACCCACTTGAGCGTTGCCGGGTCGGCGCTCGCCGTGTCGCCGCGGCTCGTGCGCCTCTCCGTCGGGATCGAGCATCCCGACGACCTCATCGACGACCTGCGCCGGGCGCTGGACGCCGCCGGCGGAGCATGACCCCGGACGCCCCCGAGCCGTCCCCGCCGCGGCAACCGACGCGGCCGCCGCCCTGGAGGGAGATCTTCCGAGGGCGCCTCGGCCGGCTGACGCTCGGGCTCTTCCTGCTGGAGGTGCTCGGCGCCGTCCAGATCCTGATCGTCACCACCGTCATGCCGGCGGTCCTCGCCGACCTCGGGGGGCTGAACCTGTACGGGTGGGCGTTCAGCGCCGCCGGGCTCGCGACCGTGATGGCCATCCCGCTGACGGGAACCGCGGTGGACCGGTTCGGGCCGGCGCGGCCGCTCGCGATCATGCTCTGCGTCTTCGCCGGGGGAACCGTCCTCGCCGGCCTCGCGCCGACGATGCCGATCTTCGTCCTCGGGCGGTTCGTCCAGGGCGCCGGAGCGGGCGCCGAGTACGCGGTGTCGGTCGGCGCGATCGCCAAGCGCTACCCGCAGACGCATCGCGCGCGCGTGCTCGCGCTCCTCGCCGCTGCGTGGATCGTCCCGGGACTGGTCGGGCCCTTCTTCGGCGCCGTCGTCGCGCAGACCATCGGATGGCGGTGGGCCTTCTTCGCTCCGCTCCCGCTGCTCGCGATCGCCGCGGCGATGGTGTTCCCGGGCCTCGCCGAGTCCGCGCCGGAGGAACGAACCGAGACGCCCTCGACGGGACTCCGGTGGCCGATCCAGGCCGCGGTGGGATCCGGCGCGATCCTCGCCGGCCTCGGACAGCTGGAGTGGTGGTCCGTGCCGCTCGCCGTCGTCGGCGCCGTCCTCACGGTCCCCGCCGTTCGCCATCTGCTCGTGGGCGACTCGCCCGAGACTCGGCGCTCGCTCGCCTGGGCGCTCACCGCCGGGTTCCTGCTGGGCTTCTCGTTCTTCACCACGGACGGCTTCGTTCCCCTGATGCTGACCCACCTGCGCCACCTGACCTACGTGCAGGCGAGCCTCGTCATCACGTTCGCGTCGATCGCGTGGACGTCGGGCAGCTGGTGGCAGTCGCGGGCGGTGGCCACCACCCCGCTCCCGCGGCTGGTGCGCTGGGGCGGCGTGGTGGTTGCGCTCGGCACGGCGGGCGTCGCCGCCGGCCTCGGCGGGGCGGCCCTCGCGATCCCCTTCGTGGCCTGGACGATCGCAGGGCTCGGCATGGGAGTCGCCTATCCGACGATGTACCTGATCACGATGGAGCGCGCGGCGCCCGGCGTCGAGGGCGCCACGGTGGCGCTCCTGTTGATGATCGACGCCCTGGGCTCCTCGGCCGGAACCGGCCTCGGGGGCAGCGCGATCGCGCTCGCCGACCACCTCGGGAAGTCACTGACGGCGGGTTTGGCGGGCGCCTTCGCCGTGGCGTTCGTGGCCGCCCTGGCGCTGATCGCAATCACGCCGCGACTCGGCGTGCGCCGCGCGGCCTCGCCGCCATCGGCACACGGCGACCCGGGCGCTACGCCTTCGGGCGCTTGAGGTAAGCGACCAGCGACACGCCTCCGGCGGGCGTCTCCTGCTGAACGACCGAGACCAGCTCCCATCCCTGCGCGCCGAACCCGTTCAGGATCTCCCCCGGGTTGTGGGGAAGCAGTGGCGCGACGAAGTATTCCCATGTCTGCATTCGTCATCCCTCCAGACGCTGGCGCTCGCGCATCATACAGGCGCCCATGACGACGTCGAGGCCGCCCTCGGTCGCGATGCGGTAGGCCTCGGCGTTCACGACGCCGTCCTGGAGCCACAGCACCTTCGCGCCGATCCGCACCGCGTCGCGGGCGATCGCCGGCGTGTGCTCGCTCCGTCGGAAGACGTCGACGGCGTCGATCGGCTCGGGGGCGTCGAGGAGCGACGGGTACGAACGCTCGCCGAGGACCTCGGGCTCGTTCGGGTTGACGGGAACGATGCGGTATCCCTTGGCCTGCAGAAAGGACGCGACCTCGTGCGAGGGGCGCCACAGCTTCGACGAGAGCCCGACCACGGCGACGACGTGCGCCGATCCGAGAATGGATCGCAGCTCGTCGTCGGACGGGAGAACCGGCGCCGGCTCCGGTTCGCGCTCGCTCATGGACCGGTCAACCGCCCGGTCTCGCCGGAGATTCCAGGTGGTCGAGCAGGCCGCGGAGGATGCGGGCCGTCGCACCCCACACCACGTCGCCCGGCGTGTCGAACACGTAGGTCGGGAACGTCTCGCCCTCCCATGTGAACGTCGTCTCGCGTCCGAGCACGGCGAGGCCGGCGAGCGGCGGCGTGAGCACGCGCTCGATCTCGGCTGCGTTTGGGCGGAGCGCCGGTTCCTCGGCCAACAGGCCGACGACCGGGACGATGAGGGTTCCGAGCACCCGCGTGTGGACCGCCCCCAGCGCGCCGAGCACCTCGACCGCGCCGCCCGGGAGACCGAGCTCCTCGTCCGCCTCGCGCAGCGCCGTCGTCGTCGGCCCCTCGCCCGGGTCGGCCAGGCCTCCGGGGAACGACACCTCACCCGCATGCCGGGAGAGCGTGGACGTGCGCTTCGTGAGGATCACCCGGGTCTCACCGTCGGTGACGAGGGGAACCAACACGGCGGCAAGGCGATCGCGCGTCCCCCGCGGGAACTCGTCGCGGGAATCGAGGGCACCCGACAGGCGTTCGCGAATCTCGGCGGCCGAATACATCCGCGAGCCATCGTAGTGGCGGACTATGGGAGACGCCTCGCGCAGGCGCGGCGGCGGCAGCGAGGAGGAACGACCCATGGACAAGGTCGACGTCTTCGTCATCGGCGGCGGCGGCACGGGCTCGGACGTGACGTACGCGCTCGCGGGAGCCGGCCTGCGCGTGGCGATGGCCGAGCGGGAACGCCTCGGCGGCGAGTGCGCGCACTTCGGCTGCGACCCCACCAAGGCGATGTTGAAGTCCGCCCGGGTGGCGGCACTCGCCCGGCGGGCGGCCGAGTTCGGCATCCGCGTTCCCACGGTCGACGTCGACCTGGAAGCCGTCATGCGCCGCGTCCGTCGCCTGGTCGACGAGGAGACGGCCGAGGGCGCGGCCATGTTCGAGCGCCGCGGCGCGATCGTCGTGCGGCAGGCGGCGAAGCTGACCGGTCCGCACACGGCCGAGCTCGCCGACGGCACCACCGTCGAGGCCGCCAGAATCGTGCTGGCGACCGGCTCGCGGCCTGCCGTTCCTCCGATCGACGGCCTCGCGGCAGGCGGCTACTGGACAAACCGCGAGGCGATCTGGCACGGCGGCGGAGTGCCCGGCTCGCTCGCGATCCTCGGGGCGGGCGCGATCGGCGTGGAGTTCGCGCAGATCTACTCGCGGTTCGGGTCGCGCGTCACGGTGGTGGAGGCGCTCGACCGCGTGCTGCCGCTCGAGGACGCGGACTCCTCGGCAGCCATCCGAGAGGAGTTGGAGGGCGAGGGAATCGAGATCCACACCGGGGCGCGCGTCATCGTTGCCGAGCGGCGCGGCGAGGCATGGCGCCTCCGGCTGGAAGGCGCCGGCGAGCGCGCGATCGAGGCCGACCGCCTCCTGGTGGCCACGGGCAGGACGCCGAACCTCGACGAGCACGATCTCGACGCCGCCGGCGTGCGCCTCGACGATCGCGGCCGTCCCGTCCTGAGCGACACGCTGCGCACGACGGCGGCGTCGGTCTGGGCCGGCGGCGACGTGACCGGCGACATGCCGTTCACCCACGTCGGCGGCTACGAGGCCGAGGTGATCGTCGCCGACATCCTCGGGCACCCGTTCCCCGCGGACTACCG
>DASPTB010000120.1:0-4284 GCA_035623615.1 Actinomycetota bacterium
AGCGGTGAGGCCGGGATGATCTCGGACGCCTCGGTCGCTACGCCCGAGACGCTGGGCGAGGTCCGGGAGGGCGAGGAACGGGCTGCCCTCGCGGCGGCGGGGCAGCCGCGCGCGGACGTCCACTTCCTGCGGTATCCGGACGGGGGCCTCGCCGGGGCAGACCGCGGCGAGCTCGTCGGCCGCATCGCCGACGTCCTGCGGTCGGCGCGCCCGCAGGTCGTCGTGACGTTCGGGCCGGACGGCGGCACGGGCCACGCCGACCACATTGCCGTGAGCGGGGCCACGACCGAGGCGTTCCACCTCGCCCGGTCGCAGGCCGCGGGTTCCGATCCGACCGCGTTCGCGCGGCTCCTGTACGGAGCCCTTCCGCAATCGGACGTCGAACGATGGTTCGAGAGCATGCGGGCGCGGGGCGAGGAGGTCGACCCCGACGCTCCGTTCATGCCGCGCGGAGTTCCCGACGAGACCATCGCGGTCCTCGTCGACACGTCGCACGTCGCCGACGCCAAGTTCCGCGCGCTTTGCATGCACGAGACGCAGCTCGAGGACTTCCATGCGCTCGCCGACGACGAGCGCAACCGCATGCTCTCGAAGGAGACGTTCGTTCGGGCGTGGCCCGAGAGAGCCACGAACGGCCCAGCGGAGAGCAGCCTCTTCGAACGACTCTGATCCAACTTCGGCATCCGAGGCCGGATCATCGCGTAGACCTCGTTATCGCCTATCGCTCGACTTGACGCCTTTAGGCCGGAACGTAAGGATGGTTCAATTGGGCCGGCCGCCACCAGGGGATGGTCGATGGATACCTCGGCAAGGGGGGTTTCTGCACCTATCTGTCCCGTGTGCCGAGGACCCCTTTGCCTGTGGGGGACGCAGGATCTCCGGACGGCCGACGGTAGAGTCCCTACCACCTTTCGCTACTGTCGGTCGTGCGCGATCTTCGTCCGAGACGTCTCACGAGGCACTCAGCTGCGCCACCTGGAAGTCGCGGGGTACACGAAGCCGAAGATGCCTCGCCGGCTCGAGCGACGCAGGGCGTTCTACGAGTACGTGCTGGACGTCGTGGAGTCCACCTCCGGGAGGAGTGGTGGCTCCTTACTGGACGTCGGAACCGGTCACGGAGGGCTGCCACGTATCGCTCGAAACCGCGGCTTCGAGGCCGCGGGCGTCGAGATCGTCCCCTGGCTCCGAGACCAGGTGCGCGATGAACTGCACATTCCCTGCTGGGAGGAATTGGCCAAGGTGGAGGACACGTTCGACGTCGCAACGTTCATCGACTCATTCATGTACTTCGACGATCCCCACGAAGTCATCTGCGACATCGATCGCATCCTCAACGGTCGGGGCGTTCTTCTCCTCCGGATCCCAAATCGGAACTGGCTCGTGCGCGTCCTGCGCGAGGCGAAACCAGAACGGCAGTTCGAACCGATCGCCGACGCGTTCGTCGGATGGAGCTTGCGAGGCCTCCGACGGCTCCTGGCCATGCATGGCTTCGAAATACAAGGGGTCCGGTACCTCGAACGGGGTCTCCAACGCCACTCGAGGCTGGAAACGGCCAGCGCCTTCACTTTGGCAGCCATCTCCAAGTTGACCTCCGCGTCGAGCCGGCCGGTCGCCCTCGGCCTGCTGGTGACGGCCTGTCGCAAAGTCGACCTCGCTCCGCCTGCCGCCACACGGGCTTCGTAGGGCCCCGGCGTGCGCCGTTCCCCGTAGCCAACTTACGTCCGTTGCCGGATGAGTGCGCAGATCGTGTTCCCTACTGTTGCAGTATCCGATCGGGAAGGTGCACTCCCCAATGCGCGACTCGACCGACCCACGACCCAGTCTACCCGGGCAGATCGTCGCCCATCTGCGCCGCGACGTTCCGCTTGCCCTGCTCGATCTGGTGATCGTGTGCGTTAGCTATCTGGTCCCTCTGGTGCTTCGCTTCAACGGAAGTGTTCCCGGGGCGTACTGGTCCAGCTTCCGCGCATTCATCCCGGCCATTGCCGTGATCCATTTGTTGATGAACTGGATGTTCGGCCTTTATGGCCAGATGTGGCGCTATGCGGGGGTCCAGGAAGCCCGCCGCGTCGTGTTGGCGGCGGCGACCTCCGGGGTCATCGTCGTGGCCGCGGACATGCTTCTCGTGCGCCCCCAGCCGCTTCCTTTGTCGGTTGTGATCCTCGGGGCGGCGCTGACGCTGATCGGAACCGGGGCAATCCGATTCGAGAGCCGGCTGTTTGGGTTTCGCCGGCGATCCCAGCTGGAGCGGCCCACACGGGTGCTGCTCATGGGAGCTGGTGATGCGGGCGCGATGGTGCTGAAGGACC
Organism: Actinomycetota bacterium; assembly: GCA_035623615.1. Lineage (GTDB taxonomy): Bacteria > Actinomycetota > UBA4738 > UBA4738 > UBA4738 > DASPTB01. Next base: position 2,310 of record DASPTB010000120.1, read on the forward strand.
TTCTCCAGCACCCGTCCTTGATGCTCGACCCTGTGGGATTGGTGGACGACGACCCTCGCAAGAAGGGTCTCGCGCTTCACGGGGTTCGGGTGCTCGGCGGCCGCAGAGAGATCCCGGCAATCGCGGCGCGACTCAAGGCCGAGCAGGTCCTGCTCGCGATCCCCTCGGCGGGAAGCGAGCTGGTCCGAGAGGTCGTGGCGCTCTGTGAGGAGGCGGAGGTCACGCTGAGAATTCTCCCGTCCGTGCGCGAAGTGATGCACGGGCGCGTTTCGGCACGGGACATTCGTGACCTGCGCATCGAGGACCTGCTGGGGCGAGCGCAGGTGCAGACGGATCTCGGCGCCGTCGAGCGGCTTCTGAAGGGTCGACGCGTTCTCATCACGGGAGCCGGCGGCTCGATCGGCTCGGAGGTCGCGCGGCAGGTGTCCTCGTTTGCCCCGTCCAGCCTGCTGCTGCTCGATCATGACGAGACGCACCTGCACGACGTGATGCTGGACCTGAAGGAGCGAGGTCACGCTGAGGTGGTGCTCGCCGACATCCGGGAGCACGATCGGGTGCTCTCGATCTTCATGCAGCACGCGCCTGAGGTCGTGTTCCACGCAGCCGCGCACAAGCACCTTCCGATGCTCGAGCTGTACCCGGAAGAGGCGATTCCCACGAACGTGGTCGGGACGGCGAACCTCGTGGACGCCGCGCTGGCGACGGGCACGGACCGATTCGTGCTGATCTCCACCGACAAGGCGGTGAAGCCCTCGAGCGTCATGGGTGCCTCGAAGTGGCTCGCCGAGCAGATCATTCGCAGCCGGCATGGAGACTCGTGTGTGTTCTGCGCGGTCAGGTTCGGCAACGTCCTCGGAAGCCGTGGAAGCGTGATTCCGACGTTCCTTCGTCAGGTCGCTCAGGGTGGACCGGTGACCGTGACCGACGAGCGTATGGCGAGGTACTTCATGAGTGTCGACGAGGCCGTCCAGCTGGTGCTGCAAGCGGCCGCCATGTCGGGTGGCGGTGAGATCTTCACCCTCGACATGGGCAAGCCGGTCAACATCCTGGACTTGGCTCGAAAGCTCATCCGCATGTCGGGACGCGTACCGGACCGGGACATCGAGATCGTCATCACGGGCGCAAAGCCGGGGGAGAAGCTCGTCGAGGATCTGATCGATGTCCAGGAGGAGACGCTTCCCAGCGGTCACCCCTCGATCTCGGTGTGCAGTCCTCCCGCGCCCGACCCGCTCAACCTTCGCCGGGCGCTGCACGAGCTCGAGGCGCTGTCGCTGGAGGGGCGGCGCGAGGATCTGACCGCCGCGCTCATGAAGCTCTCGCGCCCCGCCGCCATGTCTGCGATCGAGGAGCACGCTTCATGAGCGCGCGCGCGCGGTCGGTCCTGGTCGCGTACGGCGATCGCTTGTTCGCGGAGAGCATTGCGGGCGCCCTTGCGAGATTCCCTGGAATCGTGCCCGTGGGCTCGGTCACGACGTCTCAGGCTGCGGAGCGCACGGGCCGGGGCGTCGATGCGGTGGCGCTCGACGCACGCCTGGCCGGAGCCGAAGCCGCCGCGCAAAAGCTCCGACGCGGTGGCGTCCGGGTCGTCATGGTCCGGGAGCCGGATGCCTCCGCTTCTCCTCCGAGTGAGGAGGAGGGGATCTGGGTTCCGGCGGATGCACCGCTCGCCCGCCTGGCCTCCGCGCTCGTACCCGACGCGCAGACGGATGCGCCACTGCACCCGCTCACCGCGCGTCAACGACAGATTCTCTCTCTCATCGAGGGCGGTCTGCCGGGCAAACAGGTCGCACGCCAGTTGGGAATCAGCGAGAAGACGGTCGAGCGCCACAAGACTCGGATCTTCGCCCGGCTCGGTGTTCCCAATCAGACGGCGGCCGTATCGCTGGCGCTTCGCCGAGAGCTGGCTGGGAGGTAGACGAATGGAGCCCGTGCAGTATCTCCAGGCTCTTCGGCGACGGTGGCTCGTCATCGTCGC
>DASPTB010000150.1:0-5530 GCA_035623615.1 Actinomycetota bacterium
GGGCAGCAGGCGGAACTGGTCCGACGTCGGTCCGCGCATCACCAGGACGTCGAGCACCCCGTCCCCCGGGAACGAGCGCGGAGACACCGGAATGCCCTCCAGCGCGTGTTGCGTGTTCCCCACCACCACGTCGTGCGCCGGCCCGCGGTACTCGCGGTCGTCGGCCACGACCCGGACCTCGGCCGGGCGAACCGTCGCCACGCTCGACCAGAACGCGGTGAAGTACCGCCCCCGGCCCATCCACGCGGGAAGCCGCCCGGCGCGCCGCTGCGCGACACCGCCGAACCCGATCCTCGCGAGCCCCGCGAAATGCGTGGTCCGCTCGTTCCCCGCGTCGTCCCTGCAGCTGACGCGGACCGCGTCGATCGGATAGGAGACGCCGGTGAGCAGCCGCGGAGCGGCCGACCGAGCGTCGGGCGGGAGCCCGAACGTGCGCACGAAGTCACAGCCCGACCCGGCCGCGAGGACGGCCATCGTCACGAGTCCCGCCGCTCCCGACTCCAGGATCGCGTCGACGACCTCGCGCGCCAGAGCGTCGCCGCCGACGGCGACGAGGAACCGCTCGCCGGACGCGACCGCCGCCGCGGCACGGCGCTTCCCCTCGCCCGGGCGCGCCGCCGGGACGACGACCGGTTCGACGTCCTGCGAGCGCAGGAACGCGATGATGTCGCCCAGCTCCCTGCCCACGCGGCCACGGCCGTCCCCGGGCCGGACGATGAGCACCGGCTTGCCCTCGGGCATGGACGGAGTAGGCGAGGCGGGCGCTCCTTTCTCAGCGCCCACGGTCAGACTCCCGTGTACGCGACGACGCTTCGGTTCACGAGGTCGACGCCATCGTCGGCCGCCACGGCGACGCCGCCGGGCCCGATCTCGGCCATCTGCCGCAGCAGGTCCAGAAGCTGCTTGCACGTCCGAACGAAGTCGCCCGGAGTCAGCGCGGAGTCCTCGAGCACGTCCTCGAGGGACATTCCCTCCGCCCACGCGAAGACCGTTGGGACGAACCCGACGTCCAGCTCTCGGGAGAGCTCGACCTGGTGCGACTCCTCCACCTCCCGCACCCGGCGCCACAGCGCCGTCATCGCCCGCAGGCGCGCGCGAAGCGGCTGCGTCGGCATCTCGACGCGGCGGGGCACGCGCTCGCGCGACTCGTAGACGACGGTCGAAGCGAGTCCGGCCACCTCGGCGGGCGCCAACTCGTCGAACAGCCCCTCCGCCAACGCCTCGGCGACGACCAGGTCGCCCTCGCCGTAGATCCTTCGCAGGCGCTCCCCCCTCTCCGTCAGCGAGAAGCCGTCGACGTACCCGAGCTGCTCGAGGACGGCGACGACGCGGTCGAACTGCCGGCCGAGCGTCTCCGTTCGCGCGCGGATGCGGCGCTCCAGCCCCGCGACCTCCTGCTCGACCTTGGTCGCGCGTTGCGCCCAACGCTCGTGCTTCGCGCGGTCGGGGCACGCATGACACGGGTGGGCCTCGGCCTTCGCGAGCGCGGCCGTCGCCCGCGCCTGCCCCTTGGGGTCGGGCGCCCCCCGGCCACGAGGCGACCTTCCGGCCGGAACGCGGGTCGCCGCCAGGCGGGCGGCGAGATCCCGCCGGTACCGGGCACTTCGGGAGCTTCCCGACCGCGGCAGGTCCACGTGGGCGAGCCGCTCCGGCGGCGCGTCGAAGTCCGTCGCCGAGGCCCGGAAGAACCGACGATCCTGCAGCATCAGCGTAGGCCGCGACTCCCGCACGTTCACGACCACGGCAAGACCGCCCCGGCGGGCGCCGGGGACCGACACGACGTCGCCCGGGCGCAGCCGCGCGAGCGCCTCCCTGACGTCCCGCTCCGACCTGCCCGCGCCGCGGCGGGAATCCTCGCCCACGCGGGCTGCCCGCTGGCGGAGGCGCCAGTACTCCTCGAAGTCGCCGCGGTCGCAGCGCATCGCCTCACGGTATCCCTCGAGTGCCGCCCGGTCGCGCTCGAGCTGGCGCTCGAGGCTCACAACGCCTCGATCGGCGAGGAACTGCGCGAACGACGAGTTGAGCAGGTGCCGCGCCTCGTCCGGCGTGTAGTTGCGGATCAGGTTCACCGTCATGTTGTACGACGGGCGAAACGACGACCGCAGCTCGTACGTCCGCGTGGACGCGAGGCCGGCGACGCGCTCGAAGGGAACGTCACGCTGGAAGAGCACCACCGCGTACCCGATCTCGTCGATCCCTCGCCGGCCGGCTCGCCCCGTGAGCTGCGTGTACTCGCCCGGGGTCAGGAGCTCGTGGCGCTCGCCCGAGAACTTCCACAGGTCCTCGATGACGACCGTCTTGGCGGGCATGTTGATCCCGAGCGACAGCGTCTCGGTCGCGAACACGACCTTCACCAGTCCCTGCGCGAACAGCGACTCGACGATCTCCTTGAACAGGGGCAGCATGCCGGCGTGGTGCGCCGCCACGCCGGCGGCCCACGCCTCCTTGAGCTCGAAGTAACCGAGCGCGGCCAGATCCTCGTCGCCGATGGACTCGACGCGCGCATCGGCGATCTCACCGATGCGCGCGCGCTCACCCCGGTCCGTGAGCCGGACGCCCGCCTCCATCAGGAACTCGACGCTGCGGTCGCAGCCGGCGCGGCTGAAGACGAAGTAGATGGCCGGGAGCATCCCCTCCTCCTCGAGTCGGGCGACGACCTCCTCGCGACGAGGCCGGTACATGCGCCGGTGGCCTTCGCGAGGACGGCCCCGGACCTGCCGTTGGATGGCACCGCTGCTCCGGCGCCGGTACGTGGAGACTCGCGCCTCGCGCTGATCGAGCGAGACCAGGTATGGGTTCGCCGTGACGGGGCCGCCGAGGACGGGCTCGACGTGCATCGCGTGCAGCTCGCGCCCGACCATGTACAAATTCTCGAGCGGCACCGGACGGCGCTCCTCGATCACCACGCGGGTCGGGCCTCGCAGCGCCGCGATCCACTCGCCGAACTCCTCGGCGTTCGACACCGTCGCCGACAGGCACACCACCGCCACCGACAGCGGCAGGTGGATGAGCACCTCCTCCCACACGGCGCCGCGGTATGGATCCTGCAGGTAGTGCACCTCGTCCAGGACCACCACCTGCAGGCCCGAGAGCGTCGAGCTCCCCTCGTACAGCATGTTGCGAAGCACCTCGGTCGTCATGACGACGACCGGCGCCTCGGAGTTGACGGAGATGTCGCCGGTCAGCAGGCCGACCTTGTCCGGGCCGTGGCGCGCGGAGAAGTCGGCGAACTTCTGGTTGGAGAGCGCCTTGAGGGGCGTCGTGTAGAAGGCCTTGCCGCGCCGGGACAGTGCCTGCTCGATCCCGAACTCGGCCACGACGGTCTTCCCCGACCCGGTCGGAGCCGCGACGAGGACGGACTCCCCCGAGTGCAGCGCCTCGATCGCGCGGAGCTGAAAGCCGTCGAGGGGGAACGGGTAGCCGGTCGCGAACCGGCTGGGCGAGGTCACGGGACTCGCCGGCCGCGCGTGCCCATGGGAGCGCTCAACCCGAGAGGCCGGTGCTCCCTGGAACGGTGGGCGGACCGGGCACCACGTTGCCGACCGTCTCCTCGAGCTGCAGCATCTGGTTGTAGCCAGTGGCGAACCGCGACGAGGCGGTCGTGACCAGCGACTGCGCCTGGGTGATCAGCGCGGTCCGCTTCGGCCCCTTGGGGAGGTCGGCAGCGCTTTTCAACAGCCCGCCGGCGACCGCGTAGAGGCGCAGGGCGTCGGCCATCGATTGCTGGGCATCGTTCGCCGTGAGCTGCGTGAGGCCCGCCGTCTTCATCTGCGTCGTCGTGCCGAACGGTAGGTTCCCGTCGATGAGGGACGTCGTCTTGATCGCCGCCATCTTGCCGGCCGCCTTCTGCGCGTCATCCTGGACCGTGGTTCCCTGCGATCGCATCGCCTGCGGTGTCAGCTGCCCGCTTCCGGCTTTGTCGAGGCTTGCCGGGAGCGTCGTGAAAACGGTGTCTGCCTCCGCCCCGCCAGGCGTCGAGTGGTCGGCCGGGAGGGCGCCGTCCACCTGCCCTCGGAACGCCGCCAGCTGCGAGGTCGCCTTCGCGAGCTGCTGCGACTGCTGATGGTTGTTCCAGACGTGCCAGACCCAGAACCCGATCGCTCCCAGAACGACGATCCCCGCGACGATCCAGGTCGAGCGGCGAAGCAGGAACGGCCGCTTGCGGGTCACGATCTGCGGGCGCGGCGGCGCCGAGACCATCCTCCTGCTCTTGGGCCTGCCCTTGCCCTTGATCGCCACGCTGCTCGCTGCCTTTCGGGTCTGGATTCTCTGGGTTCGGCGGGGCTATTTCTTCATCAGGAAGCGGCCGATCAGGATAGCCAGCTCGTAGAAGATCAGCAATGGGACCATCATGGCCGTCATCGTGAACCAGTCCTGGCTCGGCGTGATCACGGCGGCGAAGATGGCGATCCCGACGATGGAGTAACGGCGCCACGCCCGCAGCTGTCGGCTCGACAGGACGCCGACGGCCATCAACGAGATCAGCAGCAGCGGGAACTCGAACGATATTCCGAATGCCGCGATCACGAGGGTGACGAACGAGATGTACCTTCCGACGGACATCACCAGAACGATGCCGCCGGTGCCCGCGAAGCCCAGCAGGAAATTGAGGGCCCGCGGCAGGGTGACGAGCCCGAACCAGGCCCCGAACCCGAACAACACAACGGACGAGATCACGAAGGGGACGGAGAACTTCCGCTCCTTCGGCGTCAGGCCCGGCACGATGAAGGCCCACAGCTCCCACAGCAGCACCGGCAGGGCAAGGAGTATCCCGGTGACGGAGACGACCTTGATCTTCGTGAGGAACGGCTCGAGGATCGTCGTGTAGGCAAGCCTGCACGGCTCCTTCGGATCGACCGCAAGCCCGGGATGCTGCGTCATGAACGTGCAGAAGCCGTGCTGCAGGAAGTGGAAGATCGGCTCGTAAAGAAACCAGGCGATCACCGCGCCGACTCCGATGGCGGCGATCGAGATCATGAGACGCGTACGCAGCTCGCCGAGATGCTCGACGAGCGTCATGTTGCCGGTCGGGTTCCTCTTCCGGCGCCGCTTGGGGGTGACTGCCACGGTCGGCTGGGCCGGTCAGTCGCCGTTCGGATCGATCACCGTGTGGCCCTTGCCGGCGCCGGATCCGTTGGAAGCGGGCCGCCCCGTTCCCGGAGCGCGAGACGGAGCCGTTTGAGTCTCGGTGGCTCCCGGCGCCAACCCGCTCGAGTCAAGGGGCGCCGACCCGTCATCGTCGTCGGCGTCATCATCGTCGTCGAACGACAGCACGCCCCGGAGCTCTCCCTGCACGTCCTGCGTCGCTCGCCGAAACTCGCGCAGGCCCCGTCCGATCTGGCGACTCATCTCCGGGAGCCTCTTTGGCCCGAACACCATCAGTGCCAAAACGAGAATTACGAGCAGTTCGGTGGGGCCGACGTTGAACATGCGACCTCCGGGCGGGCACGGCGACGCCTACTGCTGCATCCTACCACCGAGGCCAACGCTGGCGGATTTCTCCTGGATCCGCTGCGAGAGGCGCTCTGCT
>DASPTB010000156.1:0-6247 GCA_035623615.1 Actinomycetota bacterium
GAAGTCGAGGTCGAGCGGCACCGGCTCGCCGTCGCGCCCGAGGCCGACCGGGAGCGGGCGCCCCATCTCGTCGGCGTACATCGCCCGACGGCGCTCGTCGCCGCGCGCCCGGATCACGACGCCGCCCGGGTCGGGCGCCACCCACAGCTCAGGGTCGACGCGCGTCACCGCGACGGTGGCCGAACGGACCTTCGCGCCGGGGAGGATTCCCTCGGCGGCGATCCGGTGGGTGTCGGACTCGTACGCCGCGCCCTCGAAGACCGCCTGCACCTCGGTCACCACGCCGTAGGTGCGGACCTCTCCTGCTTTCGGGACCAGCGTCCTGACCATCACGAGGTCGTCGAGCTGCGCGTACTCGTCCTCCTCGACGACGATGCGGAACTCCTGCGTCGACGTGTGCTCCGATCCGAGCACGCGGCCGATCGCTTGCTCGTCGCTCATGGAACCATCTCCTCCTCCATCACCGCGGCCCTGACCGCTCGGTACACGAGCCCCCGATCCCCCATCAGGTGACGCAGCGAGCGCTCGAGCGCCCCGATCGGGACCAGGTTCTGGGGGGCGCGCGGGTCAAGATGCTCCTGCGACGCAACGAGAGGAAGGACGGCGGCGCTTCGATCGGCCATCGCGAGCACCTCCGCCCGAGGCAGCGCGCCGGAGGCCTCGCAGCGGACCACGCCCGACCACGAGTGCCCGCCGGGGGGCCGCGCCAGCCGCACGTACCACGAGTACCGCTCGTACGCAGCGATCGTGAACAGCGGGGTGCGCTGACCCGTCCCCAGCACGGTCACCGTCTCGCCCTGGAGCGCAGGGAGGTATGTCACGCGGTGACTCTTCACGTAGCCGATCGTCTGCTGCGGCGACAGGTCGTTCAACGGGCCGTCCGCCACGACGAACCAGCCCCCGCGCGCCATCGCCGTCGCGCACTCCCCCTCCGCGCGCCGCATCCGCGTATGGACGTGGCGCACGAGCGCGTCCGGATCGGGATCGGCGATCGCCTCGGTCCGGTACGGGGGGTCCAGCGCGACCGGGGGAAGTTGCTCCTCCCGGCGGCCCGAGATGACGGCAAGCCGCTCCACGCGCGCCGCGTCGATCGTCGTCTCGCGAGCCTCCCGGTCCCAACAGGCGGCGCCGACTGCGAAGGTGCCGCAGATCCCGGGGACCGGACCCACGGTGGGATCGTCGACCGTCAGCCTGGCGTCGACGCGCCGCACCCCGTCCACGAACGCGATCCGCGTCGCGCCGTCGTCCGTCCCGTCGAGCGGCCCCCAGTCGCTGCGCTCGACGGTGACGTCGACCGAGCCCTCGGCCGGCGCAAGTTCCTCGACCGGCTCGAACGGCGCCCCGTAATCGGGCGCCCATCCCTCCACGAACAAGCGTGCCATCCACGAGGATTCTAGGCCCTGCCGGGGACCGGAATTACACGGGTGTGAGTTCCCGCTGGCAGACCCGGGTGGGACCTCCCCGCGGCGGGTTGGCGCTCGACCGGAGCCTCGGGAGAATGGCCGCATGACCGACCCCCACGCGGAGCCGACCGAACCCACCGTGGACCCTGCTCGCGTCCGCAAGCTGTTGGACGAGGAGCGGGAGCGGTTCGTCGCCGAGCGCCCGCGCACCCGCGCCATCCTCTCCCGCGCGCACGCGGCCATGCCCAACGGCGTTCCTATGCAGTGGTTCGACGAGAGCGAGGACCATCCGCTCCTGTACGTCGACGAGGGCCGCGGCGCCTACTTCACCGACGTCGACGGCCACCGCTACCTCGACATGAACATCGCCGACATGAGCATGTTCTGCGGCTACGCGCCCGAGCCGGTCGTCCGCGCCGTGGCGGACCGGGTGGCGCGCGGCTCGCAGTTCCTGCTTCCCACCGAGGATTCCCTGTGGGTCGCCGAGGAGCTCGGGCGCCGCTGGGGACTCCCCCGCTGGCAGTTCACGCTGTCGGCAAGTCAGGCCAACACCGAGGTGATGCGACTCGCTCGCGTCGCGACCGGCCGCGAGATCGTCCTGCTGTTCGACGGGAAATACCACGGGCACTTCGACGAGGGCCTGGTCACCTTGGAGGACGGGCGACTGGTCTTCGAGGAGGCCGGTCCACCGCGTGAGGCGCTCGGCCGCGTGCGGATCGTGCAGTTCAACGACCCGGACACCCTGCGGACGGCGCTCGCGCCGCGCGACGTCGCCGTCGTCCTCGCCGAGCCGGCGATGACGAACAACAACGGGCTCATCCAGCCGCTCCCGGGGTTTCTCGACGAGGTGCGCGCGATCGCCAGCGAGACGGGGACGCTGCTCGCCCTCGACGAAACGCACACCCTTGTGTCCGGGCCGGGCGGACTCGTGCGCCGGTGGAACCTCCGGCCGGACCTCGTGTCGGCCGGAAAGTCGATCGCCGGGGGGATCCCGCTCGGCACGTACGGGATGACCCAGGAGCTCGCCGCCGTCCTTGAGGGCCCGGAGCATGTCGCGACCGGCGGCACGCTGTTCGGGAACGCGCTGTCGATGGCGGCGGCGCGCGCGGCGCTCGGCGAGGTGCTCACCGACGATGCGTACGAGCGCACCGCCACGCTCGGCGGGCGGTTGGCCGACGGGCTCGCCGCGGCGATCGCGGACGCGGGGCTCCCGTGGAGCGTGCACCGGATGTACGCCCGCTCCGGCGTCTCGTACGCGCCCGCTCTTCCACGCAACGCACTGGAGGCCAAGCGGATCAAGGACCCCCCGATGACCGCGCTGTGGCGCCTGTACTTGGCGAACCGCGGCGTGTGGGAGGCGATCCCGGGCGCCGGGCCGACCGTGTCGGTGCCGTGCGCCGAGCAGGACGTCGACCGCTACGTCGAGCTCGTGGCCGCCCTGCTCGCCCTCGTCGCTTGACCTCGAGGGCGGACGACACCCCACCTCAGCGCGCGTAGACCTCCCGGCCGCGGCTGACGGTCAGGATGGGCCGCAGCCCCCGCGGGTCCTCGACGCGCAGCGGATCCGCTTCGTACGCCGCGAAGTCGGCGTGCGCGCCTGGCTCGAGCCTCCCCTTCTTTTCCTCGAGGTGCGCGAGCGTCGCGCTGCCGACCGTGAAGAGGTGGAACGCCTCCTCGCGGCCCATGCGCTGCGACGGATCGTGGTGGTGCTCGAGCGCCCACAAGCCGAGCATCGGGTCGAGCTCGGTGATCGGCGCGTCCGACCCGGCGCCGAGCGTGAGCCCACGAGAGACGATCGTCGCGAACGGGTTCATCGCCGCGGCGCGATGCTCGCCGAGGCGCTGCTCGTAGAGCCGGCCGGGTTGTCCCCAGACGGCGTCGAAGGCCGGCTGCGCCGAGATGGCCAGGCCCAGCACGGCGGCCCGCTCGATCTGGGCCGCGGTGGGAAGCTCGAAGTGTTCGATCCGGTGCCGCCGAGCACGGAAGTGCCGCCGCCGCCGCGAATCGAGCGACTGGAAGACGCGCTCCCACACGCTGATCGCCTGCTCGATCGCGGTGTCGCCGATCGCGTGCATCGCCGTCTGCAGGCCCGCCATGTGCGCGTTGTGCAGGAACTGCGCGAGGGCGTCGTCGCGCTCGTACAGGACCCCCTTCGCCTCGCGGTCGTCCCCGGCGTAGGGTTCGGAGACCGCCGCGGTGCGCGCACCGATGGAGCCGTCGAGCGCGAGGTCCCCCCCGATCGTCTCGAGCCCGAGGTCGAGCACGGCCGGGATGTCGGTGTCGGCGACGTACACGACGACCTCACACGGGAGCTGTGCGCGGTGCTCCAGGAGCACCTCCACCTCCCGCCACCCGTGCGAGGCGGGGATCGCCATCTCGTGCACGCAGGTGATCCCCCGGGATGCGGCCAGCCCCGTCGCCTGTAGCTGCAACTCACGCAGCTCGTGGTCGCTCAGCGCCGTGTGGAACCACTGCTGCGCCGCGCGGTTCGCCTCGCGCCGAACGACCCCGGTGGGCCGGCCCCGCTCGTCGCGTTCGACGCCCTCGAGTTCGAGAGCCCCCGACTGTTCCAGCAGCGGTGTGTTCACGAGCGACAGGTGCCCGTCGGCGCGGATCAGCACGACCGGAATCGGGAACGACGAGTCCAGATCGGCGAGCGTGGGGTAGGAAGGATCCGGCCAGCCGCTCTCGTCGAACCCATGGGCAAGGACCTTGGACGGCCCGTGCGAGACCTCCTCGGCGACCAGGCCGAGGAGCTCGTCGGCCGAGCGTGCCCGCTCGATCGGAATCCCGATCATCGACAGTGTGATGCCGGTGAGGTGCACGTGCGCGTCGATGAACCCGGGGACGAGGACGGCGCCGGGAAGCTCGACGGTGCGGTCCGCCGACGGCGGAGGACCCGTGCCGACACGCTCGACGTGCCGGCCGTCGACCAGGATCCACTCCCCGTCGGCCGGGCGGCTCGACGTGCGGACGAGCGACGCCCGGTACAGCGTCTTCACGTGCCGGCACCCCCTCGCGGGCCGGCGTCCTGGCCGGCCCGCGAGGAGTATGCCCGGAGTCCGGCGGCGAAGCCATCCGGATGGTCGCCGACTGGCGCCCGCCACCCCGGAGGTTGCGCCGCCCCGGACAATTGGCGGGCTCGACGGGCCGGAGTACGATCCTGCCGACAATTGCATACGCGACCGGCGCGGCCGCCTGCACGGCCGGCCGGTGGCCTCATCCAGAGAGGCGGAGGGACAGGCCCTGCGAAGCCTCGGCAACCCCGCCCCGCCGACCGGCGGGCGGCAGGTGCCAACTCCTTCCCGGAGGGATTCCGGGAGAGATGAGGAAGGTCTGGATGCGAGGCTCGCGATCCCACGCGGGTCTCGTCGCATGGAGGGAGCCGGTGCGCCGGCTCTCGAACCGCGGAGGCGCCGACGGACGACACCCGAGGGAGGCGCCGTGACGACGTATCTGGAAGGGCTCCGCTGCAGGGAATGTGGGGCGACGTACCCGGCCGAGGCGCGGTCGGCATGCGACGAGTGCTTCGGTCCGCTCGAGCCCGCCTACGACTACGAGGCGATCGCGGCGGCTGTTTCCCGAGAAGCCATCGCTGCCGGGCCCCCGAGCCTGTGGCGGTACGAGCCGCTGCTGCCCGCCGGGGGCGCGAGCCGTATCGACGTCGGCGATGGATTCACCCCGCTGCGGCGGGCTCGCCGGCTGGGCGCCGAACTCGGGCTCACCGATCTCTGGATCAAGGACGAGACGCGAAACCCCACGCACTCGTTCAAGGACCGCGTGGTCTCGGTGGCGCTGTCGAAGGCGCGCGAGTTCGGGTACGGAACCGTGGCGTGCGCGTCGACGGGCAACCTCGCCCACGCCGTCGCGGCGCACGCCGCCGTCGCGGGCCTCGAGGCGGTGACGTTCGTCCCGGCCGGCCTCGAATCGGGGAAGCTCGCGGCGACGGCCGTGTACGGCGCGACGCTCGTCGAGGTCGACGGGACGTACGACGACGTGAACCGCCTCTGCGGCGAGGCCTCGGGCGACTACCCCTGGGCGTTCGTCAACGTCAACCTGCGGCCCTACTACGCGGAGGGGTCGAAGACGATCGCGTTCGAGACGGCCGAGCAGCTCGGGTGGCGCGCACCGGACCACGTCGTCGTGCCGATCGCCTCGGGGGCGCTGTTGACTCGGGTGGCGGCGGCCTTCCGCGAACTGCACGCCGTCGGGCTGCTCGACGAGGAACCGCGCGTGCGCGTGTCGGGGGCGCAGGGAGCCGGGTGCGCGCCCGTCGCCGACGCGTTCGCGGCCGGTGCCGAGGACGTCGCACCCGTGCGCTATCCCGACACGATCGCGCGCTCGCTCGCCATCGGCGACCCCGCGGACGGGGCGTACGCGCTCCGTGAGATTCGTTCGTCGGGAGGCGGCGCCGCGCACGCCACCGACGGCGAGATCGTCGAGGCCGTCGGGTTGCTGGCGCGCACCGAGGGGATCTTCGCCGAGACGGCCGGCGGCGTGACGATTGCCGTGCTCGCGAAGCTGACGGCTTCCGGGGTCGTCCGGCCCGGCGAGACCGTCGTGGCGTACGTCACCGGCATGGGCCTGAAGACGCTCGAGGCCTTCGGCGACCGATTCGCACCAGCCGTCACCATCGAACCCAAGCTCGAGGCCCTCGGCGAGGCCCTCGCAGCACTGCGCGAGGACGGGCGTCGGGGCGGTGGCGCCTGATGGCGACCGTGCGCATTCCCACCCAGATGCGGGCACTGGCGGAGGGGGCCTCGACGCTCGAGGTGGAAGGGTCCACGGTCGGCGACATCTTGCATGCCCTCGCCGGAGCACACGAACGGCTGGGCGCCAAGCTC
>DASPTB010000168.1:0-2902 GCA_035623615.1 Actinomycetota bacterium
GCACGCCTCCTGCGATCGCGCGGCCGCTTCGTCTTCTGCATGTCGACGCCGTTTCGCGATCTGTGCTGGAACGAACGGACGGAGCGACTGACGAAGACGATGCAGCAGTCCTACTTCGAACTCGGCCGGTGGGAGGGCGAGGGGCACGTGGAGTACCAGCTTCCGTACGGGGAGTGGATCCGGCTGTTTCGAGCGAACGGGTTCGTCGTCGAGGACCTGGTGGAGCTCCGGCCGACGTCGTCCGCGCGCACGACGTACACCGACTACGCGCCGAAGGGATGGGCGTCGCGGTGGCCCGCCGAGCACATCTGGGTGGTGAGGCGCGGGCGCGCCTGACCCGCGCGCGGCGACGATTCGATGAAGCAGCCGATGACGAGGCGCACCGGTGGCGACGTCGCGCAGTTCCTGGGCACCATCGACGACATCGCTCGCCGCGGGGAGAGTGAGCGGTTGATCCGGATCATGCGCCGAGCCACCGGGAAGAAGGCCGCGATGTGGGGTCCAGGAACCGTGGGCTTCGGCAGCTACCACTACCGGTACGCCACCGGCCGGGAGGGCGACTGGTTCAGGGTCGGATTCGCCCCGCGCCCGAGGAAGCTGACCCTCTATCTGATGTCGGGTTTCGTCGGCTACGACGATCTCCTGTCGAAGCTGGGGAGCTACGAGCGAGGGAAGTCGTGCCTCTACGTCCGGCACCTGACCGACGTCGTGCCGGCCGTCCTCGAGCAGCTCGTCGATCGATGCGTCGCGCATCTGGACCAGGTGGAGCGCGATCTGGGGGCGGTCCCCCGGATGTCGGCGATGCCGCCGTTCCGTCCGGGCCGCCGCTGAATGGAGAGGGCCTCGCCGCCGCAGGCAGTCACCGGGTGGGAGTTTCCGCTGCGAGGGCCGGGCGGCGAGCCGATCGACCTCGACCGACTGATCGCGTCGCATGGGTTCGTCGAGCTCCCGCCGATGAAGCTCGACCAGCCGTCGACGACCTTGACCGTGACGCTGGCGGTCCCGGGCGGCGCGAGGACGGTTCGCGTCGGACCCGGACGGAAGAAGCAGGGCCGCGCTGAGGTGCTCGGAAAACCGGCATCCGAGCGCCAGTGGACGTCGATCCGCACGACGCTGCGTCGCGTGCTGCGGCTCGATGAAGACCTCTCCTCTTTCTACGCAGCCGTGGCCGATGACCCAGACCTCGCGTGGGTGTCCTCCGGGGCTGGTCGCATGGTGCAGAGTCCCTCGGTGTTCGAGGACATCGTCAAGACGATCTGCACCACCAACTGCACGTGGAGCGCCACCGAGCGGATGGTGGGCGCCATCGTCGCGCACCTCGGCCGGGCCGCCCCCGGAGCACCGAAGACCGGACCCGCCGGCAGGGCGTTCCCGGAGCCTGCGGTGATCGCCGAGGCCGGCGAGCGGTTCTTCCGCGAGGTCGCGAAGGCCGGGTACCGAGGAGCGTACCTCCAGGCGATCGCGCGCGACGTCGCCGAGGGCACGCTCGATCTGGAGGCGCTCGCCGATCCGGATCTGCCGGACGAGGAAGTGGAGCAGCGCCTCCTGGCGCTTCCCGGGGTCGGTCCCTACGCGGCCGCGCACGTGATGATGACGATCGGCCGATATCACCGGCTGATCTTCGACTCGTGGACGCGCCCGACGTACGCGAAGCTCGTGGGTCGCAGGGCGATCACGGATGCGTCGATCGAGCGCCGGTTTCGCCGCTTCGGTCCCTACGCGGGCCTCGCGTTCTGGCTCTTCCTGACCCGCGCCTGGGTTGCCGACGCAGAGCCGCCGCCGGCGGGATGACCAGAGCCGCCGCCGGCGGGATGACCGACGCCGTCGTGCGGCCCAATCGACCGTCGACCCTCACTCGAGCGGGATCTCCATTCAAAGGAACCCGGTGCCCGACACGCAGCGTCCAAAGAGTGATGCTCCGGATCCGTCCGTCTCGCATCCGCCGCCCCTGGTGGTCGGTTGCCGCCCTCTTGCTGGCCACCGCCTGCACATCGCCGGCACACATCGCTCCCGTTCGATCCGAAACCACCCCGTCCCCGACGGGCCGCGGCGTCGTCAGCCCGCCCGCTCTCTACGAGGTCGTGGCGATGGTCCTTCTTCCCCGTGACGCATCGACGCCCCTCGCATGCGAGACGACGCTCTCATCCCTGCCGCCCGCCGGGTGCTCGGGTGTTCCGATCGGCGGGTACGACTTCGGCCATCTTCCGGGCGTGACGCGGGCCGGCGGGGCGTGGTGGACAAGCCGCCCGTGGCTCCTGGTGGGGACCTGGGACGGCCGCGTCCTGACGGTGACGCGCCCCCCCGCTCCGCCAGGCGGCCGGTGGCGCGAACCTCCCCGGCCCGCGGGCTGCACCGGCCGGGCCACCCCGGCCGCCGCCGCGCTGGCGAAGCGGATCGCCAGCCAGCGCGCGAGGCTCCACATGCTCACACTGACTCGGTGCGGTACCAGGGTCTGGGTGCTGGTGGCCGTCGCGGACGCGCCGACAATCGCGTACGTCCACCGGCACTTCGGCGAACGCGTGGTCGTCAGCGGATGGCTTCGCCGCCGGTGAAGAACGACCGCTAGGCCGCACGCTCGCCGGCGGGACGCCCGGCGCCCGGCTCGTCGGCGGGCTTCGACACGACGTGGAACCGCCGCTCCGGACGGACCAGGCTGTACACGACCGCGCAGGCCTCGATCACGGCGAAGACGGGGATGAGCACGGCCTGCGCGACGAAGAGCACCACGCGCTGGCCGAACCCCAGCGATCGATTGCCGCCGAGGCTCACCCACAACCCGAGGAGGTAGTTCGTCAGATACACCGAGAAGATGAGATCGCCGATGAGCCCGAGTGCCCACGGGATCTCCACCCCGCTCACGATGTGCAGGAGCGAGTAGGCGAATCCGGTCCATCCCACCGTC
>DASPTB010000173.1:0-23033 GCA_035623615.1 Actinomycetota bacterium
GGCGGTCCATCTGAACCGTTTCCCGAGCCGCAGGACCAGTCCCGGAAAGCCCGCGTCGGACACGAGGAGGTTCGACCCCTTGCCGATCACCGTCCACGGCACGCCCGCTCGCGCGACGGCCTCGGCGGCCCCCGCGAGATCGTCGTCGGACTCGGCTTCGAGGTACAGGGCGGCCGGGCCGCCGAGCCGGAAGCTCGTGATGGGAGCGAGGGGAAACCCCACCCTGACGCGAGCTCCGGCCGCCCGCAGGACGCCCTCGGCCAGCGACAGGTCGCCGCTCATCGGGCCGCCTCGGCGCCGTCGCGGATGATGGCGACCGTCTCGTCGGCGACCGTGGTGATATCCCCCGCCCCGAGCGTGACGACCAGGTCGCCCGGCCGGACGAGGCCGGCCACGAGGGCCGCCACGTCTGCGCGGTGGGGCAGGTAGATGATCCGCTTGCCGGGAGCGGCCTCGGCGAGGGAGTCGACCACCAGCTTCCCGCTCACACCCGGTATCGGGTCCTCCCAGGCCGCGTACACGTCGGTGACGACGGCGACGTCCGCGGCGGCGAGGCTCGCCCCCAGGCCGCCCCACATCGCGGCCGTCCGCGAGTAGCGGTGGGGCTGGAAGACCCCGATCACACGGCCGCCGGCGCGTCCTCGCGCGGCCTCGAGCACCGACGCGATCTCGGTCGGGTGGATGGCGTAGTCGTCGACGAACCGGACTCCTGCGGCCTCACCCTTGCTCTCGAATCGACGGTGAACTCCCCCATAGCTCGCGATGCCGGAGAGGGCTTCCTCGACCGGAAGGTGAAGGGCGAGCGCCACACCGACAGCGGCCGCTGCGTTCAGGAGATTGTGCCTCGGTCCGACCGAGAGCTCGATCTGGAGTGGAGCCTCATGACCCTCGATGACAAATCGAGCCCTTGGGGTTGAATCCTGGTCCTCGTCGAAGACAACCCTCAAGTCGAGGTTGGGACCCTGGGCACCGTACCGGATCACGGTCGCAGGAGACCCGGCCAGCGCCCGCCGGACGCCGGGGTCGTCCCAGCAGGCCACCACCGTCGCCGCCTGACGGGCGAACTGGGCGAAGGCGCGCTCGATGCGGTCGGGGGACCCGTAGAAGTCGAGGTGGTCGGCCTCCACGTTCGTCACCACCGCCACCTCAGGCCGGAATAGAAGGAACGAGCCGTCGCTCTCGTCGGCCTCCGCAACGAAGTAGGCCCCTCGTCCGGCGCCGGCGCCCGATCCGCTCTCGTTGAGGTCACCTCCGATCACGTACGTGGGATCCAGCCCCAGCCGGGAGAGCATCACCGCGACCATCGACGTCGTCGTCGTCTTGCCGTGCGTCCCCGTGACCGCGACTGTCCGCGCTCCTCTGGTCAGCGCCGCGAGCACCTGCGCGCGCATGAGCACGGGGATCCCTCGATCGCGTGCCGCCCGCGCCTCGGAATTGGCTGCGGGGACCGCCGACGAGATCACCACCGCGTCCGGAGCGTCCACCTGCTCGGCCCGGTGACCGACGAAGATCGTCGCGCCGGCTGCGCGAAGCCGCTCCAGCCCTGCCGATTCCTTCAGGTCCGATCCGCTCACCCGCACCCCGCGCGCGAGGAGCACCTCGGCGATGCCCCGCATTCCCGCTCCGCCGATGCCCACCAAGTGCAGGTGCCGCCACCCGGCGGGATCGGGAACCGGGAGGGTCGGGATGCTGCCCGGCGCTGCGTCGAACGGCGGCAGCGGCGCAGGATCGACGTCGGCGGCGTGGTTCGTCCCTGGCCCGTTCACCGCTCGACTCCCTCGATGACGTCGATGAGTCGCTTCGTTGCGTCGGGGGTGCCGAAGGCCGCCGACCGCGTGCACATCGATTGCAATCGCTGCTCGTGATCCACGAGCGCGAGGATGCGCTCGGCCAGGCTGTCGGCCGTCAACTCGTCGTCCATGAGGATGCTGGCTCCCCCCGCGCGCTGGACGGCCCGGGCGTTGGCCTCCTGCTCGCCGGCGATCGCGTGCGGATAGGGAACGAACAACGCCGGCAACCCGCAAACGGTGATCTCCGCGACCGAGCTCGCGCCGGCGCGAGAGACCACGAGGTCCGCGACGGCGTAGACGAGCTCCATGCGATCCAGGAACCCGACCGCGCGCACGATCAATGGACCGCCGGCCGGCAGGTCGTGACGACTCGACTCCAGGTGGCTCTGTCCGGTCAGCAGCACCATCTGAAGGTCCGTCCGTCCCGACAGGATCCGGGTCGCGCCGATCGTGGCCTCGTTCACGTGCGCCGCGCCCTGGCTTCCGCCGAACACGACGATCGTCCTGCGACCCGGCTCCAGACCGAATGCCGCGCGCGCTGCCTCGATCAGAGACGCGCGGTCGTCCCGGACCCGCAGCACCGAGTCGCGCACCGGATTGCCCGTCACCACGACACGCTGGCGCGGAAACGACCGGTCGGCGTCCGCGAACCCGAGCGCCACGGCCGAAGACACGTGCGACAAGGATCGGTTGGCGAGCCCGGCCACGGCGTTCTGCTCGTGCAGGACCACCGGCACCCGTTCACGGCGGGCGGCGATAACGGTCGGGACGCTGACGTACCCACCCATGCCGAGCACCGCTCCCGCTCCGCGCACGACGTCGCGGCACCGGCCGACGGCGCGGAGCGCGGCGACGGGCCCGCGAAACGCTTCCGGCGAGGCCTTTCTCGCGAACGGCTCCAGCGGCACGGCGTGGAACTCGAATCCGGCCTCGGGAACGACGCGGGACTCCAGCCCGCGCTCGGTCCCGACGAACGCGACGTCGCGTCCGCGCTCGGCGAGCGCGGACGCGAGGGCAAGCCCCGGGAAGAGGTGACCGCCGGTCCCCCCGGCCGCGACGATCACCCTGCCGGTCACGGGGCTCTCCGCGCCTGTGTCCTCAGGCGCCGGCGCTGCCGGGCGGTTGCCTGCAGGGACTCCCTTCCCACCGATACGAGAACGCCCACGCCGACCATCGAGACGACGAGCGACGACCCTCCGTACGACACGAAGGGCAGGGGAATGCCGGTGATCGGCAGGAGCCCGGTGACGGCACCCATGTTCACCACGGCCTGGAACGCGATCCATCCGGTGATGCCGGCCGCGAGCAACCTGCCGTGCAGGTCCGGCGCCCGCAGGGCGATGCGAACCCCGGCCCAGATGAACACGGCGAACAGCGCGATGACCACCGCTTCGCCGATCAGCCCGGTCTCCTCGCCGATGATCGCGAAGATGAAGTCGGTGTGGGCGTTCGGCACGAACATCCACTTCTGGCGGCTCGCGCCCAGGCCCACACCCAGCCAGTGCCCCGACCCCAACGCCATCAAGGACTGGACGATCTGGTAGCCGTTGCCACGCGGGTCGGCCCACGGATGCAGGAACGAGAAGAACCGGGTCCGTCGGTAGGCTGCCGACATGATGAGCGCGAGCCCGGCGGCCGTCCCGAGGACGAACGTGAGCAGCAGCGTTCGCAGCCGCACTCCGACGATGTACAGAAGAAGGAAGACCGTCGCGACGATGACCATCGTCGTCCCGAGGTCGGGCTGCAACATGATGAGCACGAGCATCGGGGCGACCACGATCAGCAGCGGCGTCACCAGACGGAGGGGGTCGTTCACGAACGCGCGGTTGCGGGCGAAGATCGCGGCCGCTGCAGCGACGGTGACGAGCTTCGCCAGCTCGGAGGGCTGAAGCGTGAGCGGGCCGAGGTTCACCCAGCGCGCCGATCCCCCGGCCGACGTGCCGGACGAGGGGTGGAGCACGAGCACCAGCAGCACGAACGTGACCGCCGCGAGAGGCCCCCAGGCTCGGCGCCACACCGAGTACGGGGCCCGGGCGGTCACCACGAAGAGCACGAGCCCGACCCCGACGAACAGCAGCTGCCGCTTGAAGAAGAAGAAGCTCGACCCCGTCACGGCGAACGCGGAGATCGAGCTCGCCGACAGCACCATCACGAGCCCGACCACGACCAGGATCGCCGACGATCCGAGCAGCACGCGCAGGCTGCGGCGCTGCGCGCGCTCGGTCCTGGCCGCGGCGGCCGCGGGCGAGACCTCCCCCGGACGCACCAGGCGCAGGCGGGGCGCCAGAGCCGGATGTACGACCTGCTCAGCCACCGGCGCCTCCCGTCTCTTCCTCGTGCTTCTCGAGCGCGGCAGCGAGCGCCGAGGCCGCGCCCGCGAACAGGTCGCCGCGTTCCGCGTAGTCGCGGAACATGTCCTGGCTGGCGCACGCCGGCGCCAGGATCACCTCTCCACCTGGCCGCGACTCGACGAAAGCGAGCGCCACCGCCTCCTCGATCGAAGCGGCGCGGCGGGTGGGCACGAGACCGTCGAAGACGGCCTCGATCTGCGGCGCGGCCTCGCCGAGGGTGATCACGGCGGACACGTTGTCCACCGCAGCGCGAAGCGGTGTCAGGTCGACGCCCTTCGCGCGCCCGCCGGCGATCAGGACGACGTCGTGACGACCGCTCAGCGCCGCGAGCGCGGCGTGCGGATTCGTCGCCTTCGAGTCGTCCACGAAGCCAACCGATCCCGCGACGGCGACGAGCGTCCCCCGGTGCGGCAGTGGCTCGAAGGCCTCGAGGGCCGAGCGAATCGCGTTCGCAGTGACGCCGAACTCGCGAGCCGACGCTACGGCGGCGGCGGCGTCGATCGCGAACGCGCCATCGGCACCCGGCAGCGGGAACGTCTCCTTCCTTCCCCTGGCGCCGCGGACGACGACCGTGCCGTCGACGATTCCCGTCTCCCCCGCGCCCGGCGGTCCTTCACGGAACCACCGGCGCTCGCAGGTCGCCTCCGACGAGACCCGCGCGGCGGTCTCGTCGGAGGCGTTCCCGACGTGCACGTCGCCGCCGGATTGCCGCGCGTAGATCCGCGCTTTGGCCTCGGCGTATGCGTCGAACGAGCCATGCCAGTCGAGGTGGTCCGGAGCGACGTTCAGCAGCACGGAGACGCTCGGGTGCAGATGTTCCTGCAGCGCAAGCTGAAACGACGACGCCTCGACCGCCAGCGCGTCCCACTCCTCGCGCGCCGCGAGCGAGAAGGGGTAACCGACATTGCCGCACGCCCGCGCCTTCAAGCCATCCGCGCAGAGCATGGCGGCGAGGAGCTCGACCGTGGTCGTCTTGCCGTTCGTGCCGGTGACGGCCACGTACGGCGCGCGGCAGAGCCGCGCGCCGAGCTCGAGCTCACTCCAGATCGGGAGGCCTCGCTCTCGCGCCCACGCGAGTACCGGCGCGTCGGGCGGGACGCCCGGGCTCGCCACGACGAGGGTCGCGCCCTCCAGGTGCTCGGGAGCGTGCCCGCCCGCGCGGAGCTCGACACCGGGCGGCGTTGTCGCGGCCAGCTCGCCGGCCGGACGCCGCTCCGTGACGAGCACCTCTGCTCCTTCCGCCGCGAGGACGTCTGCGGCCGCGCGGCCGCTCGCGCCGAAGCCCACGACGACCACGCGCTGCCCCTCGACATCGAGCCCCACCGCCCGGCGGGCGGGCTGCGGCCGCGCCGCGGCGGCGCGGGCCTTCTTTCCATGTGCGCGCGGGCGTGCGCCGCTCATCCCGTGCCTCCGCGCGCCAGGAAGTCCGCATAGAAGAGACCGAGGCCGAACGCGACGGCCAGCCCGGCAATGATCCAGAAGCGCACGATCACGGTGAATTCGGGCCAGCCGAGCAGCTCGAAGTGATGGTGCAGCGGCGCCATCCTGAAGGCGCGCCGCTTCGTGGTGCGAAACACCACCACCTGGACGATGACCGAGGTCGCTTCCAGCGCGTACAGGCCGCCGAGGATCAGCAGCAGCAGCTGCGTGTCGGTCATGAGCGCCAGCGCGGCAAGCATGCCGCCGATCGCGAGCGAACCCGTGTCGCCCATGAAGATTTTCGCGGGAGCGGCGTTCCACCACAGGAATCCTGCAGTTGCCCCCATCGCGCCCGCGCCCACGATCGCGAGGTCGAGCGTCGATCCGGCTGAAAGGTCGTAGCAGAACTGCGGCGAGATGCCCGCTCCGCACGAGTGACGAAACTCCCAGAAGGCGATGACGACGTAGGCGGCGAACACGAGCGCGGAGGATCCCGACGCGAGGCCGTCCAGCCCGTCGGTGAGGTTCACGGCGTTCGACGATGCCGCGATCATGATGAACACCCACAGATAGAAGAGGAGGCCGAGCCGCAGCCCCGTGTCGCGGATGAATGAGAGCTGCTCGTTCACGTGCGCGACGTGGAGCGCGAGGTAGGCGAACGCGATGCTGATGACGGCCTGCCCGATCAGCTTCGCCGGCATGCTCAGGCCGAGGGACCGCTGACGAACGTTGATGAGGTCGTCGACGGCACCGAGGATCGCCAGCGCCGTTCCCACGCCGAGCACGAGGAGGCCGGCCGCCGTGACTCGCTCGCTCGCCGGGCGGGCGGCGACGTAGGCGATCAGTACCGCGAGCATGATCACGATCCCGCCCATCGTGGGCGTGCCCATCTTCTCGAGATGCCCGCGAGGGCCGTCCTCGCGGATGCGCTGCCCCCAGCCCCACGCGCGGAAGAGCCGGATCGCGATGGGCGAGCCGAGCAGCGCGACGAAGAAACCGACGCCGCCCGCCAGGAGGATCGCTCTCACGATTCACCCTGGTCTTCCGTCTGCTCCTCGACGGCGCCCCCATGCTCGGTGACGAGGCGGGTCGCGACCCGATCCAGACCCACGGCCCGGGACGCCTTCACCAGGACGACGTCCCCGGACCGCACGATCGAGCGGGCGGCGGCCAGGGCTTCGTCCACGTCGTCGCTCGACACGACGCGGCTCGGGTCGATCCCCTCGCGCTCCGCGCCGGCCACGACGGCCTTGCCCCACGGTCCGACCGCGATCAGGACGTCGACGCCCAGCCGGGCGGCCTGCTTGCCGAGACGTTCGTGCTCCTCGAGCGCAATGGGGCCGAGCTCGGCCATTTCGCCAAGGATCGCGACCCACCGGCGCTCGGCCGCCACACGGCGCGCCGTGGCAAGCGCGGCCGCGGCCGACGTGGGGTTCGCGTTGTACGCGTCGTGCAGGACGGTCACGCCGTCGACCGTTTCCAGCAGCTCCATCCGCCCGCCGCTGACGCGAGCGGCCGCCAACGCCGGGACGATCTCGTTGGCGGACAGTCCCATCGACCAGCCCACCGCCGCCGCCGCCAGCGCGCCCGCGACCATGTGCTCGCCGACGATGCCGAGAGACACGCGCGCGTGCCCCTCGGGAAGGACGAGCTCGAACGTCGCGCGGGCTCGGTCGTCGAGCGTCACGGCCTCGGCGCGGACGTCCGCGGCTGCATCCCGGCCGTACGTCACGACCCGGGCGGCCGTGCGCTCGCGATAGCCGCGCGCGACTGGGTCGTCGGCGTTCAGGAACGCGACGCCGCCGGACGGGAGCGCTTCCACAAGCTCGGCCTTGGCATTGACGATCGCCTCGCGCGAACCGAACAGCTCCATGTGCGCGACGCCGACGTTGGTGACCACGCCCATCGTCGGTTGCGCGATGTCGCAGAGAAAGCGGATGTGGCCCGTCCCGCGGGCGCCCATCTCGCACACGATGGCCTCGGCGTCGCCGGGCGCGTCCAGGAGCGTCAGCGGGAGCCCGACCTCGTTGTTGAACGACGCCGGGCTCGCGGATGTCCGTCGCGACGAGCGCATCACGGCCGCGATCAGATCCTTGGTGCTCGTCTTGCCGGTGGAGCCCGTCACGCCGATGACCGCGGCGTCCATCGCTCGCCGCTCGGACGCCGCGAGCACTCCGAGCGCCGCCACCGTGTCGGCGACCCGCACCAGTGCGCCGTCGCCGAGCTGCGTATCGAGCGCGCGCGAGACGAGCGCGCCCGCCGCTCCGCGGGCAAAGGCGTCGGCCACGAACCGGTGGCCGTCGGTCCGGTCGCCGGCGATCGCCACGAAGAGGTCGCCGGGCGACGCGTGCCGGCTGTCGATGCAGACGCCGCGCACCTGGGCCGCTCCCGTTGGCGGCACGTTCGAGAGGGTGCCGGCGACGACGGCGGCCACATCGGCAAGCGAACGGGGCTTCATGCGCGCCGTCCCGCCGATCCTCCGGCGGCGCCGTGCACCTCGAGCTCCTCGCGGACAACGCTCCGATCGTCGAACGGAATCGTCCGGTCGGCGAACTGCTGGCCCGTCTCGTGCCCCTTGCCCGCGACCACGACCACGTCGCCCGCCCGGGCCTCGCCGAGCGCCAGCCCGATTGCGGCGCGGCGATCCGGCTCGACGGTGAAGGCGCCGCTGCCCGCCCGGGCGCCCTCGCGGATCTCCTCGATGATCGCCAGCGGATCCTCGGACCGCGGATTGTCGCTGGTGACCACGCTCAGGTCGGCCAGCTCGGTGGCAAGGCGGCCCATCAGCGGCCGCTTCCCGCGGTCGCGATCGCCGCCGCACCCGAACACCACGATGACGCGGCCGCCGCTCGCGAGCTCGCGCACCGCGCGCAGGACGTTCTCCAGGCTGTCGGGCGTGTGCGCGTAGTCCACGACCACGGTGAACGGCTGGCCCGCGTCCACCGCCTCCAGCCGTCCGGGAACGCCTTCGAGCGACTCGATTCCCCGGGCGATGGCGTCGTCGGCGATGCCCAGGAGGCGCGCAGCCACGAACGCGCCGAGACAATTCATCGCGTTGTACGGCCCGCGGAGGCGCGAGCGGACGGGCTGTCCGTCGACGTGGAAGGACAGGCCCGCACGGTCCAGCACGACATCGGTCGCGACGACGTCCGCGCCCGTGGAGCGAATCCCGAATGTCGTCGTCGGCACGGAGGATAGCGTCGCCAGCCGCTCGCCTTCCGGAGTGTCCACGTTCACGGCCCCGGCACTGCTGAGCGCACCGGTGAACAACCGCGCCTTCGCCTGGAAGTACGCCTCCATGGTGCCGTGGTAGTCGAGATGGTCCTGCGAGAGGTTCGTGAACAGCGCGCACGCGTAGCGCGTTCCGTCGACCCGGTGCTGGTCGAGACCGTGGGAGGAGACCTCCATCGTGGCAGCGCGCA
This sequence comes from Actinomycetota bacterium, assembly GCA_035623615.1. Classification (GTDB taxonomy): domain Bacteria; phylum Actinomycetota; class UBA4738; order UBA4738; family UBA4738; genus DASPTB01. The sequence continues at coordinate 8,983 of DASPTB010000173.1, forward strand.
CCCCTGCCGCCGCCATGCGCGCCAGCACGCGCTGCAGGTCGCACGCCTCGGGCGTGGTGCGCTCGAACGGCACGCCTTCGCCGGCGATCCGGACGCCGGTGGTCCCGATCACGCCGGGCGTCGCGCCCGCCGCGTCGAAGACCGCCTCCAGCAGGTAGGTCGTCGTGGTCTTCCCGTTCGTCCCGGTCACGCCCGCCACGGGAAACCGCTCGGAGGGGTTCCCGAAAAACGCCGCCGACACGGGACCCATGGCCTCGCGAACCGAGGGCACGAGCACCTGCGCGCACCGCACGGGCACCTCGCGCTCGGCGACGACGGCGGCCGCGCCCGCGTCCGCGGCCGCCGGCGCGAAGTCGTGGCCGTCGACGTGGTCCCCGCGAACGCAGAAGAAGAGCGCCCCGGGAAGGACGTCCTGGGAGCGGTACGTGACGTCGGTGACGCGCACGCCGAGGTCGCCGCGCACCTCGGCATGCGGTGCCGCGGCGGCGAGATCGGCGAGCGAGCGCGCGCCCGCCGGCTGCGGTTCGGTGCGAGGGGCCACGTCGCGGGAGTCGATCGAAGCTCGTACACCCGGGCCCTCGCCGATCGGCGTCACGGCCCAAGCGTGCGGCGAGCTTAGCATGGCCCGGTTCACCCTAGCCCGGACTGACGGCGTGAGGGGGGATGGGTGGTTTCGCCGCCGGAGGGATCCGGAGTCGAGCCAGGGCGAACCGGGCCACGTTCTTGAACAGCGGAGCCGCTGCGACTCCGCCGTAGATCGTCGCGGGGTCGTCGATCACCGCCGCGATCACGAGCGCGGGATGCGACGCGGGCGCGAAGCCGATGAACGACGCCACGTACTTCTTGGTGTAGCCGGGGCGGTTCTGGCGCGGGATGCGGGCGGTTCCCGTCTTGCCCGCGACCCAGAAACCCGGGATCTGCGCCTCCACGCCGGTTCCGATGTCGACCGCGTACGCGAGCATGCGCGTCACGACGGCGGCCGTGTGCTCCGAGACCACGCGACGCGTGTCGGGCGCCGGGGCGGGCTGGAACTTCCCGTTCGCGTCCACCGTGCCGCGCACCAGACGGGGCTGGACCCAGACGCCGTCGTTCGCGATGGTCGCGTACACCGACGCCATCTGCAGCGGCGTCACCGCGAGGCCCTGACCGAACGCCATCGTCGCGAGGCTCACGCCCGACCAGGTGTCGACCGGCGGCAGGATGCCGGCCGATTCGCCTGGGAACCCAACCCCCGTCGGCTGGCCGAACCCGAACCGCCGCAAGTAACGGTAGAAGCGATCCTGACCGATCGTGTCCGCCACCTTGATGGCGCCGACGTTGCTCGAGTACGCGAGGATGTCGGCGAGCGTCATGGTCTGCACGGGATGCGTCTCGGCGTCGTGAATGACGGCGTCGTACACGCGGATCTGGTCCGGCACCACGAACCGTTGCCGCAGGCCCACCGAGTGCTCCTGGAGGGCGGCCGCGACCGTGATCACCTTGTTGACCGACCCCGGCTCGTACACGTCGGTGACGGTGCGGTTGCGCAGGTAGTTGGGGTTCGCCTCGGCGAAGGTGTTGGGGTCGAACCACGGGTACGTCGCCATCGCCAGGATGTCCCCCGAGTGCGGGTCCATGACGATGACCGAGCCACCCGAGCCACCGTTCGCGCGAACCGCCTGGGCGAGCGACTGCTGCGCCTGGTACTGGATGTCGCGGTCGATGGTGAGCACCAGGTCGTCGCCGGGAACGGGCGGTGTCGACGTCGACCCGGCCTGGGGAATGAGGGTTCCGTCGGGATCCTCCTGGACGACCTCGTGCCCGGGCCGTCCCGTGAGCAGTTGCTGGTACTGGCGCTCCAACCCCGCAAGCCCCGTGCCGTCCACCCCGACGAACCCGAGGACCTGCGGCGCGAGGGCCCCGGCCGGGTAGTAGCGGCGCGTGTCGGAGGTGAACCCGATCCCGGGGAGCGAGGCGCGCTCGAGGCGCGCCGCCACGTTCAGGGCGACGCCACGCTGCACGTACACGAAATGAATGAGGTCGCCTTGGGAGTCGGTCCTGGTCGCCAGAAGCTTGCGCACCGGGGTGACCTTGATCTTCAACGTCTTCGCGATCGCTCGCGCTTCGCCGGCCGGGTCGCGAACCAGCTGCGGATCGGCGTAGACGTCCTTGGCGGGGAGCGACATCGCGAGCTCGGTTCCGCTGTCGTCGAAGATCGTGCCGCGCGGCGCCGGAAGCGTCAGGTCCCGGACGCGCTGGTCGACGGCCATGGACGTGAGCGCGTTCGCGTCGCGCACCTGCAGCACCACCAGCCGGGTGAGGATCGTGGCGAGGCCGAGCGCGGCGACCACGAACATAGCCATCACGCGGTGTGCGGGGCCGTGGTGGTCGGCGGCGTGCTTCCCGTGCGGCCCGTGCAGGCCGTGCGCGCCCGGGCCGTGCGCCTCGTGCCGGCCGTGCTGCGCGCGCCGCGTGTTCGGCGAGCTCGTGCGCCTGGCTTCGTGCCTGCCCTGCGTCACGGTTCCTCTCCGATCACCGGCTTCAGGGCGGCCGACGGCGGTGCGTCGGACCCCGTCGTGCCGCCGGGCGGTGGGTCGATGCCCGGCACCCGAAGCGTCTGCACCTGTGAGGCGTCGGGCAGGACCATGCCGTGCCGTTGCGCGGCGGCAGCGACGCGCGACGGCGCCGACAATGCCGCCGCCTGGGCCTTCAACTCCCCGTACTGGAGCTGCAACTCGCGTGTGCGCTCCTGGAGGTCCTGCATCCGAAAGGACTGCTGCGCAACGAACGCTTGCAACGTCACGATGCCGACCAGCAGGCCGGCGACGATCAGGCCGAACAGCATCAGCAGCGGCGCGCGGCTCCGTCGGCGGCGCTGCGCCGGCCGCACGACGCGCAGCCGCGCCTTCTTCGCCGGCTTCGCGCGGGAGGTCGGGGACGCACCGGGCCGAGCCGACGCCGGCCTCCGTCGAACCGGCCGGGCTGGCGTTCGCGCCGGCGACGCCGGCCGCGCGTGGGTCGGAGCGCCGACTGGTTGCGCGCTCACGCCGCCTCCTCGCGGATTCGGTCCGCGGCCCGCAGCTTGGCGCTGCGCGCCCGCGGGTTCCTCGCCGCCTCAGCCGCCGACGGGCGAATCGGCTTCTTCGTGACCGGCTCGAGCGACTCGGACCCCGCGAGGAATCGCTTGACGAGGCGGTCCTCGAGCGAGTGATACGAGATGACGGCGATCCGGCCGCCCGGCTCGAGGAGACTCGCCGCCTGGGGAAGGGAGGCGGCGAGCTCCCCGAGCTCGTCGTTGACCTCGATGCGAATCGCCTGGAACGTCCTTCGCGCGGGATGCGGCCCGCTCCGGCGCCGCGGAACGGCGCCTGCGACGATCGCCGCAAGCTGTGAGGTGGTTTCGATCGGCTCCCGCCGCCTGGCGCGCACGATGGCGGCGGCGATCCGTCGCGAGAAGCGCTCGCCACCGTTCTCATAGATGATGCGTGCGAGCTCTTCCTCCGAGCAGGAGTTCACGACGTCGCGCGCCGTCGGCCCGTCGCCGCCCATCCGCATGTCGAGCGGAGCGTCGGCTCGGTAGGAGAACCCCCGGTCGGCGGTGTCGAGCTGCATCGACGAGACGCCGAGGTCGTACAGGACGCCGCCGACCTCGCCGAGCCCGGTCCCGCGGACCGCCTCGGCCAGGCGCGAGAAGCGCTCGTCGACGGTCCGGAACCGCGTCCCGAAGCGCCGAAGCCTCGTCGCGGCGAGTTCGCGGGCCGCCGGGTCGCGATCCACCGCGACCACCGTCTCGACGCCCGCCTCAAGAAGGGCCTCCGCGTGCCCCCCCGCTCCCACCGTCGCGTCCACCACGATCGACCGCCCCTCCAACAGTTCGACCACCTCGGTCACCAGGACCGGAACGTGCGACTCGTTCTCAGGCAAGGAACCGGACGGCGAGCAGCCCGACGCCCAGGTAGGCGAGCAGCGTGCCCGCCATCAGCGCGATCAGCGACACGCTCTGCCGGAACTCCCGAAACAACGACCCTCGTCCGCTCATCCCGCTCCTCCCGCTTTCTCACGCGTCGGGGTCGAGCGCCCCGCTCGCATACGCCCCACCGTGCGACTGCTCGTACCGGTCCCACGTTTCGCGGGACCAGATCTCCAGACGGTCGGAGACCCCGATCACCAGCACCTCGCGCGCGATCCCCACCGTCGAACGGAGCTTCTGGGGGATCACCAGACGACCCTGACCGTCGAGGTCCACGCGTTCGGCGTTGCCGAAGAACATGCGGGCGTAGGCTCGCGCGTGCTGACCGTTGAGCGGGCGCGACCTGACCTCCACGCTCCGCTGCTCCCATTCCTCTTTTGGGAAGGCGAAGAGGCAGCCGTCCTGGCCGAGCGTCAGGTACACGCCGTCGGCAAAAGGGTCGCGGAACTTCGCCGGCAAGGCGATCCGCCCCTTCGTGTCGAGTTGGTACCGGTGCTGACCAAGCAGCTCCGCCACCCTTCCCCTCCTCCTCCACTGCGTTCCACGTTTATGCCACTGACACTCCACCAGGTCAAGGCACGTGCGGGAATTACAGGGGGTGGATTTCTGAAGGGAGGAGCACCGGAACCCATTGGGGTGGAGGAGAAACGGAGGAGAAGCCTCGTGCTCGAGTCGTACAGATGTTCGAGTGCGAGAGGTCGCGGGGGGACGCGAGGCCTCGCCCCGAACAAAAAGGAACGCGTGATGACGTGATTAGAGGAAGGGCTCCCACTCCGGCTCGACGCGCCCGATCGAGAGCCGGAAAACGTCCTTCGGGGCTGCCGGCCTGCGCCGCATCTTCAAGCCGGCCTCGGAGACCGTCCGGTTCTCCTTCCGGGAGTTGCAGCGGCGACAGGCTGCCACGACGTTGTCCCACGCGTGAGCGCCCCCCCGAGACCTGGGCATCACGTGGTCGACGTTCTCGGCCGGCGCCCCGCAGTACTGGCAGGTCCACTCGTCGCGGGCGAAGACGCCGCGGCGGGTGAGCGCGGCGTGGGCCCGGTAGGGCACGCTGACGTAGTAGCGCAGGCGGACGACCGTCGGAGCGGGCATCTCCAGACGTTCGGAACGGAACACCACACCGTTCGAGGCCAGCACGACGGCCTTCTCCTTCATGACGAGCACGACGGCTCTTCGTGCTGCGACGACGGCGAGGGGCTGATGCGTGGAGTTCAGGACAAGCGATCTGGGCACGTCCTCACCTGGCGGCGAGTATACCGGCCGCCTTCAGGGCGATGACGACATCACCACACGAGGACACTTGACGAATCGGACTTACACGCGTGTAATTCTTGTCAGGGAAGGCGGCGTGCCGTTCCTTTCGAGGAATGAAGGACGCCCAGCCGAGTCCGTCCCACACGCGCGGGCTCGGCGAATTCACGACATAGGGGCCGCGCGGGGCGTCCGAGGCATGAAGGAGGGACGACCGCCGCCTTCCCCATCTCGTTCTGCCGGCGGGCCGAGGTGGACGGCACCCCCCGGAAACTGTTGGGGCCCCCGCCGCGTATACAACGGTAAAATCCTTTTGTCCGACCGCGCGCGGGGAGCCCCGTGGAAGCCCGACAAACAGCCGATTGGGAACAGTTCGCCACCTCCTTCAACGCCCTCGCCAGGAACATCGAAACGGTCGTTCAGGGCAAGGCCGGGGAGGTCAAGCTCGCGCTCGTCACCCTGATCGCCGAGGGCCACCTCCTGATCGAGGACGTCCCCGGAGTGGGCAAGACGATGCTCGCCAAGTCGATCGCGCGCTCGATCGACTGCTCCTTCCGGCGGATTCAGTTCACCCCCGACCTCCTGCCCATGGACGTGACGGGCGTGAACGTCTACAACCAGGAGCGCGGGGACTTCGAGTTCAAGCCGGGAGCCGTCTTCGCCAACATCGTGCTGGCGGACGAGATCAACCGCGCGAGCCCCAAGACACAGTCGGCGCTGCTGGAGAGCATGGAGGAGCGCCAGGTCACCGTCGACGGCGAGACCTACCAGCTGGGGACCCCGTTCATGGTCCTGGCCACGCAGAACCCAATCGAGCACGAGGGAACCTATCCCCTTCCCGAGGCGCAGCTCGACCGCTTCATGATGCGGCTCTCCCTCGGGTATCCGAACCCTGAGTCCGAAGCGGCCATCCTCGCCACCCACGGGGTGGAGTCGAACCTCGGCCGCATCGAGCCCGTCACCGATTCGCTCGGGCTCTCGCAGCTGATCGAGATGGCGCGCGGGGTCTACGTGGCCGACGCCATCCGCGAATACATCGTCTCGCTCGCCGACGCGAGCCGCCGCCACCCCGAGGTCTACCTGGGAGCGAGCCCGCGGGCATCGATCATGCTGCTTCGCGCTTCGCGAGGGCTCGCGGCCGCGGAAGGCCGCGACTTCGTCACCCCCGACGACGTGAAGTTCCTCGTCGCGCCCGTGCTGAGCCATCGCCTGATCGTGTCGGCCGATGCCGCGATGAACGGTCGAACGAGCGAGTCCATCTTGACCGAGCTGCTGAACGAGGTGGCGGTTCCCGTTCGCGGAAAGACCTGATGCCCACCCGGCGCGGCTGGACGACGTTCGCGGCCGGCCTCGTGACGTGGCTGGTCGCCCGGATCATCGGCTCTCCCGACCTGCACATGCTCGCCGCGGGCGTGACGGCGCTCCCGTGGCTGGCGACGGCGCTCGTCCGCTTCTCGCCGTCGCGGCTCGAGGTCCACCGGCATCTCTCGGCGTTCCGCGTGAACCCGGGAACGCGCATCGACGTCTCACTCACGGTGGAGAACCTCGGCAGGCTGACGACCTCGTTCCTGTTGCTCGAGGACGCGGTCCCGGCCGGCCTCGGGATCACGGCGCGCCTCGTGGTCGCCGGCATCCCGCCGAGGTGCCAGCAGACCGCGCGCTACAAGCTGATCTGCCGGCAGCGGGGCCGGTACACGGTCGGGCCGCTGACCATCCACCTGACCGACCCCTTCGGGCTCGCCCGCGTGCGCACCGAGGCGCCCACCCGTAGCGAGGTCGTCGTGTTCCCAGAGATCGAGCCGCTGACGACGTCGGGCCTCGTGACGCAGGGAGCCGGGCAGGGCGAGGCGGCCGTGCGGCACCTGCACCGGTCGGCCGCGGAGTTCTACACGATGCGCGAGTACGTCGAAGGCGACGACCTTCGACGGATCCACTGGCCGAGCGTCGCCCGCACGGGACAGCTGATGATCCGCCAGGACGAGTCGACGCGGCGGTCGGCGGCGACCCTGTTCCTCGACACGCGCCAATCGGCACTCGGCGCGTACGGGTCGGCGGGGTTCGAGCGCGGCGTGTCGATCACGGCGTCGCTCGGACGGGCGCTGGCCCGGTCGGGCTTCGCGCTCCGGCTCGCGATGGTCGAGCAGCCGCCGCGCCCGATCGGCGAGGAAGCCCTGCTCGACGTCCTCGCCGGAGTGGGACCGTCGCGCGCGCGCAGCCTCGCGCCGTCGCTCGGCAACCTTCGGGCCGCGTCGCCTTCGGAGAGCACCCTCGCACTCGTGTCGGCTCCACCGCTTGCCGTCGAGGCCGCGCTGCTGTCGCGGATCGGGACCACCTTCGCGCGCAAGATCGCGGTCTTCGTCTACCCCATCACCCTCTCCTCGGCCTCCCTTGACGTCGCGACCGAGCTCGAGGGACGGGCGACCGCCGCCCGGGCGTCCCTGCAGCGAGCAGGCTGGGACGTCTACATCGTGCATCCTGAAGGGAGGTTGTCCGACGTATGGCGGCTGAAGCGGTCCGGGAAGCTCCAGACGGTCGCTACATCCTCCTGAGTGGCCTGCTGCTGCTCGTGATGGTCGCGGCCGCGGCATTCGGCCGCGTTTATCAGGGCTCGGCGACGTCGCTGCGGCTTGCGCTCGTCGCCGCGGTCGCCGTGCTCCTCGCCGCCGCCTTCGAGCGCAGGAACCTCGCGCTCGCCACGCTCGTGAGCGCCGCCGGGCTCATCGTGCTCGGGTCGCTTCTGGTGTTCCCGTCCACGACCTGGTTCGGCCTGCCGACGCTGCGGACCGCGCGCGCCGCCGGGTCGGCGTTCGCCCTGGTGGCCCGGACCTCCAACTCGCAGATCGCTCCCGCCATGCCCCTCCCCCCGCTCCTGATCGCGGGCGTCACCGCTTGCTGGACCGCGGCCTACGCCGCGCACGCCCTCGCCGTGCGAGCCCGCAGCCCGCTGCTGGCCCTCGCACCGCCCGCCGCGCTCATGGTCTTCGCGGGCGTGGTCATGGACGACGGCGGGCGCCCGGCGTACGTGTTCCTGTTCGTGGTCGCCGGCCTGGCGGTCATGTTCGGCGACGGGCTCCGCCGCGTGGGGTCCTGGGGGCCCGTCAGCGTCTGGCACGAGCGAAGCACCATCCGCTCGGGCGGCGGCCCGACGGCGCGCGCGGCCATCCGAATCGGCATCGGTTGCCTGATCGTCGCGGTCTTCACGCCGTGGCTACTGCCGGGGTTCGGCAGCAAGGGGATCCTGTCGGTGCACGGCGGGCTCGCGGCGTCGGTGTCGATCGACCCGATCGTCGACATCCGGCCGCGGCTGCTGCACAACCCGTCGCTGCAGGTGTTCACCGTGCAGGCGAACGGCCCCGCCTACTGGCGTTTCCTCACGCTCGACACGTTCAACGGACGCATCTGGACCTTCTCGCCGACGGCCACGTCGGGCGGGTACCCGGTGGACGGCATCCTGCGCGGCGACCTTCCGACGCTTCCGTGCGTCAACCCGGCGACGACCCAGTCGACGGAGGTGACCGACGTCCCGCGGGTGTGCCCGCCCGGGTTCCCCGACAAGGGCCCGACGGTGCTGACGCTCCGGCAGCGATACGTGTTCGGAGCGCTGTCGCAGGCGTGGCTCCCCGCTGCGGCGCAGCCGGAGTTCATCAGCTTGTCCGGCGACTCGATCCGCTTCGACCCGGTGAGCGATGCCATCGAGATCCCCAACGAGTCCTACAAGGGCCTCACGTACCAGGCGACGTCCCTCGAGATCATCCCAACGCCGGCGGAGCTGAATGCGTTCCCCACGCTCCAGACCGACGACAGCCCGGGGTGGCAGGACGAGCTGCAGCTCCCGGCCGACCTGCCGCCGCAGATCGGCCAGATCGCGAGGCAGTGGACGGCGGATGCGACCACCCCGTACGCCAAGGTCATGGCGATCCAGCAGCACCTGCGGTCGGATTTCCACTACGACCTGCACGTGCCGCCGCCGCGCAGTGCCAACGATCTCGTCTACTTCCTGACCAAGTCGCACCGGGGGTACTGCGAGCAGTTCGCGGGAGCGATGGCCGTGATGTTGCGTACGCTCGGTATCCCCGCTCGCCTCGCGCTCGGCTTCACGCCCGGGACCTACGACTCGGCCTCCAGCCAGTACCAGGTGAACTCGGAGGACACGCACGCCTGGGTGGAGGTGGAGTTCCCCGAATACGGGTGGCTGGCGTTCGAGCCCACGCCGACCAGGGACAACCCGATCGCCGCAGCGTACGACGTCCCGCCGGCGGTGTCCGTGCAGTCGTGTCCTCCGGGAGACACGACGTGCGCGACCGGGCCGGGCGCCGGCGGGCGCACGGGCGGACACCCGGGCGGCCTGCGAGGCCCGTCGGAGCGCCTGCTCCACGAGCGATCGGGCGGCGCGGGGTCGTCGTTCGTCCCGGCGCCGAAGCCGGAACCATTCACCGCGCGCCTGCGCCACTGGGCACTCGCCGCGTTGGGCGTCGCGTTGGTCGCGGCGCTGCTGCTGATCCCACCGGCCAAGGCGGCCCGGCGCCGCCTGCGAGTTCGCGCCGGCGAGCCGCGCGCCCGGGTCCTCGGGGCGTTCCTGATGTTCGCCGACCGCGCGGCCGACGTCGGGTACGGCCGCCATCTTTCTGAGACGCCCACGGAGTTCGGGCGGCGCATCGCCGACGCGTTCCCGGCCGCCGCGGGGGCGGTGACGTCGCTGGCCGCCGCGACCTCCCGGGCGACCTACGGGGTGTCGGCGGTGAGCGCCGAGCAGGCCGACCAGGCGGTGGCGGCCGCGCGGGAAGCCTCCCACGAGGTCTGGCGCTCGTCGCCGCGGCTGCGGCGCCTGACGGGGACGTACCGACTGGGGTGGTTCGGCGCGGGCGACAGGTGGCTCGGGCCCGAGCCGACGAGGGTCAGACCCCCAACGTTGCTTCGCGCGTAGCCTCCCGCAGGACCCGCACGAACTGGTCCCGGTCGCGCCGGAACTCGGCGACCTCGCTCGACACCTGGCGGGTGACCTCGTCGATCGCCACGAAGAATGCCATCTGACCTTCGCGCAAAGCGTCGAGCACCTCGCCTTCGCGGCGAACGACCCGGAACACCGACTTGCCGTCGGTCACGAGCTTCACCTCGGCGAGATGGCGGTCGAGTCCCGCCCTTCGATTCAAGAAGTCCCACGCGCGGCGCACGCGCTGCAGCGACATGCCGCCGTCGAGAAGCGACTTCACGACGCGGAGCGCGACGAGGTCGCGGAAGGAGTACAGGCGCGGCACGCCCGGGCGCCCGCCCGTCTTCTGGATGGCCGGATGAACGAGACCGATCTGGTCCCAGTACCGAAGCTGCCGTGACGTGCAGCCCGTGAGGCGGGATGCCTGATGGGCCGTGAACCCCTCCAACGCACGCTCCGATCTCTCTTGCCTACAGAAGCCCGGGTACGCCGAAGCGTGGTCCGGAGGGGAAGAACCCACGTGTTCTATATCCAGCCGTGCCCTTCGCGCAAGGCGGGCCCGCGAGCAGCGACAACGCGGAGACGCCCGGACGAAAGTGGAAGGGCGTCGCGCGAGCGGGAGTTACGCTCGCGGGCGGGTGTGGCTACTCGCCGTCGCGCGGGCGTCGGAGCCGTTCGGCGAGACGGGCGAGGGTGCCGGCAAGCCCGGCCCTCGCGGGGCCCTCGACGCGCACGTGGTCGCGGCCCATGCGCCGCAGGTAGTGGTAGACGGCGAGCGCCGAGCCGAGCATCAGGGCGAACCCGATGACGGCGACCCACACGTTGAAGGTGAACAGCAGCAGCAGAGCGAACCCCAGGGCGAACAGGACGAGCCCCCACCGGATGCGGCGCACGAGATGCGACGTCAGCGAAGTCCGCCTCGCGGACTTCACCAGCCGAGGATCTTCTTCGACCAGACGCCGCTCGATCTCGTCGAGAATGCGCTGCTCGTGTTCGGAGAGAGGCATCGCCACCCTTTCCCGCTCCGGCGCGGCTCCAATTATAGGAAGCGTCCCGAGTTGGGACTATCCCCTTTCTTCTTCTCGACCGGTCCTGGGGGCCGGTGAAGCGCCCCGCGGGGAGCGCCGCAGGAGCGCCGCCGGGACGGCCGTGCCGGGCCCGAACCGGCGCCGGACCCGGTCGAGCGCCCGCTCGGCGTCGCCCCACCTGCCCTCCGCCACGAGCGAGACCTGCTCGGCGCCGGCGGGGACGAGGCCGGTCGCGGCCACTCCGATCAGCCGGAAGCGGCGCCGGCCGGACGGGAGGCGCTCGGAGAGCTCCACCGCCACACGGTACAGATCGGCCCCGACGTCGGTCGGGTCGGTCAGCGTCCTCGACCTCGTCAGCGTGGAAAAGCTCGGAAGCCGGAGCTTGACGGTCACCGTCCGCGCCCGGTAGCCGTCCTTGCGGAGCCGGGCCGCTACGCGGTGGGACAGGTCGAGGAGCTCGCGGCGGATCTCGGCCGGGTCGTCGAGGTCGCGCGCGTACGTCTCCTCGTGACTCACCGACTTCGGAGCCTCGAACGGCACCACCTGCCGGGCGTCCTCGCCGAGCGCGAGCAAACGCAACCCCGCGGCCTGCCCCTCTCCCAGGACGCGCTCGAGGATGACCGGCGGCGTTCGCGCCAGCTCGCCGACCGTCCGGATCCCCAGGCGACCGAGTGTCTCGGCGGTCTTGTCCCCCACGCCCCAGAGCTTGCCCACGGGCAACGGATGCAGGAACGCCTCCAGCCCGTCCGTGGTCACCACGACGACCCCGTCGGGCTTGGCGGCCGCCGAGCCGAGCTTCGCGACGAGCTTCGTCGGACCCACCCCCACCGAGCACGTGAGAGTGAGCTCGCCGCTGACCGAGGCGCGGATCCGCTCCGCGATCTCGGGGGGCGGCCCGAACAGCGACGTCGCCCCCGAGACGTCCAGGAAGGCCTCGTCGAGCGAGATCGGCTCCACGAGCGGCGTGAACGACAGCAGGACCTCGCGGAAGCGGTTGGAGTAGGCCCGGTACGCGTCGAAGTCGGGCGGAACGAAGACGGCGTCGGGGCAGAGGCGCCGGGCCCGCACCGACGGCATGGCCGAGTGCAGGCCGCGGGCGCGGGCCGCGTAGGAGGCGGACATGACCACGCCGCGGGCCGCCGGGCTGCCCACCACGACCGGCTTGCCGGCGAGCGACGGGTCCTTGATCGTCTCGACCGACGCGTAGAACGCGTCGAGGTCGACGTGCAGGATGGGCTCGGTCGGACGCGGCGGCCTGCCCGCCCGCTCAGGCATCGTCCCCGGCCGTCGACGGCGCGGGCGCGCGCGTGCGGTCGTTCCCGGGGGCGGGCGCGGCCGGTGGGGCCGGTGCGGCCACGGGCCGGAACCTGCGGGCCGCCACGAGCCCGTACACGCCGAACAGCACGATGCCGACGCCCGACCAGATGAGGTATGGACGTACGTCGATGATCAGCCCGCCGATCACGGCGAGGATGACCGCGCAGACGAAACCCGCCGCCTCTTGGAGCATCCCGACGACGCCGGTCACCCGGCCGCGGAGGTTCTCGGCGGCCACGCGCTGGATGAGCGCCTGCGAGAGCGTCAGCAGCCACGCGATCCCGAGGCCGAAGAAAGCAGACCCGACCATCGCGACGTCGAACGTCGTCGTCCCCACGTACGCGAGGTAGCCGGCGCCACCAATCACGAGCGCGACGCCGATCAGAAGGATCTCGCGGCCCTGGGCGCGCCGCCACCCGGCGATCACGACGGCGCCGACGAGCGCCCCCACGCCGTGCGCGACCCACAGGTACCCGAGCGCGTCGAGCCCGCGGTGCAGGACGTGCTTGACGAACAGCGGCTCGAACGTGACGAGGACGGTGGCGAGAAACCACGCGGCGCCGGTCAGCACGAGGAGGCTCCGCAACTGAGGCTCGCCCATGCTCACGCGGAATCCCTCGGCGAGGTCCTCCAGGAAGCTCTGTTCCTCGGCCTCCTTCGGCCGGAGGTCGGGGATCACCAGCACGAGCGGGAACCCGACGGCGGTCGCGGCCAGCGCGAACCAGTAGACGGCCGGGTCGAACGCGGCGCCGCGCTCGAGGAGTGCGGCGATCAGCGGCCCCGCGATGACCGCCACCATGGAGACCGCGTTCAGCATGCCGTTGGCGCGGACCAGATCCTTCTCCTCGACCAGCAGGCCGGTGAGCGACCCGCGCGCCGGCGTCATCATCGCCGCCGCCACGCCGTCGAGCGCGAACGCGAGGTACAGCAGCGGCATCGAGCGAGCCGCCATGGCCGAGGCCACGGCGCCGACCATCACGAGGATCGACAGGAAGAGCATCCACTTGGGGCTCCACCGGTCGACGAGCATGCCGAACGGCACGGTGAGCGGGATGAACACCACCGAGAACGCGGCGAACAAGATCGCGAGCTGGGTGGCGCTGGCGTGGAACCGGTAGCCGGCCTCGCCGATGACCGCGAGCAGGAACGCCCAGAAGCCCAATTGGTCGGTCGCGTACGTGCCGGCAAGCCACAGGAACGGCCTGTTGGCCAGCAGGCGCGGCGGGCGCGCGCCGGCATGCGGGCGCGGCGCCTCGAGCAGCGCCTCCTCGGCCTGCTCGCGCGCGCGGTTCGGCTTCCTCGACTGTTCCACGGGCTTCCCCTCACCCGGCGGACCCGGGGCTCGCGTGCCACAGGGTGCGCGCCGGCGCGGCCCCGGAATCGCGGGACGCGCCGGACCCGGAGCCCCGCCCGGACCCTGAGCCCGGACCGGACCCGGAGCCGGATCCCTCCGCGAGCGCCTCGGCCAGCCGGCCCTCCCGGCTCGCCCGCGCGAGCGCGGCGAGGTCCCACACCTGCTCGGCGATGATACTCGCGCCCTTCACGCCGGTTCTGCGCAGCCTCCCCCACACCGCGA
>DASPTB010000179.1:0-13587 GCA_035623615.1 Actinomycetota bacterium
GTTGCCGGGCACCTCCCGTTCGGCGATGTCTACCTCCAGAGCCCGTGGCGGTTCCGGTACGGCGTGCTGCTGGCCCTCGCCCTGCTGGCCGGGCTGGGCGTCGAGGCGTGGCGCGAGGAGCACGTGTGGCGCCGCCGCGCCTTGACGCTCGTGCCGGGGTTGCTCGTATGGGGCGTGCTGCCGTGGCTGACGCGACCCGCGGTCGCCCGCCTGGCGCTCCTCGGCATCGGAGCTCTCGTCGGTGCGGCCGTGCTGCTGCTCGTCGCGCACAGGCCGGCGCTGGCCGCGCTGATCCCGCTCGTCATGGCCGTGGAGCTCGTCGCCAACGGGCTCGCGGGACAGGCCGTCGGAGCGCCCACCGTGCCCGACGGCATCAGCGGAATCGACGCACGCCAGCCGCCGTTCAACGCGCTCGGGCCGATCGCGATCCCGGCCGCGAGCTACGCTCGGCCCGATCGGTTCGTCCACGCCCTCCGCGAGGTCCCCGGCGCGCGCTTCATCACGCTCGACCCGCCGGAGTCCACGTCCTACATCGAGTACACGGCGCCCGCCGACTGGCCCGCCCTCGGCGACCAGCGCGCGATGCTGTTTGGCCTCGAGGACGCACAGGGCTACAACTCGATCGAGCCGCTTCGCTACTGGACGTACCTGCGTGCTGTCTCGGCGATGCCCTACTACTACAACAACGCCGCCGTCATGGATCCGTCGTCGACGACGCTCGACCTCCTGCAGGTTGGGTGGGAGGTCGTTCCGCGAGGAGGCAGGGCGACCGCGGGCTTCGTCCCCGTGGCTCGAGAAGGCCGCTGGATCCTCTACCGCGGTCCGGCGCCCCCGAGGGCGTCGGTCGTGCCACGCTGGACGGTGACCGACGGGGCCGGGGCACTCCGCGCGGTGACCGCGCTCGGCTTCACGCCGGAGTGGAACGCGATCCTGGAGCGATCGCCCGGCCTGAGTCCCCGCGCGGAAAGCCGCGGCGGTGGAAGGGCGACGTTTGCCTGGACCTCGCCCACGTCGGCGCGCATCACGGTGTCCTCGCCCGGCGATGCCGTCGTCCTCGTGCGCAATACCTACGACCCCCACTGGCACGCGACCGTCGACGGCGCACCGGCACCCGTGCTCCGGGCCGACTACTTCCTGCAGGCCGTTCCGGTGAAGGCGGGAACGCACACGATCGTGCTCACGTACCACGACACGACCGTCAAGGCCGGCCTCGCCGGGTCCGCGGTCGTGATCGTCGCGATACTCGGGACGGCGATGCTCCTGCGCCGTCGCCGCCGGGCGATCCCGGCTCCGGAAGGACGTACGGGGGCCGAGGAGGACGTCTGACGATCGCCCCAATTGCGGCGTTCGTCAGCACTCGCGAAGCCGGCATCTGGACCAAGGCCGCACTGCTCCTGCGCCTGCCGAGGGTGCTCGACGGCCCCCATAGGGCCGCTGACCAGCACTTTTGACTTGCGGAGGAGGGGGCCGCCGTGTTATCCTCGGTGACGCGCGTCGCACCCAACCGGCAGAGGCGAGGGGGTTTTTGTGTTTCACAAGGGCGACAAGGTGGTCTATCCGCACCATGGGGCGGCAGTCATCGAGGACCTTGTCGAACGCGAACTCCAAGGTGAGAAGCGGACCTACTTCAAGCTGAAGCTCGCCCAGGGAGACCTGACCCTCATGGTTCCCGTCGACAACACCGACGAGGTCGGCCTGCGCGGCGTCGTCTCGAAGCGCGAGGTCAAGAAGGTGATGGACGTCCTCCGCGAGGAGGAGAGCCAGATGCCGACCAACTGGAGCCGCCGGTACAAGACCAACGTCGAGAAGATCAAGTCCGGCGACATCTACCAGGTCGCCGAGGTCGTCCGGAACCTGTCGATTCGGGAGAAGCAGAAGGGTCTGTCGGCGGGCGAGAAGCGGATGCTCTCCCGAGCCCGCCAGATCCTCATCTCCGAGCTCACCTTCGCCTTCGACCAGCCCGAGGCCGAGACCGAGGCCATGCTCGACAAGGTGCTGGAAGAAGCCCACTGACCTGCTGAGTCGGTCCGCCCTGCGGCTGGGTCCGTCTCCTCGCCCACAGGCCCGTCCCACGTCGACGAGCCTTGTGGAGCGCCAGTTCCTCCTATCGCCGCTGCTCAAGGGCCCCTGTCCGCGCTCCGAGAACAGAGAGAAGGGTGCGAACGCACCCCGGCGTCGCGCTGCCCGGGGGAGCGCCCCGGCGACGCGGAAGGACGGGAGTCGGCGAGATGGACGAGAACCCCGACACCGATCGGGGCCACACCGGGCGTCGCCACAGAGGCTCGCTCCTTGTGGAGTTGGTCCGGCTCATCATGGTGGGTCTGTTCGCCATGGCCGGATGGACCGTCACGACGCGGATCGGCAAGGTCACGACGGGAAGGCTCGCGCTCGGCGTCTTCCTCGGCGCCGGCATCGGCTTCGTCCTCGGCGGGGTGTTCGGGCGGCACACGGCGAGCGCGGCGACGAGGGTCGAGCGGGAATTCAGGCGGATCCCCGCTCCTGAAATCCTCGCCGGGGCCGTCGGCCTGGTCGTCGCCCTCTTGCCCGCGGCGCTGCTGTCCATCCCGATCTTTCATCTGCCGCCGACGGCCTCGTTCCCTTCGGTGGCACTCCTCTACTACGTGTGTGGGTACCTCGGCTACCACATCGGGCGGTCCAAGAGCGACGAGCTGTTCGCCATGTTCGGCGTGAAGACCCGTGCAGCCGGAACCCGGGAGGGCGAGGTCCTGGTGCTCGACACGAGCGCGATCCTGGACGGCAGGATCGAGTCGCTCATCCGAATGGGCTTCCTCTCCGGAACGATGCTCGTCTCCCGGCGCGTCCTGGGTGAGCTTCAGGCCGTCGCCGATTCCTCGGACCCGACCCGGCGCACGCGCGGGAAGAAGGCGCTCGACATGCTCGTCGCCCTCCGCCGTGATCCGACGGTTGACGTGCACCTCGTCGACGACGAGAAGACCTCTCGCACCACCGACGTCGACGCGGCGCTCGTACGGCTCGCCAAGGATCGCGGCGCGGCGCTCGTCACCAACGACGCCAACCTCGCGAAGGTGGCACAGGCACTCGACGTACAGGTACGATCCATCCACGCCCTCGCCGACGCGATGCGGCCTCCGGTCACGGTCGGGGAGCGCGTGAACGTACGGCTGATCCGAGAGGGCCGGGAGAGCGGGCAGGGCGTGGGATACCTCGACGACGGGACGATGGTGGTGGTCGAGCGCGCGAGCAGACACATCGGCGACACGGTGACCCTGGTCGTCACCAACGTGCTGCAGACCTCGAACGGCCAGCTGGTGTTCGGCAAGCTCGCAGACATGCGGGCGGCCGAGCCACCGGTCGCTGGGAGTGCGGCTTCCTGAGCTCGGCCCTGGTTCTGCTCGCGGCGGGTTCCGGCGAACGGCTGGGCGTCGGCGGGCCCAAGGCGTTCGTCGCCCTCGGCGGCATCCCGATGTTCGTCCACTCGCTGCGCGCGGCCGCACAGGCGTCGTCGGTCGGCTCCATCGTGCTGGTGGTGCCCGCCGACGACGTCGAGTTCGCGAAGACCGTAGCCGGCGAGCTCGCGGGGGACGCGCCGGTCGAGGCAGTGGTCGCCGGCGGGGCGACGCGCCAGGAGTCGGCTCGTCTGGGACTCGCTGCCGCGCCGCCGTCACCTCTCGTCCTGTGTCACGACGCCGCTCGCCCCTTCGCGCCTCCCTCGCTCTACGACCGCGTGGCGAAGGCCGTCGGCGACCCGTTCGCGGGGGCCGTTCCCGTGGTGGCCAGCCCCGACACCGTCAAACGGGTCCGGGACGGCCGGATCGTCGAGACGCTCCCGCGCGCCGAGCTGGGCCTCGCGCAAACGCCGCAGGCGTTCGCTGCCGCAGCGCTTCGCGCTGCCCACGACTGGGCCGCCCGGGAGCGCTGGTCGGTGACCGACGACGCCATGCTGCTCGAGCGGGCCGGGCTCGACGTGGCCGTCGTCGAGGGCGAGATCCTGAACTTCAAGATCACGACCGAAGCCGACCTTGGCCGGGCCGAGATGCTGGTGGCCTCGGGCGACGTCGGACGGCTACCCTGACGGACGCCATGTCGGCCGTCCGCGTGGGACTCGGGATCGATCTGCATGCTCGTGCGGGCGCCCGCCGCCTGTATCTGGGCGGCGAGGTGTTCGAGGGCGAGGACGGGCTGGCGGGGCACTCCGACGGCGACGTCGTGTGTCACGCCGTCGCCGACGCGATGCTTGGAGCGGCGGGACTCGGCGACCTCGGCGAGCACTTCCCCGACACCGAGGCCGCGTTCGAGGGCATCGCGGGGCTCGATCTGCTCGGCCGCGTCGTCGTCATGGTGGCGGGGTCGGGCCTCGCACCGGTGTGGTGCGACCTCACCGTCCTGGCCGAGCGCCCCGCTGTCGCCCCGCGGCGAGCCGCGATCCGAGCGAATCTGGCCCGCGTGCTGGGCGTCGGCGACGAGCGCGTCTCGGTGAAGGCGACGCGACCGGAAGGTCTCGGGCTCACCGGCGACGGTGCCGGGTGCTTCGCGGTCGTGACGCTCGAGGAGCGCTCGGGGTCCGCGCCGTCCGAGGAGCCGTGACCTCCGACCGCACCGGTCCGAGTCGCCGCCGCATGGGCGAGCGTGCGCCGCAGGCGAGCATCGGGGGGCGGCGCGCTGTCGCCGAGGCGATCCGTGCGGGGCGAGCGCGTGCCGTGATGGTCGCGCGGGAAGCGAAGCGCTCGCCGGGCCTGGATCAGGTCTTGGAGGCGGCGCGCGCCGCAGGCATCTCCGTCGAAGAGGTGCCGCGGTCGCGGATCGACGCGCTTGGGGTGGAGAACCATCAGGAGGTCGCCGCCGTCGTTCGACCGCCTCCCGATCTGGACGAGCGCGCGCTCTCCCATTTCGAGTTCGCCGCCGACGCGATCGTCGTCCTGCTCGACGGCGTGACCGATCCGCAGAACCTCGGGGCCGCGGCTCGCGCGGCCGAAGCAGCGGGCGCCGCGATGCTCGTCACGCGCACTCGGCGGGCCGCGCCGGTCTCACCCACAGCGATCCGGGCGTCGGCCGGCGCGCTCCTGCACCTGCCCCACGCGCGCGTCGCCAACCTCCCGAGGGCGATCGACCGGCTGAAAGAGCGCGGTTTTCTCGCGGTGGGGCTCGATGAGACGGCGACGAGGACCATCCATGATCCTGCGCCGCCTCGACCGCTGCTGTTGATCGCCGGCTCGGAGGGCGCGGGGATGTCCCGGCTCGTGCGTGAGGCGTGCGACGAGGTCGTCTCGATCCCGATGGCGGGAAGGGTGGGCTCGCTGAACGCGGCGGCGGCGCTGGCCGTGGCCCTCTTCGCCTTCGCGCTGCGCCCGCCCGAGGGACCGCCGGCGCCTGCCGAGAAGGTACGATCGACGCACGCTGGCGTGGCGCAGTCCGGTAGCGCAAGCGATTTGTAATCGCTAGGTCGTGGGTTCGAATCCCACCGCCAGCTCGGGTGCCGCCGGTGACCGACGGACGGAGCGACCTCCCGCGGACGACGTTCCCGGGACGGAGGACGCCCGGGAAGGTCGGCGCAGTACAGTATTCGCCCGTGAGCCCCTCGGCCTGGGAATCCGCCCTCTTCCAGCTGGACGACGCCGCGAGGATCATCGGTCTTGATCCCGGCGTTCACGAGGTGCTGCGCAACCCGCGCCGCACCCTGGAAGTCTCCGTCCCAACCCGAATGGACGACGGCCAGATCAGGGTGTTCACGGGGTATCGCGTCCACCACAACACCTCCCGTGGGCCGTCCAAGGGGGGCCTTCGCTATCACCCCCAGGTGTCGCTGGACGAGGTGAAGGCGCTCGCGATGTGGATGACGTGGAAGTGCGCCGTGGTCAACATCCCGTACGGGGGTGCCAAGGGCGGCGTGGTCGTAGACCCCAAGTCGCTGTCTCGCAGCGAGCTGGAGCGGATGACGCGCCGGTACGCGTCGGAGATCCTTCCGCTGATCGGACCCGAGCGCGACATCCCCGCCCCCGACATGGGAACCAACGCCGAGATCATGGCCTGGATCATGGACACGTACTCCACACGCGAGGGCTACTCCGTTCCCGGTGTTGTCACCGGTAAACCAATGGCGATCGGAGGCTCGAGGGGCCGCGAGAGCGCGACCGGCCGCGGCGTGACATACGTGACCCTCGCGACGCTGAAGCATCTTGGGATGGCCGTTGAGGACGCGCGCGTCGTGATCCAGGGATTCGGCAACGTCGGTCTGCACGCGACCGAGCTCCTCGAGGAGATGGGATGCGTCGTGGTCGGCGTCTCGGACGTCAAGGGCGGGGTCTACAACCCGAAAGGACTTTCGCACACAGGCCTCGTCACGTACGTGCGCGACTCCGGCACGCTCGTCGGGTACGAGGGCGGCGAGCAGGTGTCCAACCAGGAATTGCTCGAACTCGAGTGCGACGTGCTCATCCCGGCCGCGATCGAGAACCAGCTCACCGAGGCGAACGCCGGCCAGGTCCGGGCGTCCGTGATCGTCGAGGCGGCGAACGGGCCGACGACGCCCGAGGCCGACGCGATCTTCAAGGACGACGGTGTGCTGGTCGTTCCCGACATCCTCGCCAACTCCGGCGGTGTCACGGTCTCGTACTTCGAGTGGGTGCAGGACATCCAGTCCTACTACTGGGACGACGACGAGGTGAGCGAACGTCTGCGCAAGATCATGGAGCGCGCCTACGTCGATGTGCTCGCGCTATCGGAGGAGAAGAAGGTGACGATGCGCGAGGCAGCCACCGTCCTCGGCGTGAGCCGCGTCGCGGCCGCCCACCAGACGCGCGGGCTCTACCCGTGAGGTTCGGTCTCACAGGCGGGTGCTAGGCTTCGAGGTGCGGCCACAGGGGAAGAATGAATTCGAGTTCGACAGGGGAAGGTCACGCCGACGCCGGAGAGCGCTGGCGCGAGGTGCTGGATTTCGAGCGAACCTGGTGGAAAGCGGGGGCATCGAAGGACGCGGCGATCCGCGACCGGCTCGGGATGGCTCCGACCCGCTACTACCAGGTGCTGAATCGCGCGATCGACCTGCAGGCCGCGTTGGAGTACGATCCGATGCTGGTCCGTCGGCTCCGGCGGCTCAGGGATCGGAGGCGTCGGATCCGGTTTCCTGCTCGAGCGCCGAGTTCGGGCGCCGGCGGAGCAAACTCGTGGCGGGCCGAGGAGGGCCCATGAGTCGCCGGGATCGCGAGGGAGGCTGATCGGTCGTGCCGACGTCGACGCTTCGAGGCATCCTGCTGGCGGTGGCCGTCGTGGTCGGGGCACTCCTGATCGGCAAGGGGTTCCAGACCTCCACCAGCCAGGCGCTCACGCCGCCCTCGCCCTCGCCGTCCGTGTCGCCGTCCCCGTCCGTCTCCATCTCTCCCTCGCCGAGCGAGTCGCCGGGGCTCACGCACAAGGAAGCCGTCAAGGGCGTCAAGATCCAGGTCCTGAACGGCACCGGCACGAACGGGCTGGGCGCCACGGTCGCCGACAACCTGAAGAACAAGGGGTACACGATCTACGGCGTCTCCAACGCGGGAAAGACCACGTACCAGACGACGATCATCTACTACGAGCAGGGCCAGAAGAGCCGCGCCGAGTACATGGAGCAGCACTACCTATCCGGCGCGCAGATCAAGCCCGCCGGCAGTCTCTTCTCCGCTCCCGTGCAGCTCACGGTGATCGTCGGCGCCGACATGGCCACGTCGTCGACCTGATCGGCGTGCCGCCGCCCGCACCCGCGGATCGAGGTGCGAACCCGCGCGGCCGGTTGAGCTCTCTGCGGGAGCTTCGGTCGCGCGCCGGCCTCTTCCTCGACTTCGACGGCACGCTCTCCGAGATCGCGGCGCGCCCCGACGCGGCCCGCCCGGTCGCCGGCGCGAGCGAGGTGCTTGCGAGGCTCGCCGAGAAATACGCGATCGTCGCGCTCGTCTCGGGGCGGCCGTCGCCGGAAGTCCGGTCGATCCTCGACGTTCCTGGGGTGGCCGTGCTGGGCCACTACGGCCTCGAGCAGCCCGGACCCGGTGACGACGAGCTCGCCGCCGTGCGAGCTGCCGTCCACGAAGCCGCCTCGGGCTGGCCGGGCGTGCGGATCGAGGACAAGGGGAGATCGATCGCCATTCACGTCCGCGAGGCCGATCGACCGGGCGACGCGGTCGCTGTGATTCGCCCGGTCCTCGACCGACTTGCGCACGCGCACGGCCTGCTGGTGCTTCCCGGGAAGATGGTGCTCGAGCTGGCGCCCGCTGAGACGCCGGGCAAGGGCAGCGTCGTCGCCCGCGAGGTCGAGGCCCGCGGCCTGCGCGCCTGCCTGTTCGCGGGCGACGACGTCGCCGACCTGGCGGCGTTTTCGGCGCTCGACGAGCTGGCCGCCGACGGCGTCGTCACCGTGAAGGTCGCCGTCGACGGCCCGGAGACGCCCTCCGAGTTGCTGGCCGCCGCCGACGAGCTCGTGACCGGTCCGGCCGGGCTCGTCAGCTTCCTCG
The DNA here is from genome assembly GCA_035623615.1 of Actinomycetota bacterium. Classification (GTDB taxonomy): domain Bacteria; phylum Actinomycetota; class UBA4738; order UBA4738; family UBA4738; genus DASPTB01. The sequence goes on from DASPTB010000179.1 coordinate 8,460, forward strand.
CGCGGCTGGCCGGCTGAGCTCGATCAGCCGAGGCCGAGGTCGCTCAGCTGCGACGCCAGCCACCTGCTCGGCGGGTTGCGCCGCACGGCCCCGAGAAGCCCGCGTCGCCGTGCCGCCCGTTCCTCGGCCGGCATGTCGAGCGCCTCGGCGATCTCGGCCGCCGTCTGGTCCACGTCGAAGGGGTTGACGGGCAGGGCCCACCGCTGCAGCTCCTGGAACGCGCCCGCCGTCTCCGACAGGATGAGCGCGCCGTCACGGGTGTTGAGCGTCGGACCTTCCTTCGCCACCAGGTTCATCCCGTCGAGGGTCGGGTTGACGAGGAGCGCGTCGTAGTGCGCGTAGGCGGCGAGGGTCTGCGCGTACTCGTCGCGCACGCGCGCGTCGATCGGCCGCCACGAGGCACTGCCCCAGCGCTCGTTGACGAACTCGGCAGCACGGACGCATTCGCCGACGTACGCCGCGTACTCCGGGATGTCCTCGCGCGACGGATTCAGCAGGGCCAGGAACACGACACGACCGCGCCACTCGGCGTGCGTCTCGAGGAACCGGTCGAATGCGATGAACCCGCGCAGGATGTTCTTCGAGAGCTCGGCGCGGTCGACTCGCAGCAGCATCGCGCGGTCGCCCTTCCAGACGCGCAGCTCCTCGCGAGCGCGGCCGACCTCGGGCCGCGCCGCCTCTTCGCTGAGCGCGCGGACGTCGAGGCCCATCGGGTTGACGCGCACGCGAACCTCGCGGTCGTGCCACCGCACGGTCCTGCGGCGCAGGTTCACCCGGGCGCCGTCGAGCAGCCGGCACGACAGCAGGAAGCGGTCGGCCCATGCGGGGGTGTGGAACCCGACCACGTCGGCGCCGAGCAACCCCTCGAGCAGCGCCGTCCGGAACCGCTCGGGAAGGATCCGCAGGTAGCTCGGACCCGCGAACGGAATGTGCGAGAAGTGGGCGATGCGGGCGCCGGGTCGCAGCTCCTTCAACATGGCCGGCGCGAGCGACAGATGGTAGTCCTGGACCAAGAACGCGGTGGATGGCCCAAGCCGGCCGCCTTCCTCGGCCATCGCTTCGGCGAACGCGCGGTTGACGGCGACGAAGGCATCCCAGGCGTCCTGCGTGTCGTTGCCGAAGATCGGCGTCTGGGGCAGGTTCCACAGGTAGTGGTGCAGGAACCACAGCACCCGGTTGGTCCAGCCGTTGTAGTAGCGGTCGAACAGTCCGGCGTCGAACCCGAGATAGCGGAGCGAGTACGCGGACGCGTCGTCGCCGGGGACGTCGACGCGTCCGCGCCCCGCCAGCTCGCGGTCCTCGTCGGTCATCGCGCTCGCGATCCACAGGCCGCCGCTCGCCGCGAGCGCGCCCGACAGCGCCGTCACGAGCCCGCCGGCTCCGCGCTTGGCGGTGACCGACCCGTCCGCGCCCCGAACGAACGCGATCGGTCCTCGGTTGGAGGCGACGACGATCGGCGCGGGCATGTCGCTACAGCGCGGCGAGCATCCGCAGGTAGTCCTCGAGCTCCCGAGGTGTGAGGAAGCGTTCCCTCACGCGCTCGCGGGCGGCGCGGCCCACCGCGGCACGCGCCGCCGAGTCGCCGAGCAGCTCGAGGACGCGCGCCGCGCATGCCTCGACCGAGTCGACGAGGTAGCCGCTCTCGCCGTCCTCGATCTGCAGGCGGATGCCGCCGACGTCCCCCGCGACCACCGGCCGTTCCTTCCACATGCCCTCGGAGACGACGAGTCCGAACCCTTCGCGGATCGACTTCTGCACGATCACGGTCGATGCTCGCTGGAAGGCGTTGACCTCGAGGTGCCCGACGCCTTGCAGGTTGGTCAACAGAAAGATGTCGGGGTCGTTCTCGCGGCTGCTCTCCGTGAGCTCGAGGTAGTGCCATCCCTCGGGGTCGTCGCTCGCCATCGACGCGATCATGACCAGCTGCAGCCCGGGAACCTCTCGCTTGACGAGGCGGTAGGCCCCGATGACGCCGACGGGGTCCTTCCACGGATCGAACCGCGAGACCTGCGTCATGATCGGGCGGGACCGGTCTACGCCGTACCGCGAGAGCGACTCGTAGATCGTCTCGGAGTCGACATACGCGTTCTTCGCCGACAGCGGGTCGATGGACGGCGGGATCAGGAAGATCTCGGGGCCGTCCAGACCGGGCTGCACGAAGTCCTTCATCGTGAACACCGCGCCCTCGTAGCGGTCGACGTAGCCGGCGTAGAAGTCCCAGACCGGCTGGAACGCGGTCGACAGGTCGATGTGGCAGCGCCACGCCCACTTGCCCGCCCGGCGCCCCGCGTCGTCGAGGATGGCAAGGATCGCGGCGGGCTGCGGGTCGTGGACGATCACGAAGTCGTAGTCGTCGGTGAACTCGGCCGCGTTCTCCCTGCACTGGTCCAGATAGACCTGCTGCATGCGCTCGGTCCAGGGCACGGTCGCCCCCTGCAGCGCGTTGTGCACGGCCTTCGTGACGGTGAAGAAGTCCTCGTGGCCGTGGATCACGCGCCAGTCGGTCGCGAGGCCGAGGTCGTTCATGAGCGGGACCTGGGTGAAGAGCAGCTCGGCGACCCCCCCGCCGAAGTTGGTGGAGTTGAGGTGGAGGATCCTCGCTCCCTCCAGGGCCCGGGCGGACTCGCGCAGCCGCGAAACCGCCTCCTCACCCGCGTGTTCGGCGAGCTCGTCGACGCTTCGCGGGGGGACGGGAACGGCCGGCAGCACCGGGCCAATATAATGGGCGCACCGTGGCTCCCCTCACAGCCCGGGGGGGTTAGGTTTGCCAGCACCGCCGGACCGACGACCGTTCTTCTCCAATCCCTTTGTTGCGAGATCCGCGCGCCTCGGGCTCCTCGCGTGGTCGGTGATCGGGATCCTCATCCTCGCGTTCGGGATCTTCCGGTTCGTGCTGTATCCGATCCGCGTGGTCTTCCCGCCGCTCGTGGTCGCCCTCGTGATCGTCTATCTCCTGAATCCGGTGGTGTCGGACCTCGAGCGCCGATGGCGCGTGCGCCGGTTGCTCGGCTCCGTGCTCGTGTACGTCGTGTTCCTCGCGGTGGTGGGCATCGGGCTCGCCCTTCTCATCCCCGTGGTCGGACACCAGGCGAGCCAGTTCGTGGCCGGCGTCCCGAACCTCGTGAACCGCGCCCAGGACGGACTGACCTCCGCGGCGGACCGCCTCGGGCTGCACATCGGGAGGGCGGATCTCGCCGCGGCGTTCAAGCGCGGCGGCGCGGCGGCCTCGTTCTTCGGGCGCCTCACCTCCTGGACGGCGGGCGTGGTGCGAGTGGCGATCACGCTCGTCCTCGGCCCGCTGATCGCCTTCTACCTACTGGTCGACCTGCCGGCGATCAGGCGGAGCGCGGAGGCGCTGGTTCCCTCGTCGCGCAGGGACGAGGTGATGTCGGTCGCCCGTCAGGTCGGCGAGACGCTCGGGAGCTTCTTCCGCGGGCAGCTCATCGTCGCCGTGTTGGTCGGGTTCGTGGCGGCGCTCGGGTTCTGGGGGATCGGGCTTCCCTACTGGGCGATGCTGGGCGCGCTCACGGGCCTGCTCGCGCTCGTTCCCCTCATCGGGACCCTGCTCGCCGCTGTTCCCGTCCTGCTGGTCGCCCTGGCGGCGCCGAACACGACGCCGTACGGGCTCCCGATCCGGGGCGGATGGCCGCTCGCGGTGGCCGCCTGCGTGGTGCTGGTGCTGGTGCAGCAGCTTGACCAGCGGATCCTGTCGCCGCGGCTGCACATCGAGGCGGTGCGCCTGCATCCGGTCACCGTCCTGCTGTCGCTCCTGGTGGGCGGCGCCCTGCTGGGCATCTGGGGCATGCTCCTCGCCGTTCCCGTGGTGGCCGCGCTCAAGGTGGTCCTGCTGCACGTCTGGGACACCCGGTCACAATGGCCCCCGCGGGTCGTGCCCGTCCGTGCGGCTCCGGACGAGCCGGCGAGCGGCGCCGGCTGACGCGGCGTGGATTGACGGTACCGATCCCCCCGGCTACCTTGTCTTCCGAGGTCACGGCACATGCTGAAGGTTTCCCAGAAGACCGAGTACGCGATGCGGGCGATGATCGAGCTCGCGGTGCGTCGTCAGGCCGACGAGGAGGGCCTGGTGCCCGCCCGCTCGATCGCCGACTCCCAGCAGATCCCCCTGCGTTTTCTGGAGCAGCAGCTGGGCGCCCTGCACAAGGCGGGGCTCGTCGAGAGCTTCCGTGGCGCAGGCGGTGGTTGTCGCCTGGCACGGGATCCGGCGGATATCCGGGTCGCCGACGTCGTGGACGCGATCGAGGGGCCCATGTACCCGATGACGTGCCTGGACGCGGGCGACCACACGTGCTTCCAGGACGCTCAGTGCGGGCTGCAGGAGCTGTGGGGAGACGTTCACCTCGCCATTCGCCAGGTATTCGAGCGGATGACGGTCGCCGACCTGGCCACCCGTCACCGCAGGCGGGTGCAGGTCTTCGCTCCGAGCGAGCTGATCCGGCCTCGCTCCTGACGGACCCGGCCGGGCGCGAGGGGCGCCCAGCCAGTGAAGAGGTCCGGTTCTCCCTGCTTGGCTAGGACGCCTTGCCGAGGATGCGCATCACGGTCGTGCCGCACACCGGGCACTTGCCCTTGGCGGCCCTGCGGCCGTTCTTGAGGGTCGTCTCCTCACCCTCGAACTCGCGCTTGGCCTTGCACTTCACGCAGTAAGCCTCGTACTGCGCCATGGTTCGTCTCCTTCCCCCGCGGGTCTGTCCCGCTCTCTGCCAGATACGCCTCGAGGTCGCCCTGGCTGGCGACCTCGTGCTCAATTGTGGGGGGCGTCCTCGGGGACTTCAACAACCGGGACACGGATTCGTGCATGGGTTCGAACGTGCGTGCGTTATGCGAACACCGCGGAATCGTGCTCCAGACGCAGCTGGCCGCACGCCGCCTGGATCTCGCGGCCGCGTGTGTCGCGGATGGTCACGTTCACTCCCTCGCCTTCCAGGACCCCGACGAAGCCGGACATCCGGGCGGGAGTGCTGGGCTTCCAGGCGCTTCCCTCGACGTGGTTCATCGGGATGAGGTTCACGTGTGCCCGCAGATGGTGGGCAATCGGCGCGAGCAACCGCGCCTGCTCGTCCTGATCGTTCACCCCGCGGATCATCGCCCACTCGATCGAGGGTCTGCG
>DASPTB010000183.1:0-9599 GCA_035623615.1 Actinomycetota bacterium
CGGCCGGGGCCGCTAGTCTTATGCGCGAGATCGAGGAGGCGCTGCAAGGGTGAGGGTTCACGAGCTGGCCAAGGAGCTCGGCGTCGAGAGCAAGGAAGTGCTCGCGTCGCTCGAGGTCATGGGGTACGAGAGCCGAACGGCGTCGTCGACCGTGCCCGAGGAGGCCGTTCCGCGCATCCGCGCCGCCGGCGGGAAGGTCAAGCCCGGGAGCAAACCGAAGCTCGCCGCCGAGAAGCCGGCCGAGACGCCGCCCGCCCGAAAGAAGGCGCCCGCGAAGCGCGCGCCAGAGGCCACCGAGGGCAACGGGCAGGTGGCGCCCGACCTCGCGGCGCAGGTGGTCGAGCCCGCGCCCGCCGAGCCCACGCCCGCCGAGCCCGAGTCCTCCGGGCCGGTGGTGGAGATCCCCGAGGCCGAGGCAGTCCCGGCTCCCGGTCCGGCTCCCTCCGCCGCGGCCATCCGTGTTCCCCACGGGGCCAGCGCGCAGGAGCTCGGCGAGCGCCTGGGCGCCGAGCCGACCGAGATCGTGAAGATCCTGCTGCTGGCCGGCGAGATGGTAACGGTGACGCAGCCCCTGTCGGACCCGGCCATCGAGGTGGTCGCCGCCGAGCTTGGGAAGGCCGTCGAGGTCGTGGCGCAGGCCGCCACCGAAGTGGACGCGGAGGACGAGGAAGTCGATCCCGCGCGCCTGCGGCCGCGGCCCCCCGTGGTGACCGTCATGGGTCACGTCGACCACGGCAAGACGCTGCTCCTCGACGCGATCCGCAAGACCGATGTCGTCGGGGGCGAGTTCGGCGGCATCACGCAGCACATCGGCGCCTACCAGGTCCATCGGCCGCGTGAGGTCACCTTCGTCGACACGCCGGGCCACGAGGCGTTCACCGCCATGCGCGCGCGCGGCGCCAACGTCACCGACATCGTCGTCCTGGTGGTCGCCGCCGACGACGGCGTGATGCCCCAGACCGTCGAGGCGCTCAACCACGCGAAGGCGGCGAACGTTCCGATCATCGTGGCGGTCAACAAGATCGACAAGGAGGAAGCCGACCCGCAGCGCGTGCGCCAGCAGTTGTCCGAGCAGGGTCTGATCCCGGCGGAGTGGGGCGGCGACACCGAGTTCGTCGACGTCTCGGCCAAGAGCGGCCAGAACCTCGACTCGCTCGTGGAGACCATCCTGGTCGTTGCCGACCTGCTCGAGCTGAAGGCAGATCCCGAGGCCCCGGCGCGCGGCGTCGCGATGGAAGCGCACCTCGACCGGGGGCGCGGCCCCGTCGCCACCCTGATCGTCCTGCGGGGGAGTCTTCGCACCGGGGACGCGCTCGTCTGCGGTGCGGCCTGGTGTCGTGTGCGCGCGATGTTCGACGAGAACCTGCAGCCGGTTGCCGAGGCAGGCCCCGCAAAGCCGGTCGAGGTGCTCGGCTGGTCGGAGGTGCCCGAGGCCGGCGATGACTTCAGGGGCGTCGCCGACGAGAAAGTCGCGCGGAACCTCGCCCACGAGCGCGTGGTGCACGCGCGCGCCGCCGACCTGGCCGCCTCGCGCCCCGGTGCCGCGTCGCTCACCGAGCTCCTGCGCATGGCGCGGGAAGGAGAGCTGCCGTCGCTGAACCTCGTGATCAAGGCCGACGTCCAGGGCACGCTCGAGGCCATCGTCGACGCGCTGGACAAGCTCCCGCAGGACGAAGTCCGGGTGCAGGTGCTGCACCGCGGGGTCGGCGGCATCAACGAGAACGACATCAGCCTGGCGGCGGCCTCGGGCGCGATCGTGATCGGGTTCAACGTCCGGCCCGATCCGAACGCGCGCGAGCTGGCCGAGAAGGAGAGCGTCGACCTGCGGCTCTACCGGGTCATCTACCAGGCCCTCGACGACATCCGGGCCGCGCTTGCGGGGATGCTCGCCCCGGAGGAGCAGGAGGCCGAGCTCGGACGCGCGGAGGTCCGGCAGGTGTTCCGGACGCCGCGCGGCGTGGTGGCCGGCTGCTACGTGACGCATGGGAGCGTCACGCGGAACTCGCTGGCGCGGCTCGTGCGCGACGGCGCGATCGTGTACACGGGCCGGGTCGGGTCGCTCCGCCGCTTCAAGGACGATGTGCGAGACGTTGCCGAGGGATTCGAGTGCGGCATCGGGTTGGAGAACTACCAGGACGTCCACGAGGGCGACGTCATCGAGACGTATGAGGTCCGGGAAGTCGCCCGGACGCTGTAGAAGCGCGAGCCGGGGAGCGGCTCGCCGGGGAGGGGCGGATGCTCGTGGCCCTGTGCCGGTTCGACCTGCGGGTCCCCGGTTGCACCTCGCTCAAGGAGAAGCGACACGTCGTGAAGACGCTCACCGCGTCGCTCCGCCAGCGGTTCAACGTGGCGGTCGCTGAGGTCGACCACCAGGACCTCTGGCAGCGCACGGCGATCGGCGTCTCTGCCGTTTCCGGCGAGCGGCATCAGCTGACGAAGGTCATGCATCAGGTCGAGCGGCACGTGGAGGGATTCCCCGGGGTCGAGCTCATCGACGCGGAGGTCTCGCTGCATTCGCCGGACGACGAGTGAGGAGCGGGCGATGACGGAGGGAACGCGTCCCGACCGGGTCGCGGAGGAGTTCCGCGAGATCCTCGCCGAGGAGATCCCCCGGCTCAAGGATCCTCGCGTAGGGTTCGTGACCGTGACGCACGTCGACGTGACGGGCGATCTGCGGCACGCGACCGTCTTCTACACGGCGTTCGGCGACGACGCCGCGAAGCGGCGCACCCACGCCGGGCTGGAGTCCGCAACCGCGCACCTGCGGGCCGCGCTCGGCCAGCAGGTGCGCATGAAGTTCACGCCCGAGCTCGAGTTCGAGGAGGACATCGGGCTCACGCAGGTCGAGCGCGTCTCCGAGCTGCTGAAGCAGATCGAGACGGAGTCGAAGAAGGGGGCGGCCGAGTCGAAGGACGCCGAGCCGGCCGAGCCCGGCACTCCCGCGGGACGCGGGGCGCCGGCGGAACGAAAGGATGCCGCCGAATGACGCCGGCGATGCCCGCCGAGCAGCCGGGCCCCGTCGCCTTCGAGGACTCGCTCGCGAGGGCCGCGGCGATCCTGGAGGCCGCGCCCCGGGTGGCCATCGCGTGCCACATAAACCCCGACCCCGACGCGATCGGCTCGATGCTCGGCCTCGGGGGGGCGCTCCGAACGCGCGGCACCGAGGTCGTCTGCTCGTGGGCGAACGACCCGATGGAGCGGCCGGCATGGCTCGATCTGGTGGGTGAGCCCGCACCGATCGTGCCCGCAAAGGAGTTCCCGGCCGCGCCCGACGTGATGGTCACGTGCGACGCGGCGTCGGCCGACCGGCTCGGCTCGCTCGTCGCCTGCACCGACCGCGCCGGCGAAGTCGTCGTCATCGACCACCACGTCACCAACCCGGGCTTCGGCTCGGTGAACCTGATCGACCCCCATGCGGCGTCATCGGCCGAGGTCGTCTTCCGGCTCGTCGAGCGAATGGGCCTGCCGTTGTCGGATCAGACGGCGGCGTGCCTGTACGCGGGGGTCGTCACCGACACCGGCCGGTTCCAGTACGAGGCGACGACCGAGGAGACCTTGCGCATCGCTGCCCACCTCCGCGAGCACGGATTCGACCACGCCCGGCTTGCGCAGGCGTTGTTCGAGGACGGGTCGTTCGCCGGCCTCCAGCTCCTGTCGGTGGCGCTCGGCCGCGCCGAGCTCGTGCCGGGCGCGGGGCGGGGCCTCGTCTGGACGTACCTGACGCAGGAGGACCTCGCCCGGACGGGGGTCGCGCTCGGCGAGACGGACGACCTGATCGACGTCGTGCGCACCGCGCGCGAGGCCGACGTCGCGTGTGTATTGAAACAGCAGCGTGACGGGCGCTTCAAGGTGAGCCTTCGCTCGCGAGGCGAGACCGATGTCGGTGCGATCGCCGGCGCGCACGGCGGCGGCGGCCATCGCCTCGCGGCCGGCTACACCTCGGGCCTCGGAGTGCGGGGAACGATCGACGCGGTCGTGGCCGCGCTCGGCCCGCGCGCGGAGGCATGACGAACGCGCCGGGCGGCTTCCTCCTGGTCGACAAGCCCGCGGGGATGACGTCGCACGACGCGGTCGACCAGGTCCGGCGGGCGCTGGGCGTCCGCAAGGTCGGCCACGCCGGCACGCTCGACCCCTCCGCGACGGGGCTCCTGTTGATGGCCTCAGGCCGGGCCACGCGGCTGCTCCGGTTCGTCGGCGACCTCGAGAAGGAGTACGAGGGAACAGGAGTCCTCGGCGTCGAGACCGACACGCTCGACGCGGACGGCGCCGCCGTCGGGGGAGATCCCGAGGAGGCGGCGCGGGTGGGTGTGGACGAGCTGCGCGATGCGATGGCCGCGTTCGTCGGCGAGATCGAGCAGGTCCCGCCGGCCTACTCGGCGGTGAAGGTCCGAGGCGAGCGGCTCCACCGGGCGGCGCGGCGCGGCGAAGCCGTCGCCGCGCCGCCCCGGACCGTTCGTGTCGAGGCGTTCGACCTCCGCGCGTTCGAGCCGCCGTCGTTCGAGTTCCGCGTCGCGTGCTCGAGGGGAACGTACGTTCGCACGCTCGTCGCCGACACCGGGGCGCGGCTGGGGTGCGGCGCGCACCTGACCCGACTGCGGCGCACGGCGATCGGGCCCTTCCGAGTGGAGGACGCGCGGCCGCCCGACGACCCGGCCGCGCCGGCCGAACCGGCGGCCGCGCTCGGCCACTTGGCGCGAGTCGCGGTGACGGACGAGGAGGCGACCGCCGTGTCGCACGGGCGGCTGCTGGGGCCGGCAGGGATCGACGGCCCCTACCGGGTGCACGGGCCCGACGGAACGCTCCTCGGGATCTACCACGACGAGGGCCCCAAGGGCGTTCCGGACGTGGTCCTCGTGCCCGCTTGAGCCGCGTGGTCGGGGGCGACCCCTAGGCTCCTGAGCAGGTACGCTCGGGCGCGATGGAGGTCGTTCGCAGCATCAGTTCGCTCCCGCTCGCCGCCGAGCGCGCCGTCGTCACGATCGGGTTCTTCGACGGCGTCCACCGGGGGCACCAGGCGGTCATCGGCCGGACCGTCGCGCTCGCCGGCGACCTCGGCTTGCCCTCGGTCGCCGTCACGTTCGACCGGCACCCGCGCGAGGTCTTCGCGCCGGGGACCGAGCCGCGCCAGCTCACCTCGCCGGCCCGCAAGGAGGAGCTGATCGCGGCCCTCGGGATCGACACGCTGCTCGTGCTCGAGTTCACCGAGGAGTTCAGTCGCGTGCCGCCCGACGAGTTCGCCAAGTCGGTGCTCGTGGAAGGTTTGCACGCCGAGCACGTGGTCGTCGGCGCGAACTTTACCTTCGGCTACAAGGGCCTCGGCACCGTGGCGACCCTGGAGGAGCTCGGCCGGACGCTCGGCTTCGCCGCGGAGGGCGTGCCCCTGCTCGAGATCGACGGCCGGATCGTCTCCTCGACCGCCGTGCGGCAGGCGCTCGCGGACGGCGACGTCGGGTGGCCGCTGCTTGCGCTCGGCCGCCGCTACGCGGTCGAGGGGAAGGTGGGTGAAGGCGCGGGGCGCGGGACCACGCTCGGGTGGCCGACGGCGAACCTCGACCTCCCGCCGAAGATGCTGCTGCCCGGCAAAGGCGTGTACGCGGGCACGGCGACCCTCGCGCGCGGCGCATGGGTGGCGGCCGTCAACGTCGGCACGAACCCGACCTTCGGCGTCGAGCCGCTGCACCTCGAGGCGTTCCTGCTCGACTTCGACGACGACATCCGCGGCGAGCACATGACCATTGAGTTCTGGGACCGGATCTCGGACGAGGAACGCCTCGACTCGGTGGAGGCGCTGACGCGCAAGATCGACGCCGACGTGCGACGCACGCGCGCGATCGTCCGGCTGCCCGAAGGGGACTCCTCTGAGCCCGGAACCACCTGACGACCGGGATCTCGCTGGGGGCCAGGCGGATCCACGCCTCTCTCGGGCCGATCGGCTCGAGCCACCGGCCGGCGGGCCGCGGATGCTCGCGGCGATCTCGCTCGCCCTCGTGCTCGTCGTCCTCGCCGCGTCGATCGCGTGGGCGATGACCGAAGGCCGGCACCGGATCGTCACGGACGCGAGGGAGGCGCCGGCCGCGGCGCCCTCGGGCGCGTCTCCCTCTGCCCGTGCCTCCGCGGGTCCCTCGCCGTCTTCGGGACCGCTGCGAACGGTGACGATCGCGGCAGTCGGCGACACGATGCTCGGGAACACGCCGGACCTCCCGCCGTCGCCGTCCACGTATCTGTCGGCGATTCGCAGCGCCCTCCGCGCGCCCATCGTGTTCGGCAATCTCGAAGGAACGCTCACTGACCAGAGCGTGTCGAAGTGCGCCACGCCGACGCCCACGCCGACCGCGTCGCGGCCGCCGGTGAGCGGCTCGCCGAGCGCGCCCCCCGCGCCGCCGACCTGCTTCGCGTTCCGCGTGCCGCCGTCGTACGCGACCTATCTGGCGCAGGCCGGGTTCACCGTGATGAACCACGCGAACAACCACTCGCTCGACTTCGGGTACGCGGGGCTCGAGGACACGCTCGCCGCCCTTCGCGGCGTCCACATCGCGAACACCGGTCTGCCCGGACACGTCGCCGTCGTCACCCAGCGGGGCGTCCGCGTCGCGTTCGTGGGTTTCGCCCCGTACGGCTACACGGCCTCGCTGCTCGACCTTCCCGCCGCCCGGGCGCTGATCCGAACGGCCGCCGAACGTGCGGACGTGGTCGTCGTCTACATGCACGCCGGCGCCGAGGGCGCCGGCGAGACACACGTGACCGGCCGGGAGGAGGTCTACGACGGTGAGGACCGCGGCAACCCGCGAGCCTTCGCGCACATGGCCGTCGACGCCGGGGCCGACCTGGTGATCGCCAGCGGGCCGCACGTGCTCCGCGGCATGGAGTTCTACCGCCACCGTCTGATCGCGTACAGCCTGGGGAACTTCGCCGGTTACCAGGACTACTCGGTCGACGGCGTGCTCGGGATCTCAGCGGTCCTGCGGGTCACGATGGCGTCGGACGGGGCGTTCGTCGTTGCCCGCCTCGTTCCCGTCCGGCTCGTCGGCGCGGGCCAGCCCGAGCCCGACCCGTCGGACGCCGCGATCCGGCTGGTGCAGAGCCTCTCGAAGAAGGACTTCGGACCCCACGCCGCGCGAATCTCGGCCGGCGGGGTCATTTCATCGCCGGGCTGATCGCCATCCGTTCCGGGTCTGGCGCCGTCGGCGGACCCGTTCTCGACTTCCAAGACTTTTCGACCGGAACGGGGGTTCGCGATGTCATTCGCGGTCAAGGGGCAGTACTTCGAAGCGTGCAGCTGCGCCGTCAGCTGCCCGTGCATCTGGCTCGGTCCCGCCACCGAGGACGCGTGCGACGTCTTCTTCGCGTGGCACATCACGGAAGGCGAGCGCGACGGCGTCGACCTCGCCGGACTGAACGCGGCGCTCGCCGTCCACACGCCGAAGCAGATGACGGACGGGAACTGGAAGGTGGCCCTGTACCTGGACGACCGGGCCGAACCGAACCAGGCCGAGGCGCTGGGAGCGATCTTCTCCGGCCAGGCGGGCGGCCATCTGGGGAACCTGGCGCCGCTCATCGGCGAGGTCGCGGGGGTGAAGTCCGTTCCCATCACGTTCGACGCCTCTGACGGCGCGCGCTCGGTGCAGGTCGGCGACGCGCTGACCATGAGCGTCGAGCAGGTGATCGGGATGGACGGCGAGAACCCTGCCGTCATCACCAACCCGCTGCTGGGCGCGATCACGCAGCCGGTGACCCAGGCCAAGTCGGTGGAGGTCGCGTACCACGACGCCTGGGAGTTCACCACCTCGGACCGCAACAGCTTCATCACCGACTTCGCCTACGCCGGGTGAGTCAGGGAGCATCCTCCGCTTCCGAACGCAGGCCCTGGTTCCGGGCGGGAACCGTCGTGCCCGCGGGCGGGATCGCGGCGCTCGCCGCGCTCTCGTGGATCGTCACCATCCAGCTGACCCGGGGCATGGACGTCGGGCCCGGCACCATGGGCATGTCCTTCGGCCTCTTCATGGGCATGTGGGTGGCGATGATGGCGGCGATGATGCTGCCGTCGCAGGCGCCGATGGCGATGCTGTGGACGCGGGCGATCGCGCAGTCGCCGGGCGTTGCCAGGCGGACCACCCGAACCTTCGCGTTCCTCGCCGGCTACGTGGTCGCATGGGCGCTGTACGGGTTGCTGGCGTTCGCCGCCGTCGTCGCGCTGGACAGGATCATCACGGGGCACCCGGCGTCGGGGCGCTGGCTGGCGGCAGCGATCTTCGCCCTCGCGGGCATCTATCAGCTGACGCCCCTCAAAGATGTCTGCCTGCGAACGTGCCGCAGCCCGATCGGCATGTTCCTCAAGTACGGGTCCTACCGGGGAGCCGCCGTCGACTTCCGGGTCGGACTGCACCACGGCATGTACTGCGTGGGCTGCTGCTGGGCGCTGATGGTGGTGCTCATCGGGGTCGGCGTGATGAACCTCGCGGCGATGGTCGTGCTTGCCGCGGTCATTCTCGCGGAGAAGGTCTGGCGCCACGGCGAGGTCGCGGCCCGGGTCGTCGGGGGCGGATTCCTGATCCTGGCAGCGCTCTGCGCGTTCGGGATCTGGGTGCCCGCGGGGCTGTCGGCCCCGATGCCGGCGGCGCCTATGGGTGGCATGTGAGAATTGTGAGGCGCCCCGGGGGCTGACCAGGGCGTGTGGTAGCCTTGGGCAGTCTTTATGTCTCTTACCACGCAGCAGAAGACCGAGATCATCGCCGACCACCGCCGCGGGGACGCCGATACCGGCTCGCCCGAGGTGCAGGTCGCGATCCTTACTCGGCGCATCCAGGATCTGACCGAGCACCTGAAGACCAGTGCCAAGGACCACGCGTCCCGGCGGGGTCTCCTGCAGATGGTCGGGAAGCGGCGGCGCCTGCTCGACTATCTGCGCCGCGAGGACATCGAGCGATACAGGGCGCTCATCGCGCGCCTCGGGCTGAGACGCTAAGAAGCGGAGGCGGCGGAAGCCGCCTCTTCGATTTTCGCCGGGAGGTGACCGTAAGGACGAAACCGTAGGAGGGGCGACCGGCCCGGGAAAACGGTCGATTGTCAGTTGCGGGCTTCGGCAGAGGCACCCGAGCGCATCGGGCGCGTCGCCGTCCGAGGTCCACCACTGAGAATCGGCCGCGGCCCTCGCTCCCTTGGACGAACACCCCGCCCGGCCGCCTCCCGACGCGGCCGGCGCATCCAAGGAGGATTCTCATGATCAAGCGATCCAAGACCATCGGCGGCTCCGAGCTGTCCGTCGAGGTCGGCAAGCTCGCCCCGCAGGCGCAGGGCGCCTGCGTCGTCACGCTGGGCGAGACCCAGATCCTGGCGACGTGCACCAGCTCCAACCCCCGCGAGGGGATCGACTTCTTCCCGCTGACCGTCGACGTGGAAGAGCGCATGTACGCGGCCGGCAAGATCCCCGGTGGGTTCTTCCGCCGCGAAGGCCGGCCGTCCGAGACCGCGATCCTGACGGCGCGGCTCACCGATCGTCCGCTGCGGCCGACGTTCGCCGAGGGTTACCGCGACGAGGTGCAGGTGGTCATCACCGTGCTCTCGGCGGACCTCGCGAACCCGTACGACATCCCCGGCATCAA
>DASPTB010000198.1:0-3784 GCA_035623615.1 Actinomycetota bacterium
CACGCCCGGAACCGCCTGGCTACGCGATCCCTGAGCGCCTGGCTAGGCGGTCCCTGAGCGCCTGGTTAGGCGATCCCGGAGCCTTCTAGGCGATCCTGGATCCGATTGCGACTTCCTTGTCAGGCGCCAGCAGCACCACGCCCTCGGCCTCGTCGAGCGCGCCGAGCACGAGCACCTCTGACTTGAACCGCGCGATCAGGCGCGGGACGAGGTTGACCACGCCCACAACCAGGCGACCCTCGAGCTGCTCGCGCGAGTAGTGGGTGATCTGCGCCGAGGAGCGCTTGACCCCGATCTCGGGCCCGAAGTCGATCGTGAGCTTCCACGCCGGCACGCGCGCCTCGGGGAAGTCTTCGACCGCCACCACGCGGCCGACGCGCATGTCAACCGCGGTGAACTGGCCGGCGTCGATCACGCCGGAAGCTTATGTTGCGGTGCATCTTGGCGTGGGCCCCGAGTGCTGAGGCCCCGGCGCCCGCGCCCAATGCCGATCCCGCGCTCGATGCCGATCCCGTGCCCGTGCTCGTGGTGGTGGTGGTGGTGGTGGTGGTGGTGGTCGTCGTGGTGGTCGTCGTCCCGGTGGTCGTTCCGGTGGTCGTCCCGGGGGTTGTGGTCGTGCCGGTGGTCGTGCCGGTGCTGGTGGAATCGCCGGCGCACGAAGAGTCCAGCCCGGGATCGACGCTGGTGCCGGGAGTGGTGGTCGCGAGGCTCGTGGTTGCCACGCTCGGGGCGGTGCTCGTCGAATCAGGGGTCGAGCCGGTCGCAGTCGTGTCGATGCTCTGACTCGTGGTCGTCGGAGCAGGAGCCGTGCTCGCCGGCGCGCTGCTGTCCGAGCTCATCGCCGGCGTGCTGCTGTCCGAGCTCGTCGCCGGACAGGGCGTCGTCCCGGTCGTTCCGGTCATCGTCCCGGCCGGAGTCGTCGCCGATCCGCTCAGCACGGTCGAGTTGGTCTGGGTCTCGGTCTGACCCGCGGGCGCCGTCGGCGTGGTCTTCGCCTTGGTCGTTACCGGGCTGCCGTGCTTGCCGCCGACCAGCGGCTTGTGCAGGGGGGTGATGGCCTTGGCGGTGGCCTTGGCGGTGGCCTTGGCGGGAGCCGGCTTGTGCGGATGCTTGACCGCGGTGTGACGCAGAACCCCGCTGGGGGCGACGCCGCCACTCGGGGTCTCCGAGGGCGCGGTGGCGGCGACGGTCGCCGGCGGGCTGGGAACGGAGGCGACGTGGGTGATGTCGGTGACGGCGGCATGGTGGTGAGCGTGCGGGCGCGCCGGTTGCTCCACCTCGACGGCGCCGGCGGTGACGAGCGCTGCTGCGGCGAGGCCAGCCGCCGCCTTGGTGGCGATCGCGCCGACGCTGGCCGACAGGAACCCGGTCGTGGTGCTTCCCATCACCGCGCTCGCACCGGCCGCCGCGGTGCCTCCGACCGCCGCTGCCTGTCCGGCCGCGCTCGCGCCCGAGGCGCCCGAGCCCGCGCCGGCGCCCGCGGAGTGGCCGATGTGGAGGATCGCGAGCTTACGCAGCAGCACGAACCCCCCGACCGGCAGCACCGCGGTCAGCGCCTTGCTCGTCTCGTTGAGCTGGCCCTTGAAGGTCGAGCAGCGTTCGCACGCGCGCAGGTGCCGGCGCACGAGCGGCCCGGGCCGCCGCTGCAGCCCCTCGGCGACCTCGGCGAGCTCAACCCGTACTTGCTCGCACGTGAGCAGCCGCGCCTCGGCTGCCTCGGCGAGCGATACGCGCGCGCGCACGAGCAGCGACTTGACGCTCGGCACGGTCGTCTCCATCGCCTCGGCGATCTGCTCGTAGGAGAGGGCGTCCATCTCGCGCAGCACCAGCGCCGTGCGCTGGGTCTCCGGGAGCCTATGGATGTCGCCGACCAGCAGTCGGAACTCCTCGCGGTCGTGAACCTTGTCGGCGGTGGTCGTGCCGTGCTCGGACAGGTGGATGTCCATCGAGTCGACGCCGACCGCCTGGATCCGCCGCAGATGGTTGAGGCTGCGATTACGGGCGATCCGGTACAGCCAGGGCCGTACGTTGATCGGGCGGTCGTCGTCGAGGATCGCGTTGAACGCGGCCGAGAACACCTCCTGGAGTACGTCCTCGGCGTCCTCGCGCGACCCCAGCAGGTGTCGGCAGAAGGCCAGCAGGCGCGCGTGATAGCGCGACACCAGCACCTCAAAGGCGGCGGTGCTGCCCCTCCGGATCAGGGCCACGAGGCGCTCGTCGGACTGCAGCCTCAGCAGCGGCGAGCGCGCGTGAAGGCCGATTCCTCCCGAGTATCTGAGCGCTGAGACTTCCATCCAGACCGCTTGAGGGCCAACCTGAACAGGGGCCGTCGGTGGCACCGACACCGTAGCAGCGGATTAGTTGCGGTCCCGCACCACCAATCCCGGGGCTACGCCGGATGGGGTAATTGGAATGGTCGGCGCCTGGCGGCGCCGACGATCCCCTAAGGGCCTATCTCAATAAGGGCGCGGACTGAATAGAAAATACGTTCAGGCCGCGACCACGTCCGGTGTCGTTGACGTTGCCGTTTGGAGCGTGACGAGGTGGCCGAGCTTTTCGAGTTGGGCGACGAGCCGGCGGGTGGTGCGTTCGGGGTCGCGGCGGGCGAAGTAGTCGCCGCCGAGGTCGTGGTAGAGCTCGCCCGTGCTGAGCATGTGCCAGGCGGCGGTGAGGATCGAGTTGGCGACCGCAACGCTGGCTTTGTTCCCGCCGCGTCGGACCCGGAGCCGGGCGTATTGGGAGGAGAGGTAGGTGTTCTTGGTTCGGGCGGCGGACTTGGAGGCTTCGATCAGGGCGCCGCGCAACCACTTGGAGCCCTTGGTCGTCTTGCCGGAGCGGCGTTTGCCGGCGGATTTGTCGTTGCCGGGGCAGACGCCGGCCCAGGAGACCAGGTGCTTGGCCGTGGGGAACGCGCTCATATCGCCGCCGGTCTCGGCGATGATCACCTCGGCGGTCACCTGCCCGACGCCAGGGATCGTCTGCAAGAGCTCGACGGCGCTAGCGAAAGGGCGGATCCGCTCCTCGATCTGTTCTGAGAGCGTCGCGATCGAACCGTCGAGGAAGTCGAGGTGCGCAAGGATCTGGCGCACGACGAGGGCGTGCTCGGGGGTGAAGCTGCCCTCCAGCGCCTCTTGCAGAGCCGGGATCTTGGCGCGCAGCCTGCCTTGCGCGAGATCGGCGAGCACCTTCGGGTCGGTCGTGCCGGACAGCAGCGCGTCAAGCATCGAGCGCCCCGACTTGCCCAGCAGCTTGCTCGCGACCGTGTCGAGCTTAATTCCGGTCTCCTGCATCACCTTGTGCAGCCGGTTCGCCTCCCTTTGGCGATCGCGGATCAGGCTCTTGCGATACCGGGTCAGGTTCCGCAGCGTCCGGATCGGCTTCGGCGGGACCAGGCACGCCTTCAACAACCCAGCCTCCAACAACTGGCACAGCCACTCGGCGTCCTTGACGTCGGTCTTGCGCCCGGGGACCTGCTTGACATCCCGCGCGTTGACCAGCACGCACTGAAAGTCGTCCTCCAGCACCGCCCACACCGGCTTCCAATACGTGCCCGTCGCCTCCATCGCGACCTGCGTGACCTGATGCGCCCCAAGCCAATCATGCAACGCCAACAGGCCACGAGCAGTCGTCTTGAACTCCTCCACGAACTGCTCCCGCCGCCCGTTCTGCACGGGCGTACGCACGCACGCCATCACGCTCTCGTTATGCACATCAAGCGCCGCCGGGCGCTCCACGATCAACTCCACCGGCCACCATCCCTCACGATCGAGCAACAGGACCGCGC
>DASPTB010000212.1:0-4634 GCA_035623615.1 Actinomycetota bacterium
GATGTGCGGCTTCGGCCCCCACCACCCCGGGTTGGGCTGGAAGAGCGCCACCTGGTTCTTGACGTACTTCACGAGCTCGAAGGGGCCGCCCGAGACGACCGGCGCGAGGTTCGGGAAGGTGCGCAGCGCCGCGCCGTTGCCCGTCGCGTACTTGCCCCACACTTGCTGCGGGAGAATGGACTCGCCCGCCATCTGCGCCAGCACGTTGGCGACCGGCGTCGAGTAGTGGAGCACGAGCGTGTCGGGGTCGGGGGCGTCCGCGCTCGTCATGTGCTTCAGCGTCCCGGCCGCCTGCGCCGTCGCCCCGTGGATGAACTTCAGCTCGGTGGTGATCGTCCAGGCGGCGTCGGCCGCGGTCAGCGGCTTGCCGTCGGACCACTTAGCGTTCGGCTGAGTGTGAAACGTCCACGTGAGCCCGTCCGGCGACTCGGTCCAGCTCTTCGCGAAATCGGGGACGATCTCGAGCTTCTCGTTGTACTGCACGAGCTCCGGGTAGATGTACTCGAACGTCGTGTACGCGTAGTCCGCCTGTGCCACGAACGGGTTCAGCGAGTCGATGGCGTAGGTCGTGCCGATGCGGAGCTCGCCGCCCTGCACGACCTTGCCGCCGCTCGGGGTCGCCCCCGAGCCGCCGGAGCCGCCAGAGCCGCTGGAACAGGCCGCCGCGGTCAGCGCCACCGCACACGCGGCGGCCACCAGCGCGGTGCGACGGCCGCCCGACCTTGCTTCACGCCTCATCGAACACTCTCCTCCCGGTCGTCGTTCGCCGCCAGGCGAACGCTCTCGACGACTCGTTCGTGGCGGGCCCACAGCTCGGCCCATCGTTCCACACCGGGCGCCGTTGGGTGACGGACGGCGTCCGGGTCCTCCGACTCGGGCGACCCGGTCCCGTCGCCCGCCGCCCCGGACCACTCCTCACCCACGGCGACGAGCGCCGCCCCGAGCGCCGACGCCCCGCCGCTCCCGGTCGTCGCCGCGCGAACCTCCCGCCCGGTCGCGTCGGCGAGCCATTGGGGCAGCGGAGCGGAGCTCATCCACCCCGCGACCGCGACGTCGCCGGCCGGTCCCGACGCCCCGGCCAGAACGCCGAGGCACCGGCGCGTCTCCAGCACGATGCCCTCCAGCAAGGCCCGCGCGACGTCGCCCGGCTCGTGCGAGAGCGTCAGACCGGCCAGCGTTCCTCGAAGCGAAGGATCCCAGAGGGCGCCCTGCTCACCGGCGCCCAGGAACGGAAGGAACACGACGCCGCGCGCCCCCGGCTCCGCCCCCGCGGCCAGGGTCACGACGTCCGCCTCGTCGGCCATTCCCAGCAGGGACGCGAGCCAGGCCACCGCCGAGCCGGTGCTCACGAGGTCCATCTCGAGGCCCCAACCCTGGCGCGCGAGCGGCGTCACCAGGAACCGGTGGCGGGGGTCGACCCGAGGCTCGCCGGCGATCCCGAGGATCACCGAGCTCGTTCCCGCGACGACCGCGGCGTTTCCCGGACGGGTCGCCCCCAACGAGAGCGCCCCGCAGACCGAGTCCGCCGCGCCGAGCGACACGGGGATCCCGGTGGGGAGTCCGTACGCTTCGGCCAGGTCGTCGCGGAGCGGAGTCGTCGCGGCCGAGGGCTCCACCTCGGGAAGCCGCGGGCGCTCCGCCGCCGCGTCGCCCAGCGCCGCGCCGAGAAGGCCCTCGTCCCAGTCGCCCGTCGACAGGTCGAAGCAGCCGAACCCCGTCGCGGTGCTGGGATCGGTGACGAGCCGCCCCGTCAGCAGCTCGTGCAAGTGGTCTTTCGCCCCGGCGATCGCGACCGTGGCCGCGACTCGATCCGGCTCGTCGCGCCGGATCCTCGCGAACATCGGAAGGAGGTACCGGCCGTCGACCCACTGCCCGGTCCGGCGGTAGAGGTCGTCACCGCCGACGCGTTCCCGGAAGGCGTCCCCCTCGGCGGTCGCGCGCGCGTCCTCCCACGTGATCGCCGGACCCACCGGGTGTCCGTCGGCGTCGAGCGTCACCAGGGTTGGGATCATTGCGGACAGCCCGATGCCGGACCACGCCGACGCGTCCGTCGTCCGGGCCAGCCGCTGGAGCACCACGCGGAGGGCGCGCTCCCAGTCGGCGGGGTCCTGCTCGGCCGCACCGGGCGCCGTCCTCGACGTCGGATAAGGCTCTGCGGCCGCGGCGACCACCCGGCCCGACGGATCGGCGACGACGCCCTTCAGCCTCGACGTGCCCAGGTCGAGGCCGGCGACGAGCCCGGTGCTCACGAGACGAGCCCGCGGGGCTGCCGACCTCGGTTGGACACCGCGGCCCTTCCTTTTATTCGTTCGCGATGGCGGCCGCGACCGCGGCCATGGAGGGTTCCGCGGCCTCGAGGGTGCGATCGACGTCCTCGTCGGTGTGGGCCATCGACACGAACAGGTTCTCGTCCTGCGCGGGATGGAACAGCACACCCCGCGACAGCATCTCGCGCCACCAGATGCCGAACAGGTCCCGGCGCGCGTAGCGCTCGGCGTCGCGGTAGTTGCGGATTGCCTCGGGACTGAACCATGCCTGGAACGCGGTCCCCAGGCCCTGTACGCGCACCGGCACGCCGGCCGCGTCGGCGATCGACTGGATGCCCTGCATCAAGCGAGTGCCGAGCGCGCGCTGCCGCTCGTACAGCCCGGGCACCGCGAGCTCGTCCATCGTCGCGGAGACGGCGGCCGTCTGCACCACGTTCGAGTTGTATGTCCCCGAATGCGAGTAGCGCCCGTCGGCGATGAATCCCATCACTTCGTTCGACCCCCCGATCGCCGCGACGGGGAACCCGCCGCCGAGGCCCTTCGCCATCGTTGTCACGTCGGGAAGGACGCCGAACATCTCCTGCGCGCCGCCGCGTGCGAGCCGGAAGCCCGTGATCACCTCGTCGAAGATCAGGAGCGACCCGGTCTCGCGCGTCACCGACCGCAGCAGCTCGAGGTATCCCGGTTCCGGGAGGATGCAACCGGTGTTCAGCATCACCGGCTCGGTCAGCACCGCGGCGATCTGGTCGCCCCGCTCGTGCATCAGCCGCTCGAAGCTCGCCGGGTCGTTCCAAGAAAGGATCACCAGCGTGTCGGCCAAGGCCGGCGGGATCCCTTTGCCCGCGACGACCGGGCGCGGCGCATCGGCCGGTCCGGCGGCCTCGACGTCCGGGTGGTTGCTCCAGTACACGGTGTCGAGCCACCCGTGGTACATCCCCTCGAACCGCAGGATCAGCGGGCGGCCCGTGTACGCCCGGGCGAGCCGGACCGCCGTTCCAACCGCCTCGCTTCCGCTGCTCGCGAACCGCACCATGTCCACGCCGGGGACCGCCGCGACGACCTTCTCCGCCGCGTCGATCTCCAGCTCGTAGGGGAGGCCGAAGACCGAGCCCATCGATTCGAGCGCTCGCGTCACCGCCGCGGTGACGGCCGGCGGGCGGTGACCGAGAAGCATGGGGCCGAGCCCCAGCAGATAGTCGACGTACTCGTGACCATCGGCGTCCCAGACCCGAGAACCCTCGCCGTGGTCGATGAACGGCGGATACGGTGTCCACCCTGCGCGCACCGACCGCGCACTGCTTCCGACACCGCCGGGGATGACACGCTCGGCCCGGCGAAGCAGCTCCTCCGATCGCGGCCCGGCGATACCGGCCGAGACCTGCGCGTTCCCGGGACTGGTGGTCACGGCGGGTCAGTATACTCTGTATGTTCTCTTGGCCCGAAGCGAACGTCCCGGCCGCTCGCCCGACGCTCCCGGCCCCTTGCCGGTTGCGGCTATCGTCATCGATTTCGACGGGACGGCGAGCGAGGAGGACGTCTCCTACCGCTTGTTCCAGCGCTTCGGCTTGCCCGGCTGGCGGGAGCTCGACGCGGAGTTCGAGCGTGAAGCGATCGGTTCGCGCGAGTGCCTCCTCGCCCAGGCGGCGCTGCTCGACGCGAAACCCGATGAGATGCTCGAGTTCGTCGCCGAACGCTTCGGTCTGGCTCCCACCTTTCCCGCCTTCGTGGCGTGGGCGCGCGACCGGGGGGTCGCGCTCTCTATCGCGAGCGACGGCTTGGGCTTCCACGTCGCGCCGATGCTCCGAGCCGGCGGCGTCGGCGGCGTGGACGTGTTCACCAACGAATTCTCGAGCCTGGGGGGCTCGCCTGCCTTCTCGTTCCCAAACGAACATCCGCTGTGCCGGACGTGCGGAACCTGCAAGATGGAGATCGTGACGCGGCGGCGCTCACAGGGACCGGTCGCCTTCGTCGGAGACGGATTCAGCGACCGGCTGGGCGCGCTGTACGCCGACGTGGTGTTCGCCAAGGGACACCTCGCCGCGTTCTGTCAGGAACTCGGCGTGCCCTTCGTCCCGTGGACGACGTTCGACGACGTCCGGCGCGAGCTGGAGCGCGGGCCCTCGCTCCCCGGCCCGGTCGAGACCGAGGCCGCCAGATGCCCGGGATGGTCGGCGGCGGAGGGCGCGTGAGCACCGGGGGGGCACCGACGCTCGCCGATGTCCGCGCCGCCCGCGAACGCATCGCGCCGCTGGTCCGCCCGAGCCCGACGCTTCACTCGACCCCGCTGACCGACCTGCTGGGCGTCGACACGTGGTTGAAGCTCGAGAACGTCCGGCCCCCGGGGTCGTTCAAGGTGCGCGGCGCCGC
>DASPTB010000218.1:0-4367 GCA_035623615.1 Actinomycetota bacterium
TCCACGCCCGATCGCCGAGGTCCGCTGCTCTCTCCGTCGCCCCCACGATGTCGGTGAACAGGACGGTCGCCAGGACCCGGTCGAAATCCGCCTCTTCCTCTTGAAGCGACTTCACGAAGCGGTCGAAGTGGGAGAAGAACTCACCCCACTCCAGGTCGGGCCTCTCGAGTCGAACGAACTCGGCTCCCGGGATTCGCTGCGCGACGTACTGGCACTCCTCGAGCGGCACGCTCTGCACATGCGCGCTCCAGAAGACCTGGGTGGGTGTCTGGATCGTTGACAGGATGTCGCGCACGTCGGTATCCATCCACATGCGCTCGGAGGCGAGCGCGTCGGCCTTGCTGAGCGAAACGCGCATGATGCGGCCATAGCCGCGAACGAACTCGGGATCCTTCGCAAAGGTGGGCATGACCGCCTCGGCGAACGACTGAACGAACTGTGGCGTGCCCCACCCCTGCTCGATCGCTTCGAGGTCTTCGGCCCACTGCTCCTCCGTCCATCCCCAGGGAGCGTCGGGAGACCATCGCCCGACGACGGAGGGATTGGCCGTGACCAAAGCTCTGGCCCGCTCCGGGTACGTCGCGGCAAACAGGAAACACTGGGCGCCCGCGTCCTCGATGCTGACAAGAACCGGCCGCTCCGCGCCCGCGGCGTCCATGACCGTTCGGATGTCCTCCATTCGCGCCTCGAGCGTCGGGAGCCGTTCCCCGCTCACGGGATCGGAGAGCCCCGTCCCGCGGCGATCGAACCAGATCACACGGCCGCGAGAGGCAAGCCCCCGGACGAGGGCGGCAACCAGCGGGAAGAGCTCCCACACCATCTCGACGTTGGAGATCCAGGCGGAGTTGGCGAAGACGATGTCGAGCGGACCGTCGCCGAGCACCTGGTAGGCGATGGAAACGCCGTCGGCCGTCGTCGCGTACCTGGTCTCCGGGATCTCCATCGATGCACCCCCCGGCGTAGTCTCGCCGGGCGGCCACATTTCGGGCAAGTGGGCTCAGGCGCCTGCGGCCCAGAGGTTCCAGATGCCGGGGACGCCCTTGAGGGCCTGCGGTCCTCGGTCCTCAAACCGCAGGCCCGACCCGGCCACGAGGTCCTTGACCGTCTGCGACACGAGGACCTCGCCGGTTCCGGCCTTCGCCATGACCCGGGCGCCGATGTGGACAGCGACGCCTGCCGGTTTCTCGCCCATCTCCACCTCGCCGGTGTGCACGCCCGCCCGGATCTCGATGCCGCGATCCAGCGCCGCGTCGCGCACCGCCATCGCGCAACGGATTGCGCGCGCGGGCCCGTCGAACGTCGCGAAGAACCCGTCGCCCGCGGTGTCGACCTCACGGCCGCGGAAGCGCTCGAGGAACCAGCGCACCATCGTCCGGTGCGCCTCCAGGGCGTCCATCCACTGGCGGTCGCCCATCTTCACGGCCTGGGCGGTCGACCCGACGATGTCGGTGAACAGGACCGTCGCCAGGACCCGGTCGGGCTCGGGGCCGAGCGTCGTTCCCGTGAGGAACGTCTCGATGTCGTCGACGATGCGGTCGACGTCCTCGGTCCAGAACAGGTGATCGGTGCCCGGCAGCTCGAGGAAGCGCGCCCCGGGAATGCGGTCGGCGATGAACCTCCCTTCCTCTATGTTGGCGTCGAGGTCGCCGGTCCGGTGCATGATCATCGTGGGAACGCGAATCGTGGGAAGGACGTCGCGGACGTCGATCTCGCTGTTCATGCGCCCGAGCGCGGCGGCCGCGCCCGGACTGGCGCTGCGGCGGAAGAAGCTCGCCATCCACTCGGAGAACGCCGGGTCCCCCGACTTGCTCGGCGCCAGGTCGTCCAGGTCGGCCGGCGTCCCCCATTCCTCTTCTATGCGGGCGAGCCATGCCGCGCGGGCTTCCGGCGTCGGCGCCCACGGATAGTCCGGCGACCAGACGCGCTTGGCGAAGACGCCGAAGCACACGAGCGCGGTGGTCCGCTCGGGGAAGGTCGCGGCGAAGAGCATGCACATCGAGCCGCACTCCGAATGACCGAACAGCGCCGCCCGCTCGGAGCCCGCCGCGTCCATCACGGCGCGGACGTCGTCCATCCGCGTCTCGAGCGACGGGAGCTCGTCCATCGGCACGCGGTCGGACAGCCCCGTGCCGCGCTTGTCGAACAGGATGAGCCGGCTGAACGAGGAGAGCCGGCGAAGCACGTGCGCCATCCCCGGGTCCTCCCACATCGCCTCGATGTTGGAGACCCACCCGGGAACGAACACGAGGTCCCGCGGCCCCTCGCCCACGACCTGATAGGCGATGCTGACGTCCCCACTGCGCGCGTATCTCGTCTGCGGAGCGCCCACGGTCACCCCGCGACGCGGTAGAGGTGCCACGGTTCGGGCACACCCTTCAGTTCGTGCTCACCAGCCTCCTCGAAGGAGAGGCCGGAGCCGGCCGAAAGGTCCTTCACGGTCTGGGACACGAGCACCTCCGACGGTCCGGCGAGCGACATCACGCGTGCGCCGATCGAGACCGAAAGGCCGGCGCACTTTCCCTCGACCAGCTCGCACTCGCCCGTGTGAACGCCGGCGCGAACCTCGAGTCCGAGCCGGCCGACCGACTCGATGATCGCCCTCGCACAGGCGATCGCGCGTGCGGGACCGTCGAACCGAAGGTAGAAGCCGTCGCCGGCCGTGTCCTGCTCCTCGCCGCGGAACCGGGTCACCTGCTCGCGAACCTGAGCGTGATGGCGCTCCAGCAGCTTCTTCCATTCGTGATCGCCGAGGAGCGCCTGTTTCTCCGTGGACCCGACGATGTCGGTGAATACCAGCGTCGCCAGAACCCTGGTCACCTCGGGGGTCGGGCGAACGCCGGTGACGAATTCCTCGATCTCGTCGAGGACGGCGTCCGGTTCTCCCACAAAGGCCAGGTAGTCGCTGCCCGGCAACTCCACGTACACCGCGCCGTCGATGCGGTCCGCGACGTCGCGCGCCTGCTCCATGATGGTCATGGTTTCGAGAGGGCGGCGCAGGACAAGCGTCGGCACATGGATCGCAGACAACACGCTCCTGACGTCGATGTCCGCGAGGACGTACTGCATCTCCCGGAGCGCGCCTGGGCTTGCCACGAGACGCTCGAACCGCCCCCACCACCTCACGTATCGCTCGTCGTCGGCGATGGACGGAGCGAGGATCTCGAGGTTGCGCCCCGTCCCCACGTCGCGCACGAGCCGCTCGAGCAGCGCCTCGACCGCCTCCTCGGTTCCGCCGTGTGGAAAGGCGGGCGTCGCGACGAACTTGGCGACGGGCGAGTAGAGAACCAGGCCCTTGGTGCGCTCGGGATGGGTCGCTGCGAACACCATCGCCATGCTCGCGGCCCGCGCGTGACCGAGCAGGATCGCGCTGTCGCTGCCGGAAGCGTCCATCACGACGGCGATGTCGTCTCGCTGCAGCTCGATGGTGGGGCGCTCCGGCCCTCGATCGGAGAGCCCGACCCCGCGCATGTCGAAGAGGATGAGTCTGGAGAAGGACGCGAGGCGCTTCAGGAACCGGGCCCACTCCGGCAGCTCCCACATCAGCTCGACGTTGGACCAGAGGCCGTGCGCGTACACGAGGTCGGTCGGTCCCTCACCGATGACCTGATATGCGATCGCGGTGCCGTCGGGAGCCGTCGCGTAGTTGGTCTCAGGGATGTCCACACCGGCATCTTCGGGCCCGGCATTCCGTCCTGGCAAGCCGCGCCGAACCTGGTCGAGTGGTGACCGAGATCAGGGGAATGGGAAGGCGATCGATCTCGGCACGGCGAAGGCGTGCCTTTTCTGTAGCGGCCGGCCGTTTCGGGTGACGTGCCTCACCGACCTCCCTCGCAGGGGCCGGGCACACCCGCTTCCGGGCGGGGGTGGCGTCTGACGTGGGGCGTCCGGGGGACCGCCGTCCTCCTGACATGGGCCGTTGGTCCCTTCCGTCCCAACATCAGGCTTGGAGTTGGGCACAGGGGGTAATCTTCGGGATGGCATCGCCCGAATAACTTGTTGAAGGATTCGCTTGGGAGAACGTCGCTTCGAGTCGAAGCAGACGTGTGGAAGAAGGATGGAGCGATCCGCGGACGGGAGGGGATCGACCTGAATATCACACCCCCCGCGTATAATCGCCCTTACGGGCGCTTCGAGCGAGGTTCGGGCTCGCGAAGCGCCTCACGTGCCACGGGGGTAGGACGGAGTCCGATGATCCCGGCGGCCAGCGTCGACGAACGGTGCGCACCAGCGCTCCGGGGGGACCGGCATGTTTGAACGATTCACCGATCGAGCCAGAAGGGTCGTCGTCCTCGCCCAAGAAGAGGCGCGGATGCTCAACCACAACTACATCGGAACCGAGCACCTGCTCCTCGGGTTGATCCACGAGG
>DASPTB010000234.1:0-3244 GCA_035623615.1 Actinomycetota bacterium
CCGCGGGGGCGCCACCATTCGCCGTCCGCCGTGGCGGCGAGGCTCGACTCACCCGGAACGCGCAGCACGTCGTCCCGGCGCTTGCCCGGAAGGATCGTGTAACGGATCGAGTCCCGTCGGGAGACGAGCGAAAGCACCCACCAGAGTGACCGGGCGTACGAATCGGCCAGGGCGGGATCGTCCCACTCGTACAGGCCGCGATAGCGCCCTTGTTCGTCGTGCGCGAGCCAGAGCTTCGAGACGAAGCCGGGAAAGCCGACGAACAGCGGTGTGTTGAGCAGGCTCTCGACGCGGAACACGGTGTGCCCTCGGCCACGGATCGTGTGGAGCCGGAAGGTCACGGCCAGCATCGCGGGAGCTCGAGTGGGCGGCCGGCGAACGACGGTCTCGCGATAGACGCGCGCCGACGTGCCGTCCGCGAAGTGCAGCACGTCTCCCACGCGGGTCGTCGGCTGGCGGATGCTTCGCTTCGCCAGCAGCGTGGCGGTTCTCAGGACCGAACCGAGGACGGCCCGTGCGGCGTCGCGCAGCCGCAGTGGAGGCCGGTCGCCGAACGGGAGAGCTTGGTCTGTTCCTGGATCGTGGGTGGTGACGGTCATCGGCATCAACTCCCTTTCACCTCCATCTCAATGGCCTGCTCAGGAGATGGTTGGGGCCGTTCGATCTGTCCCCCGCAGTCCGGGCGGCCCGCTCGGACGGAATCGAAGCCAGCCATGAGTGCTTCGACCCGCGGGAATAGGTGTGCCGCCGGTTCGGTTGCGGCTCATAATCCGGGCGAGCAGGAAGCGTCCCCGAGCGTGCGTCGTCCGGTTGAATGGCTGCTCAGGTGCCCTGGAGGGGTGTAGGTGGCGGAGAGAGAGACCATGCGGGACGGCGGCGTCCCGTCGAGCAGCGCGGCCGCGGCCGCGACTGTAGACGGCAGCGCCTCGGCTCGAGTGAGCTTCGGCGGAAAGCGCTGGCTGGCGCTCTCCTTTCTATGCGTCGGTCAGCTGATGATCGTCCTCGACGTCACCGTGGTGAATGTGGCGTTGCCGACCATCCAGCACGACCTCCACTTCACGCAGGCCTCGCTCGCTTGGGTCGTGAACGCGTACCTGCTCACCTTCGGAGGGCTCATCCTGCTCGCTGGTCGACTCGGCGACTTGATCGGACGTAAAAGGGTCTTCCTGGCGGGGGTGGGGGCGTTCACGGTTGCCTCCATGTTCTGTGGACTGTCGAACAGCCAGGCAGAGCTGGTGACGGCGCGGTTCGTCCAGGGAGCCACCGCGGCGCTCATGGCGTCGATGATCCTCGGCATCCTCGTCACCATGTTCCCCTCGCCGGCCGAGCGTGCGAGGGCCATGGGGCTGTACGCGTTCGTGGCGTCGTCCGGCGGCTCGATCGGCCTGCTCGTCGGGGGAGCGCTCACCGAGACGCTCAACTGGCACTGGATCTTCTTCGTGAACGTTCCGATCGGCATCCTGACGTTCGCGTTCAGCTGGTTCCTGGTCCAGGGGTCCAAGGGCCTGGGTTTCCGACACGGCGTCGATCTGGTCGGTGGTGTCCTGGCGGTCGCCGCTCCCACCGCAGCCGTCTACACGATCGTCCACGCAAGCGGCTGGGGTTGGGGTTCGGCGAAGACACTGGCATGGGCCCTCGGGACCTTGGCGCTGCTCGCCGGATTCCTGCTCACGGAGTCGAGAGTGAAGAACCCCCTCATGCCGCTCGCGATCTTCGAGTCGCGGACCCGTTCGCTCGGGAACGCGGTTCGAGCGCTCTTCGCCGTCGGTCTGTTCGGGGCGTTCTTCATCGGCGCGCTCTACCTCCAGCACATCCTGGGCTACTCCGCCATCCAGACCGGACTCGCGTTTCTCCCATCGACCCTCACGGTCGGCCTCTTCTCGCTCGGGGTGACCGCTCGGGTCATGTCGCGGATCGGCATCAAGGCGACGGTCCTTCCGGGACTGCTGTTCGCCGGCGTTGCCCTGCTGCTGTTCGCGCGCATGCCGGTCGGCGGCACGTATGTCGTCGACGTGCTCCCGGGGATGCTGCTCTTCGGAATCGGCGGAGGACTGGTCTTCGCCCCGAGCGTCGCGCTCGCGATGTCGGGCACCGGGCCGCGGGATTCCGGAGTCGCCTCGGGACTGGCGAACCTGACCCTGCAGCTGGGAGCGGCACTCGGTCTGGCGGTCCTGGCGAGCGTGTCGGCGACCGTCGCTGCGCGTCGGCTGACGTCCGGCGTCGCTGCGCCCTTCGCGCTGACCGACGGCTTCCACGTGGCGTTCCTCATCGGGGCCGGGTGCGTGGCCCTGGCCGTCGTCCTGGTGGCCGCGCTGCTTCCTTCTGCGAGGCCCGCCCGGCAGGCCGCCGCGAGCGAGCCCTCTGCGGACCACGTCGGGGCCGCGTGACATCGGTTCCGGCGGCGCCGGGTGAACGTTGCATGAAGGCCTCGGAGG
The DNA here is from genome assembly GCA_035623615.1 of Actinomycetota bacterium. Classification (GTDB taxonomy): domain Bacteria; phylum Actinomycetota; class UBA4738; order UBA4738; family UBA4738; genus DASPTB01. Next base: position 2,436 of record DASPTB010000234.1, read on the forward strand.
CCGGTGTCGGGGCCGCCGGCCCTATCCGCAGGGTCGTTTAGGGTGAATCGGTGAGACCCTCATGCTGAGCCGCCTTGCATCGTGGTGCTTCCGCCACCGGTGGCGGGTCCTGTCGCTCTGGATCGTTGTCCTGGTGGGCGTGATCGCGCTGTCCCGAGTCCTCGGCGGCGCGTACGCCACCGACTTCTCCCTTCCGGGAACCGAGTCGCAGCGCGCCTTCGACCTGCTGCAGCAGCGATTCCCGACCCAGTCGGGCGGGACTGCCGACATCGTGTTCAAGGCGGATCAGGGGGTCGTCGACCCGGCGGTGAAGGCGACGATGCAGCACATGTTCGATCAGGTCGCTGCACTGCCCGGAGTGGTGTCGGTGACGAGTCCGTACGCGCCGGGAACCCGCGCGATCTCTCCGGACGGCAAGATCGCCTTCGCGCAGATCCAGTTTCGCGAGCAGCCTCAGGACGTTCCCAAAGCCGTCGTCGACCGGCTCCTGGCGCTCGGCGCCGACGCGCAGAAGCAGGGACTGGAGATCGAATTCGGCGGACAGGTCATCGACCAGTCGGAGTTCAAGCCTCCCGGCGGCGCCGAGACGGTTGGCATCCTGGCCGCCCTTGTGATCCTGCTGTTCACGTTCGGAACGCTCGTGGCCGCGGGCCTCCCTATCCTCACCGCGTTGTTCGGCGTCGGGACCGGCACGTCCCTGTTGCTGCTGGCCGCGAACTTCATCAAGGTCGCCGACGTCTCCACCGAGATCGCGGCGATGATCGGGATCGGCGTCGGGATCGACTACGCCCTGTTCATCGTGACCCGCT
>DASPTB010000244.1:0-7498 GCA_035623615.1 Actinomycetota bacterium
GCGCCGAGTACACGACGAGATTGAAGTCGGGGTCGCCTGCCGCGTACCGGAGGCGACCGAGGATCGTACGCATCATGCCCGCGAGGGCGGGGACGTGGTCATCGTGAAGCGTGCCGAACGACGACTGATGGGCGGTCGGCAGGATCCAGGTCTCGAAGGGGCTCTTGCTCGCGAACGGACAGAAGGCGATGAACCCGTCCGTCTCGTCGACGACGCGAACGCCGGCCGAGCGCTCGGTCTCGACCACGTCGTCGTAGACGCTTCGCCCTGTCGCGTCGAAGTAGCGCATCGAGACGTTCAGCGCGTGCATCCACTGCGGCGGGTACACGGGAACGGCGACGATCTGGGAGTGGGGGTGCAGCAGCGACGTCCCTGCGCCCACGCCGAAGTTCTTGAACACGATGACCGCGCGGATCTCGTGCCGCCGGTGCAGCGCCCGGTATCGCTCACGCCACACCTCCAGCATCGCGGCCGTCGTCTCGACCGGCAGCTCGTCCAGGCGCGCGTCGTGTCGCGGCGACTCGACCACGACCTCGTGCGCGCCGCGGCCGCGCATCTCCTGGAACGGCCCGTCGCCGTCGCGGTTCTCGCTCCCGTCCGGGGAGACCGCGGGGTACAGGTTCGGGAACACGCGTAGCTCCCAGGGCCGGCCCGTGTCCGCGGGCGGGAGGCGGAGGATTTCGGGCGGTGTCTGGTGCTCGTTGCCGGGACAGAACGGACAGGCCGGGTCGCGCTCGACACGCGCCGCGCGCCCCTCGGCGCGCGGCGCGTGGGGCCGGTCGAACCGCCGCGGCGCCAGGATGACCCACTCGTTGCTGGTCGGGTCCCGGCGAAAGATCGACATGGCACGAGATGGTAGCCCGTGCTCGGGGCGGCCTCGCGATGGCCGTGGCAGAATCCGGCGTGGGATGCGGCCGCTCGACGGGATCCGCGTGGTGGAGGTGGGGCAGTATATCGCCGGCCCCTACTGCGCCATGCTGCTCGCCGATCAAGGGGCGGAGGTCGTAAAGGTCGAGCGCCCCGGCGCCGGCGACCCTCGGCGTGGTTACGACCCGCTCGTGGAGAAGGACGACCACCGCACGAGCGGAGGGTTCGTTCCCTACAACCGCAACAAGAAGAGCGTGACGATCGACCTGCGGGCCGAGGAGGGAGCCGGCCTGTTCCGAGGCCTGCTCGCGACGGCGGACGTGCTCGTCGAGAACCTTCGTCCCGGGGCGCTCGGGGAGGCCGGGCTCGGCGTCGAGGAGCTCCGCGAGGCGTACCCGCGCCTCGTGTACTGCGCGATCAGTGGATACGGCCGGGCGCGGGGCTTCGAGGGCCCGTACACGGATCGCCGGGCCTTCGACACCGCCGTCCAGGCGATGAGCGGCGTGATGTCCGTGATCGGAGAAGCCGGCGGGCCGCCGTCGCCTTCGGTGTTCGGCTTCGCCGACGTCTACACGGCGGTCTTCGGTGCGACCGCGATCTGCATGGCGCTGTACGCCAGGGAGCGAACGGGGCGCGGGGCGTTCATCGACCAGGCGATGTACGACTCGTGCGTCTCATTGCTCGACCGCTCGCTGTTCCTGTACGGGTTGACGGGGCACGTGCCGACGCGCGGCCTCGACGAGTTCGCCCCGCTCGGGGCGCTGCGGGCGAGCGACGGATTCGTGGCGGTGGTCATCCCGACCGACGATATGTGGCGGAGGTTCTGCGCCGCGATCGAGCGCCCGGACCTGCTGGACCGCGACGACGTTGCCACGGTGTTGTTGCGCTCCAAACATTTCCCAGACGTCGTGCGGCCAGAGGCGGAGGCGTGGACGCGACAGCGCTCGCGCGCCGAGGTCGTCGCCCGGTTCGCAGAGCACGGTCTGCCCGCCGGCGAGGTCCAGACGATCGACGAGGTCTACGACTGTCCTCAGGTCGACGCCCGCGGCATGCTGATCGACGTCGAGGACCCGGCGATGGGCAGGGTTCGGCTGGCGCGTACGCCGCTGTTGTTTCCCGGTTGGGACCCGGTCCCGAAGGGCTCGGCACCGCAGCTCGGCGCCGACACGGACGAGGTTCTCGGGGCCCTGCCCGGCGTCGAGGAGTCCGACCTGGCCGCCCTGCGCTCGCGGGGGGTGATCTGACCCGGTGGAGTTCTCGCGCTCGGAGGACCTCGAGCAGCTCCGCCGGCAGATCCGGGACGTATGCGCGCGGTTCCCCGGCGAGTACTGGCGCGGGCTCGAGCCCGACGCCTACCCGGAGGACTTCGTCCGGGCGCTCACCGTCGGCGGGTGGCTCGGCGCGCTGATCCCGCGGGAGTACGGCGGGGCCGGGCTCGACCTGACGAGCGCCGGCGTGATCCTCGAGGAGATCAACCGCTCGGGCGGGAACGCCGCGGCCTGCCATGCGCAGATGTACACGATGGCGGCGCTCCTCAATCACGGGTCGCAGGAACAGAAGTCGACCTACCTTCCTCGGATCGCCTCCGGCGAGCTGCGGCTGCAAGCGTTCGGCGTCACCGAGCCGAGCGCGGGCTCGGAGACCACGCACATCGAGACGCGCGCCGAACGGACCGCCGGCGGCTACCGGCTGCACGGACAGAAGGTCTTCACGTCGAGGGCGCTGCAGTCCGACCTCATGCTGGTGCTGGCGCGGACGACGCCGCTCGCGGACGTCGCCGAGCGCACCGAGGGTCTGTCGCTGTTCCTCGCCGACATCCGCGCCCCGAGCGACCGGCTCACGATCCGGCCGCTGCCGACGATGATCAACCACCACACGACCGAGGTGTTCTTCGACGGGTTCGAGGTTCCGGACGGGGCACTCGTCGGAGAGGAGGGCAAGGGGTTTCGCCACCTGCTCGACAGCCTGAACGCCGAGCGGATACTCATCGCCTCGGAGTGCGTCGGGGACGGACGCTGGTTCGTCGAGCGCGCCGCCGAGTACGCGGGGCGGCGCGCGGTCTTCGGCCGCCCGATCGGGGCCAATCAGGGAGTCCAGTTCCCGATCGCGCGCGCGCACGCGTCCGTCGAGGCGGCGGACCTGGTGCGCTTGCGGGCCGCCTGGCGCTTCGACCAGGGGGCGTCGTGCGGTCCGGAGGCGAACATGGCGAAGCTCCTCGCCTCCGAGGCGTCGTGGGAGGCGGCCAACGCGTGCCTCGACACGCACGGCGGGTACGGATTCGTTCGCGAGTATGACGTCGAGCGCAAGTTCCGGGAGACGCGCCTCTACAGGGTCGCGCCCGTCTCGAACAACCTGATCCTCGCGTACCTCGGCGAGCGCGTCCTCGGGTTGCCCCGCTCGTACTGAGGGCTCAGCTCCTGCCGGCCTGGAATGCCTGCCAGACGTTCCGCCACTGCTGGTCGACCTGCGGGGTCAGCTCGCCGGCGACCAGCGCCTGCTGGAAGTCCTCTTCGCGCACGACCGCGTCCGGCATCCATGGAAAGACGTACGGGAGGCCGTAGACGGTCTTCGTCGTGGTGAGCGTGTCGATGTCGGCCTGCCGTTGCGGCGGCTGGTAGCCGGTCCACGCGAAGTTGGTCATCGCGTTCTCGTACGTGACAAGCCAGTCGAGGAACGCATGCGCGAGGACCGGGTGCTGGGCGTTGGTGGGGATGGCGATCGTGTCGTTGTCGACGCCACCCTTCTTGTCGGCCGGAAACCAGTAGCCCATCTTCTCGAAGTTGGCCATGGTCGGTTTGGGCCAGTAGCCGCCCGCCGCCACCGCGTCGCCGGACCACGCCAGATGCAGGTAGAAGTTCCCCTTCGGGATGCCGATGTACGTGCCGTTGATGTCCACGCGAATGTCGACGGCGTCGATCATGTCGATCAGCGACGCCTGCGCCTTGTCGAGCTCCGCCTGGTTCGCGGTGTTGAGGTCGGTGAAGCCGTTCTTCAACAGGGCCAGGCAGATGGTGTCGCGGTACTCGTCGTAGGTTCCGACCTTCCCCTTGTACGTGGGATCCCACATGATCTCCCACGGGTTGGACATCCCCGCGATGGTGGCGTCGGGAATGATGTCGCGCCGGTAGGCGAGTCCGGTCGTGTAGATCGTGTACGGGACGGTGTAGTGCCAGCCCTGGTCGTAGAACGGGTTCTGGTACGACCCCCACACGTCCGAGACGAGATGCGGGACGTACGCGTGCTGCAACGGCTGGATGAGCTTGGCGGTGACGAGCTTGCCGATCGTGTCGATCGTCGGGAAGAAGATGTCGAACTTCAGATGCGCCGTCCTCATCTTGGCCATGGCCTCGTCCATGTTGTTGAACGTGGTGATCTGGTACTTGCAGTCGTAGTGCTTGGCGAACGCCTTGACGACGTCGAGGTTCACGTAGTCGGCCCAGTTGTAGATCTGCAGCGTGGCGCCGGTTTCGGGCGACTGCCCGGGCGGGATCGGGTCCTGCCAGAGGTGCCAGGTCACCGGGGCGTTCTGCCGGGCGATGGGATAGGGCGACCCTTTGGGCCAGTACTTGCCCGTCCCCGGGCCGTTCGCCGAGCTGACCGGCGTGGCGGTGCCCGGTTTGGTGCAGGCCGCGAGGATTGCGGCGAGGCTCGGCGTGGCGGCTGCCGCGACGGCGGACCGTTGAAGGAAGGCGCGCCGGGAGATGCCGTCCCGGTTCCATCGTTCCCGCGGATGTCCGGTCATGGTCGGGCTTGTAACACAGGCCCCAATTCGACCGCAACCGAGACGGTTCAGTCGAACATGTCCACCGGCGGGCGGGCCGCCGGGTCGATCGACGCGTCGATGAGCGTCGGCTTCGCCGACGACAGCGCGTCCGCGAACGCCTCGGCGAAGTCCTTCGAGGTGTGGACCTTGGCGCCGTCGCACCCAAGCCCGCGCGCCACGGCCGCGTAGTCGACGTCGATGTACTCGGTCTTCCCGTGGTAGCCGTAGAAGTGGTCGTTGTAGTGTCGCGACCACCCGAGCCCGCCGTTGTTCATCACGATCACCGTCACGTCGGCGCCGACGCGCGCCGCCGTCTCGAGCTCGCCCAACCCGAAGCCGATTCCCCCGTCGCCGCTGATGCAGACGACGCGACTCGACGGGGCGGCGAGCTTCGCGCCGATCGCCGCGGGAAGGCCGTACCCCATCGTTCCGTAGCCCGACGGCGTGATGAAGCGTCCCGCCGCGGGTCCCACGCGAAGGCGGTCGAGTGCCCAGACGGTCCCGTAGCCCGCGTCGGTGACCACGATGGTGGTCTCGTCGATGGCGTGCTGGATCTCGGCGAACAGGTCGTCGGCGTCGATGTACCGATCGCCGGCCGGTGCCCGGCGGGGTGAGGCGGACTCGGTGGACGCCAAGAGGTCCGATGCCCACGTCGTCGGCGAGGCCGCGTCGCCGAGCACCGTCGTCAGCGCCGCAACGCCGAGCCTGGCATCGGCGACGAGCGGGATCGAGGCGGGGAAGTTCCTGCCGATCTCGGCCCCGTCGACGTCGAGGTGGACGATGGTCTGGCGCTGCTCGGGTACCGTCCAGTTGGCCGTGGCGGCCGACCCCGTCTTGGTGCCCACGAGGAAGACGACGTCGGCATGCCGGATGACGTCGTGCGCGACCCGGCCGCGTCCTCCGGGGCCGCCCGTGAAGCTCCCTGCGACGCCCGCCGACAGCGGGTCGAACTCGTCGAAGGCACCCTTCCCGGAGGGCGTGGTCGCGACGGGCGCCCCGAGCCGGTGCGCAAGTAAGGCAAGCTCGCCCGTGGCGCGCGAGACGAGCACCCCTCCGCCGGCGACGATCACGGGACGCTCGGCCGAGCGCAGCAGCTCCGCCGCCCGTTCCAAACTCTCGGGGTCGGGCGCGACACGCCCCGCGGGGTACGTGGCCGGGCTGGGCGCGAGCCCCGGAACCTGCCGCGGGTCGAGGGAGACGACATCCCACGGGCAGCCGACGTACACGGGTCCCGGCCGGCCCGTCGTCGCGACGCGAAAGGCGTGCGCCGTGATGTCGGCGACTCGGGCGGGATCTTCGATCCGGCCCGCCCACTTGGTGATCGGTGCGAGCATCGCCGCTTGGTCGATGTCCTGGAGGTCGTTCTTGTGCCGGGTGCTGCCCGAGCCCTCCTCGACGAACATGACGACCGGCGTCGAGCTCGAATACGACTCCGCGAATGCCTGCACGACGTTGGTCGCGCCGACGCCCGCCACGCCGACCACGCCCGGTTTCCCGGTCACCTTGGCGTACGCGTCGGCCATGAACCCGCCCGAGCGCTCGTCCCGGATCGTGACGGGCTCGATGCGGCTGTGGACGAGCTCCGCGTGCAACGCCGACGGAGATTCCATGCCGAAGATGTGATCCACGCCGAGCGCCTCGAGTGTCTGGCGAAGCGCCGCGGCCGAGCTCGCGCACTCCGGGCCGGCGGTTGGGACGCGGTCGGCGGGAGTCTTGGGCACGGTGGTGCGACCCTAGGAACGCGGCGCCCGCGCTGTCAAGGAGACAGAGCGAGGGTCTACGATCGATTGATGAGACACGTCATGCCGGGGGTGATGGCGAGCGCACTGACGGGGTTGCTGCTCGCTGGATGCGCCGCCGGAGGAGCGGCCCCGACTCCGTCGCCCCGGCCTCACACGACGTTCGTCCTGCGCCCCGGCCAGACGCTGACGATTCAGCGGAACTCCTGGCGGGCCGGCGACCGTGTGACGTGCCCGAACCACGGTGGCGCCGCGATCCCTCCCGTCGGACTGGGCGTCGGCGACTCGTTGGGGGTCGACGTGCAGACTCAGGGCGATGGGACCGTCGTCGCTCACTGCGACGCCGGTCCGCCGCCGGACGCCTGACCACCGCGGAGAGTCCGCGATCGGTCTCCTCAGTCGAGCACCGACAGGCTGACGTGAGAAGGAGAGCTGCCGCCGGCATGAACAGTCTGCTCGTTCGTCTCCCAGCGCGTTGCCGTCCAAGGGTTTTCGCTCGTTCCCGGGTGCCACAGGTACAGGGGGAAATCGCTTGAGGCGATCTGCAGGCGGAGGCGGTGTCCGGGCAAGAGCCGGTAGCCCGTGTGGCCGAGGTCGATCCGCACCGGCCGCGGGGGGTCCGGGTCGCGCGCGAGCGCCTGGCCGCGGACGAGCATGTGCGCGGCGCCGTCCGGGTCGACGTCGCAGAGCTTGACGTAGACGTGCATCGACGGCCCGGTCGTGGACACCGACAGCTCGGCCGCGACCGGGCCGGCGAGGTCGAGGGGAGCCTCCGAGGGCTCGCTCGTGAAGGTCGCGACGTCTCCGCGCGACTGGACCTCTCGTTCGTCCGGATACTCGGCCAGGAACGAGAACGGATCGCGAACGGTGGAGGGGACGAGGTTCGCGGGATCGTGCACCCAGCGCGCCGACGAGCCCTCGCGACTCGCGACCGCGGCGAGCGCGCCGCCTTCGGGACCGTCGCCGGCGGAACCCAATCGGTCGAGGTAGAGGCGGACCTCGCGGGCGCCCGCCGGGGGCCAGGTCGGTCCCGTGCGCTCGTCGGCGTGCCCCAGACGCCAGCGCACCTGGGGCAGGTGCGCCGGATCTCCCTTTCCACGAAGGAAGGCGTCGAAGAACTCCAGACCCG
>DASPTB010000251.1:0-13300 GCA_035623615.1 Actinomycetota bacterium
GATGTCGGGCGGGGGCGCCTTCGTGGTGAACAGATCGGGGAACGCGCGCATCCACACCTGGATCAGCGGGTCGGTCGGATCGGTGACCCAGAAGCGCACCGTGCCGTCGTAGGCGTCGACGGTGACCTTGACCGAGTTGCGGATGTAGTTGGCCGTCCCGCCCAGGATGCCGTTGGTCGCCTGGCCGAGCGGGAGCTCCTGCGAGTAGGGGTACGCGGTCGTGGTCGTGTACGCGTCCTGGATGAACTCCAGCCGGCCGTCGATGACCGCCGCGTACGGGTCGCCGTCGAACTTCAGGAAAGGAGCGATCTTGCTGATCCGCGAACGGATGTCGCGGTTGATCAGGATCTTGCTGTCCGAGTCGATCAGGCCCGAGATCAGCAGGTTGAAGTCGCGGTAATGGTAGGCGAACACCAGGCGCCGGAAGAAGCTTCCCATCCCGATCCCGCCCTTGCCCTGGTAATGGGTCGTCACCTGCGCCTGCGTGGTGGGCGACTGGTAGTTGAGCTCGGGTTGCTTCGTGTCCACGACCACGTAGGGAACGTCGCGGATCTCGCCGAAGTAGATCTGCGCCCCCTTGGGCCCCAGCGCGGGGAAGCCGTCGTGCACCTGCGCCGGCACGTTCTCGGACAGGAACGCGGGCGAGCCCCCCGGCGTTACCGAGTTGCCGAGGCTCGCGACGACCGCGAACCCGTGCGTGTACACGAGGTGCGTGTTCTGCCACGTCTGGCTGCCGGCAGGGATCTCCGCCTGGCTCACCTCGCGCGCGGAGACCATCGTCAAGCGTTCCGCCGGCCCGGTCGTGCTCGGGGACGTCTCGCCCGCCCCGGACAGCACCTGGTACCGGTCGACGTCGACGTCGGAGAACTCGTAGTACGGCTGGATGCGCTGCAGCGACAGGTACGTGCGGCCGAGCACCGTCGGGTTCCACAGCCGGATGTTGCCGACCGTCGTGCCGTTCTCGGCGACCTCGGCGGCGGTGATGTCGCTCGACGGCGAGGTGGTCTGCTCGTGGATCGTGTTGAGCTCGAAGGCGTACCTGGTTGCCTTGATGTTGTCGGCGATGTACCGCTGCTCCTTCTGGTACTGCTGCGGCTGCACGCTGAATCGTTGCACCGCAGCGGGAACGAGCCCACCGACGACGATCGAAACGACGCCGAGCAGACCGATCGCGATCACGGGGATCGCCCAGCCGCGCAGACGGATGTTCACGAAGAACAGCAACCCGCAGAACACGGCGATGAACATCAGCAGGTTGAGCGCCGGCAGCTCCGCGTGGATGTCGGTGTAGGACGCCCCCGTGACCACCCCGTGCGAAGAGGTGAGCAGATCGAACCTGCCCAGGTAGTACCCCCACGCCTTGATCAGCAGGATGACCCCGAGCAGCACCGACAGGTGTGCCTTCACCTGCGGGGAGACCTTCTCGCCGGCCGCCTGCAGGCGGATGCCGCCGGTGAGGTAGTGCGCCACGGTCACGATCACGGTGATGCCGACGAAGGTCGCGAACAGCCATCCCTGCACGAACTGCCAGAACGGGAGGATGAAGATGTAGAAGGCGGGGTTCCGGTGGAACAGCGGGTCGGCCTGACCCTGGAAGTGGATCGTTCCCACCGACTTCCACAGCAGGAACGTCTGCCACTGGCCGCTGACGGCGACCCCGACGAACACGGCCAGCACCGCGCAGAACAGCGGCACCGCGACCTTGGCGTAGGGCTCGAGCGCGGCGCGGTAGCGTTCCACGATCTCCTGCTCGGGCGTGTAGACGCGGAACTGGGGGCGCAGGCGGCGCACCACGAGCAGGTTGGCCAGCAGCAGGATGAAGAACAGCAGGCCGAAGACCACGCCCAGCTTCAGCTTGGTCCAGAAGATGGTCCAAAAGACGCCGGACTGGTGGACCTCGCGGAACCACAGGATGTTGACGTAGAAGCCCGACAGGATCCCGAAGACCACGAGCAGCGCCACCACCGCGAGCACCACGATGAGCAGCCAGCGCCGTCGCAGGCGAGAAGCGACCTGGGCCATCGGCTAGCGCGCCCTGCCGGGGGAGTTTGCGTGGTGGAACACGGTCCCCAAGCCTACCCTCCGCCCGCGGGTCCGGCCGGGTGCGCCGAGAGCCAGTTGAGGGCGTCCGTGGCGGTCCTGACGGGGACGAGCGTGATCCCGTGGGCGACCGACGCCGCGTCGTTGGCGTTCTGGACCGGGACGAAGAAGACGGTGGCGTGGGCCGCCTCCGCCGCCGCGACCTTCTGCTGGACCCCGCCGATGGGGAGAACGGTCCCGTTGGTGGTGATCTCGCCCGTGCCGGCGATGATCCGGCCCCCGGTGAGGTCGCCCGGGGTCAGCAGGTCGATCAGACCGAGCGTCCACATCAGCCCGGCGGAAGGCCCGCCGATCCCCTCGCTCGAGATGTCCACGTGGAACGGGAAGTTGGCCACCATGCCGACGCCGATCGCCGGGTACGGGAGTCCCTTCAGGTGCGTCGGCGACACGGTGACCGTGCGCGTCTTCCCGTTTGCCCGGACCGTGAGCACGACGGTCCCGCCGTAGCCGGCCCCCTTGATCGCCTTGGAGGCGTCGGCAATCGTCTTCACCGGTTTGCCGTTCGCCGCGACGACGAGGTCGCCGGGATAGAGCTTGCCGGCCGCCGGCGTTCCGGACAGGACGCTCTCGATGAGCGCGCCGTCACCGTGGTTCCTGGGGTAGTCCGCGACCTTGCCGAGAGCGACCACCGTCGCGTCGATCTTGCTTGTGCTCATGTCGGTGAAGCCCTGCGTGATGTATTGCTGGGTCGTCTGCCCCGGCGCCAGGATCTCGTCCGTGGGAACGAGTTGCTCGGTGGGTCGCACGGCGGCCGCGGCGGCGGCGAACACGTTCGGCCGGTACAACAGGTCGACGTCGGTCAGCAGCAGGTGCCCGGCCGACTGGTACGTGGGATGGCCCGAGATGTGAATGAGCGGCTCCACTTCCTGCGCCGGGCCGGGCCCCTGCACGAAGTAGGGGAGCTGCACCGCCCACATGACCACGGCAAGCACCAGGACGGGCACGACGGCAAGCAGCGGCCTGAGCCCCGGACCCAGGCGGCTCGGCTCCGCGGCTTCGGCCTTCGCCTCCCGAGCGACGCCCGGGGCTTCGAGGTCCGGGGTCGCGACGTCCGGGCGCCGTGCAGCGCCCTCCCCCGACTCACTCGCCATGTCGGCCCGACGCCTCGTCGACCTCGCGGATCAGCGACCGGAAGATCTGATGATCCTCCCGGATCTTGGCCTCGAGGTTGAACCGGCCGGCGAACCGCTCGAGCGCGGCGCGCGTCGGCGGGTCGAGCTCGCCGGTCGCGTCCCCGACGAGGTCGCCCGTTCGGCGAAGCCCTTCCTGCAGGCGCCGCACCAGCTCGGGCGTCGCCTCGACCAACGGGTCGTCGCGCACCAGGTACTCCTCGTCGTAGACGTGGAAGACGCGGACGAGCTCGTTCACCGGGTCGTGGTGCTCGTCCACCCGGAGGTCGATGTACCGGTCGCTGCGTCCGCCGTAGCCGGCGCCGCTTCGCACGACCAGCAACGCTGCCGACTGTCGGCCGCGGCGGTCGCCGCCGGCGGCGTCGCCCGCAAGCAACGCGGCGAGAAGCCGGTCGGCGAGCTCGCCCCCCGCTTCGGCAAACGCGCGCGCCATCTCGTCGATCACCTCGGGCCCGACCAGGATGTTCCCCTGACACGCGAACCCGTGACCTGTCGTTCCACCGGCCCACTCGAGGCAGCCGTCGCCGGTGAACGACGCGGAGGCTCCCGAGGCGTCCACCACGCCGACCTGTCGCTGACTTCGCCCGTCGTCGGCCGCGAGCAGCGCGTCCACCACCTGCGCCGCCGGGTCGCCCCGTTCCATGCGGTCGAGACCGGCCGGCCCGAAGCTCACGTTCGCGAGCGCCTGCGTGGCGACGGCGCCGGCGCCGGCGCGCGCCCATGGGACGACCGAACCCGCCGCGGGGAACTTCGACGCCACGGCGACTCCCCAGTCGAGCGCGCCGTCGTGCGCGACGATGGAGAACGTCACCGAGGATCCCGCCGCGCGATTCGCGGCGGCCGCCGCCGTCGGCTCATGTGGACCACTGGCCGGCCGCGACGAACGCCGAGCGGTAGTCGGGCAGGTATTCGAGCAGCCGGCCCGCCCCGAGTGCGACCGTCGCGGAGGGGTGCTCGGTCATGTGCACCGGCACCTCGCACTCGGCGGCGAGTCGCATGTCGAGCCCGCGCAGCAGTCCTCCGCCACCGGTCAGGAAGATGCCGCGCTCGAGGACGTCGTGGGCGAGCTCCGCCGGCGCGTCGGCCAGGCACGACTTCGTCACGTTCACGATGGCCGTCGCCTGTTCGCGCAGGCATTCCCGGATCTCCTCGGGAGTCAGCACGATCGTGGAGGGAACGGCGGTCGCCATGTCGCGACCCTGCACCTGCAGCGCGGTCGTGTCCGACGCGGGGTAGGCCGACCCGAGCTCGGTCTTCACGCGCTCCGCCGTGCGTTCGCCGATCGCAATCTCGTAACGCTGGCGAACGTGCCGTTGGATCGCGGCGTCGAGGTCAGTGCCGCCGATCGGCGAGCAAGCGCCGGCGACGATCCCGCCCATCGCGACGACGCCCACCTCGGTCTTGCCCCCGCCGACGTCGACGACGAGGCTCCCGACCGGCTCGTGCACGGGCAGTCCGGCGCCGACCGCCGCCGCGAACGTCTCTTCGACCAGGTTCGCGGAGCGCACGCCCGCGGAGGTCACGGCCTCTTCGACCGCGCGTCGCTCCACCTTGGTGCTCGTCGACGGGACGCAGACGAGCGCGCGCGGGCGCGGGAACCGGGTCACGCCCAGCCCGCGCAGGATCCGTCGCAGCATCCGCTCGGTCGTCTCGAAATCGGTGATGATCCCGCGCTGCAGCGGGTGGACGATTTGGATGTTGCCCGGACCGTCGGCGACCGCCCTCCGGGCGGCGAACCCGGCGGCGAGCACGTCGCCCGTCCGCGCGTTCACGGCGACGACGGACGGCTGGTCGTAGACGATTCCCTTGCCCTGCTGATAGACCAGGGTGTTCGACGTCCCGAGGTCGATCGCGAGGTCGCGGCCGCTCACGAGCCCATGACCCAGTGCGCGTCCCCCGAGACGAGCCCTTCCTTCTTCCAGATGGGTGCGTCCTTCTTGATGCGCTCGATGCCGTGCCGCGCCGCCTCGAACGCCTCGGAGCGGTGCGGAGCCGAGCAGCAGACGAGAACCGAGACCTCGCCGACGCCCAGATGTCCCGTGCGATGTAGTAAAGCAACCTTACGAATCGGCCACCGCCGGAGCATCTCCTCGCCGATGGCCGTGAGCTCTTGCGCCGCGCGCTCGTCCCACGCCTCGTAGTCGAGCCCGCTGACCTCGCCGGCGTCCGCGCGGTCGCGGACCGTACCCGAGAACAGCACCGTGCCGCCTGCGGCGGGATCGGCCGCGAACGCGAGCGCCTCGGCGGGATCGAGGGGCTCGTCGGTGACACTGACCAGCAGATCTACGCGCATCGCGCTCGATTCTAGCCACCCCCGCTGATCGTGCGGCAGCCGTCACCGAATCTCCGCCCACTCCTAGAATGGTCGCCGTGAGCGACGAGGGTTCGAACGATCCGTTCGCAGGCGCCTTCGGCGGCGGCCTGAACGACGTCCCGCTGTTCCGCGAGATCCAGCGCGTCCTGATGGCCTCGACCGGCCCGGTGAACTGGGAGCTCGCCCGGCAGGTGGGCATCGCGACGGCGTCGTGGGGAGCCGACGAGCGCGCGCCGACCGAAGAAGACCGCGCGGGACTGGAGCAGATCGTTCGCGCCTCCGAGCTCGCGGTTGCCGACTTCACCGCGCTGCCGATGCCGGCCGACGTCGCGCACGTCGAGGCGTTCCGGCGCGGGCAGTGGGTCGAGGCGAACATCGCGTCGCTGCGCGAGGTGATCGAACCAATCGCCGCGAAGCTCTCGGGCTCGCTTGGGCAGCTCGAGGGCCTGGGAGCCCTCCCGGGCATGCCGGGCGGCCCCGAGCTCCCCGGCGAGCAGGGGGGCGGCGAATCTGGCGGCCCTGAGATGACCCAGGTGCTGAACCTCATCGGCCCGCTGCTGATGGGAACGCAGGTGGGAACCGTGCTGGGACAGCTCGGGCAGCGCGTGCTCGGACAGTACGACCTCGCCGTCCCGCGGCACGGCGGCAGCCTCTACTTCGTCGTGCCGAACCTCGCGCGCTTCGAGCAGGAGTGGGACCTTCCCAAGCTCGAGTTCCGCGGATGGGTTGCGCTGCACGAGGTGACGCACCGCTTCGAGTTCGCGCGGCCGTGGGCGCGCGAACACTTCCTGCAACTGGTGCGCGACCTCGTCGAGCACGCCGAGATCGACATGTCCGGCTTGCGGCAGCGCCTCGAAACGATGGACTTCGCGAGCCCCGAATCGATGTCCGAGGCATTCGACGGCGTCGGAAACCTCTTCGGCGAGGCGTCCTCACCCGAGCAGCGGCTGCGGATCGCCAGGCTGCAGGCGTTCATGGCGGCGACCGAGGGGTACAGCGAGCACGTCGTGGACGCCGTCGGACTGCACATGCTCTCGTCGTATCCGAAGATCGAGGAAGCGGTCCGCCGCCACCGCGAGGGCCGAGCCGGCGACCAGGCGCTCGAGCAGCTGCTCGGCCTCGAGATGAAGATGGAGCAGTACCGGCTCGGGCGCGCCTTCTGCGACCACGTGGTCGAGCAGACCGACGAAGCGACCCTGTCGCGGATGTGGGGCACGGCGGACTCGCTCCCCTCCATGCCCGAGCTGGAGGAGCCCACGCTCTGGCTCTCCCGCATGGCCTGAGAATTTCCTCTATCCTGCGGTCCGTGCCGATCGGAGACCTGGTATTCGCAAACGTCATCGACGTCGAGCGGCGCGCTGCCGAGGGAGACATGGGCGCGAGCGTCGTCGAGGTGCGCGCTCTTCCCGCCCGGGCCCTTCCCTTCGCGATCGTCCGCGACTGGAAGTGCCCGACGGGACAGGTGACCGAGGAGATCGAGCTCATCACCCCCTCTGGCATGGTGGCGCACCGCATCGGCCCCGCCGCCCGCTACATGCTGGGCGCGATGGACCTGACCCACCTCGAGACCATCGTCGAGGACGCGGTCTTCACCGAGACCGGCGGCCACCTCGCGTCGTTCCGCTTGGACGGCGAGATCGTGGCGCAGGTCGACTTCGTCGTCGTGCAGTCGGCGGTGCCGGCGAAGCTGTCGCAGCCCTACGAGGACGGTCTGAAGCGATCCGACGTCATCTGGGTAGGCTTGCCGGCGACCGCAAGCCGGCGCGATCAGACCGTGCCGGCATGGTTCGCGTACAGGAACGGCAAGATCTACGTTCTCTCCCAACGAGCGCCGGGGCCCGAGGAGCAGACGATCCCCGGCATCCCGGGGTCGGACGAGATCGCCGTCGTGACGCGGCGCAAGGGCCAGAACACCTCCCTGGAGCGGTTCGTCGCGACCGCCCGCGACCTGCACGGCGACGAGTGGGAGGAGGCGGCGAAGCTCCTGGTCGATCGCAGGCGCTCCCGCGTCGGGCCGCCGCAGGAATCCATCGACCGCTGGCGCGACACCGCGGCCATCGCCGAGCTGACGCCCGTCGTCGCGAGCTGAGTCGCTTCAGGACGGCGAGGTCACGCCTCCGCCGTCGCCCCGGGGCCGTCCACGTCGGGAAGCGCCGCCACGTCCGCCAACCGACGGTCCGCTTGGGCCACCAGGCCGGCGTTCCCGATCGCTGCGGCCTCTGTCTTGGCCTGCTCGAGCAGCTGCCGCGCCTGCTCCCGGCGCTGCGCCGCTCGTTCGCCGGTCGCGTACTTCAGCCGCTCGTCGGCCTTCACGATCAGCTCGAAGATCTCGTCGGGCTCCATCGTCTCCCCCGCCGCTCGCGGTGTCGTGGGTGCGGTCGTGCCGCCGCCCGATCCTACGCCGCCCGGGTACACTTCCCGCCCTGATGTCCGGCCAGGACCGGTCGCCCGGGGACCAGCGAGCGCTCGACCAGAAGGCGCTCGAGACGCTTCGCCGTCACGTGGAGTCGTCCGCGTTCCACGCCTGGGCCGGGTTCGAGCTCGTATCGGTCGAGGTCGGAATCGTCGAGATGGCGCTCGACCTCGAGCCGCATCACCTGAACCCGGGGGGGATTCTGCACGGCGGCATGGTCGCGACGCTCGCCGACACCGCGATCGGCCTCGCCGTCCGGTCCGCGCTCCCGCCGGACCGGACGCACGTCACCGCGCAACTGAACGTGCACTTCCTCGAGAAGGTGGGAGGAGGCCGCGTGCGAGCGCTGGGCCGCGCCGTTCGCGTCGGCGGCCGGATGGGCTACGGCGAGGGCGACGTCGTGGACGAGGACGGGCGGTTGGTGGCACGAGCGAGCGGGACGTTCATCGTGCTGCCGGCGTGACGCGACCGATCAGTACTCCACGTCGATCGACTTCAGCGCGTTCGGAAGCTGCGTGAGCACGCCCTGCATCGTCATGAGCTTCATGAGGTCGCCCGTCACGCGGAGCTTGCCGGTCATGTACGCGGACACGGCCGAGAGCTCGCCCGTCGAGATGCCCTTCGCCGTGTCGTAGTCCTGCGAGATCGTGGCGTCGGGGTTGTCGATGTCGCCCATCGCGACCTCGGCCGCCCCGTTCTCGAGTTTGACGTAGTACCGCTTGTCGCCGTCCGGCGTGGACACGACCTGTTGCAGCCGGGCGGTGTTGCCGCCGATCGCGGCGACGAACGCCTCGTCGCCGTTCATCGCGTCCTGGGCGGCGCTGGCCCATTCCGAGGTCAGGAACTTGACGCTCATCGCTTCCTCCTTGCCGTGCAGTGCATGCGCATGTGCATCCGGTGGGCCCGTGCGGGGCCTCGCGCTCAGGGCGTCCCCGGCCGGGCCGCGTCCCGCGACGGCGAAGTATAGTCCGCGCTCCCGTCCCAAAGCGCGGGCATGTACAGGTGCGCGACGTCGTTGATGAACCGAACCTCGCGCTCGCCGCCGTCGACGGTGACGACGTTCAGCGAAGTGTTCTCGGGAAGGAAGAACATGTCCTGCCCGATCCCGAGCAGGCGGCCCAGGTACGCGTTGATGACGCCCCCGTGGGTCACGATCAGGACGTCCCCATCGCCCGACTCCGCGAGCATTCGCTCCACGGCGGGAACCACACGGGCGCGGAGCTCGCCGCCGCGCTCCGCGCCGGGCGCCTGCGCGAAGATGGCCTCGTGATCGTGCAGGCGCCGACGAATGAAGTCCTCGTTCTCGGCGACGAGGTCCTCGAAGGGCACACCCTCCCACTCGCCGACGAACACCTCGCCGAGGTCGTCGTCGACGATGCCCCCCGTCAGCCCGGTCCGCTCCGTGTAGGCGGAGAGCGTTTCGAGGCATCGCCGGAACGGCGAGACGTACAGCGCCGCAGGCGGATCGACCGAGGCGAGCCGGGCGGCGAGCTGCGCCGCCTGCTGCCGGCCCTCGTCACCGAGGGGCGGGTCCCACTGACGCCCTCGCGGCGTCTGCCTGAACTCGCGCGAAGCGAAGTCGACGCGGGCGTGGCGGACGAGCACGAGGCGCCGGGTCATCGGGGGCGCGCCGCGCCCTTGCGCGACGACCCGGCTGCGCGGGTGGCGCGGGCGCGGCGCGCCCACCACTCGTTCCGGAACGCCTCGACGTCGGCCCGGCGCCAGATGCGTCCGGACGCGAGGGACTGCACGGGCTGGGGGAACCGTCCGCGGTCGATGTAGGTGACAACGCGGCGCTTGTCCCACCCCATCACATCGGCCGCCTCCGCGACGCCGGCCAGCTCGGGCAGAGTCTCGACGACGAGCGTGATCGGCTCGCGGCGCTTCCCGGTTGGAATGGACCGCTCGACCGCCCGGCGCAAGCTCGCGAGGCAGCGCTCGCGAGACGATCCCGACGCCCGGACACCGCCGTCGTCCGCCGTCGAGGCAGTCCATCGACCGTCGCCGGCTTGCGCCATCACGGCTCGAATCTCCACGCTCACCTCCCGGATCGTCCTGAGCCCGGCCGATCATACGCAGACGCCCCCGGGCGGGAGGCCGGCGGTCCGGCCTCGCGCTCGGTGAGCGGGCGCTTCCACGACTCGGGGAGCCACGCCGCCACGCTCGCGCGGTGGCCGGCCACCCAGTCGTAGCTCGACGTCGTCGCCCGGCCAAGCGCGGGGACGCGACGCATCGCGCCCGCCACCGGCCGGAGCGCCGGGAGCAACCCCAGGGTCGGCGCGACGGCGTCGCCCGCGCTCCACGTTCTCCCGTCCGGCGCGGCGAGGTGAAAGGAGCGCAGGCGTTCGTCCCCGGTCAGCCCGGGAAGCAGCCGGGCCGCCCGCGCCGTGCGAAGCCCGGTGGCGCGGAGGGCGCCCGGCCGGGCCAGACGCACGGCGGCTCGTGCGGCCGCGCGGCAGAGCCCGCAGTCCTCGTCGTAGAGCAGGTCGAATGTCTCGATCCGGCCGACTTGCATGCTCGCCCCTTGCGCTCAATCGAACGTATGTTCTATTCTGTCGCCTCGTCTTCGCGCCCGGGAGGGCCGATGCGCTGGGACAACCTCGCGATCAGGGAGCCGCACGACGAACCGGCCTCAGCCGCTTCGCCCGGCGGACGCATCCCCCTGCCGCTGTTCCAACAGGGCGCCGTCGTTCGCACCTTCGCGACGCCCGAGTTCCGCGGGATCACCTTCTACGAGGTTAATGCGAAATCGATCATCAATCGTGTTCCCGCGGCCTCGCACATGCCGTTTCGCTGGACCATCAACCCCTACCGCGGATGCAGCCATTCCTGTGGGTACTGTTTTGCTAGAAAAACACATAATTATCTGGACCTCGACTCGGGCGAGGACTTCAACTCGAAGATCGTCGTGAAGATCAACGCGCCCGAACGCCTGCGGACCGAGCTCGCGCGCGCGTCGTGGTCCGGCGAGCACATCGCCATGGGAACGAACGTCGACCCGTATCAGCGCGCGGAGGGAAGGTACCGCCTGATGCGCGGGATTCTCGAGGCGCTGCGCGACGCGGCCAACCCCTTCTCCATCCTCACCAAGGGCTCGCTGATCCTGCGCGACCTCGATCTGCTCGAGGAATGCGCGAGCCTGACGGACGTGGGCGCCAACGTCTCCGTGGGGTTCGTCGACCGCGGCGTCTGGCGCACGCTCGAGCCCGGAACGCCGTCCCCGCAGAAGCGCCTGCAGGTGTGCCGGACGCTGAACGACGCCGGCGTCGGCTGCGGCGTGCTGATGGCGCCGATCATCCCGTTCCTCACCGACTCGCCGCCGCAGCTCGCGGCGACCGTCCGGGCGATCGCCGACTCGGGCGCGCGCCACGTCTCGCCGATCGTGCTGCACCTCCGGCCCGGAGCGCGAGAGTGGTTCCTGGCCTGGCTCGGCGAACACCACACCGAGCTCGTCCCCAGGTACGAGCGACTCTACGCGGGCCGCGCCTACGCCCCTTCGGCGTACCAGAACGAGGTGTGCGGAAAGGTCCACGACCTCGCTCGCCGATTCGGCATCGGCCGGCTGCGTCCGGGCGACGTCCGCCGGGGTTCCCCACGGCACCGGCCGCCCGCGCGACCGCCCGTGCCCGAGCAACTCGGGCTGTTGTAACGACGGCCTCCGTGGGATCATTGGGTGACCGACCCGGACAAGGGGGATCACCGTGGACGAGGCGCGCTACCAGCAGCTCATGGAGAAGCGGGACGGCACGGGGCTCACCGACGACGAAGCCAACGAGTTGGGCCGCCTGATGGCCGAGAAGGAAGGCCTCGACTACCAGGGCCACGGCGCGAAAGACTTCGACCAGACCTCCGAGGAAATCCGCGAGGGCGAGCGCGTGGCCGGCGCTCACGACAAGGAGATCGACGTGGACGCGGAGCGCGTCAACGCCGTCTACGAGGCGCAGACCGGCTTGATCGACGAGGGCGGCGGAACGCCGGGCATCCAGGAATAGCCCGCGCGCCGGCCCAGCTTCCTCGCCTACACCCGAAAGCCGCGACGGCGCAGCTCGCGGCGCCAGCACTCCGTGTGCCAGTGACGGCGGCTCTCCACGTCGTCGTCCTCCACCACGACGAGGTGCGCGACCCCGGAGCGGACCGGATGGTGGCAGCCCGGACACGTGTACGACCTCTCGCCGGAGACCGAGCGAACGCTCGCCCCGTCGACGCCCGCCCACTCGGGCGCGGCGAGCGCACGCACGCGCTCGGAGATCGGAGGAAGGTCGGGCTCTGGCGCCCGCCGGTGACGGCGCGGCACGTTCAGGACCCTCCGACGACGTCGCGGATGAACTCCGAGGCGACGCCGCCCAGCTCCTCGCCGATCTCCCGATCGGGCCGCTTGCGGCCCCGAACGCGGAACGAGTGGTCCCCGTCCCGCACCGCGTACAGGCGTGCGCGGTCCCCGAGCTTCGCGACCGTCTCCTCCACCAGGTCGAGCCGCGCGAGCGCGTCGGCCGTCCCCTGGATGAACAGCATCGGGACGGTGATCCGCGGCAGGTGCTCCACGCGCAACTGGTCGACGCGGCCCGGCGGGTGGAGCGGGTAGCCGAAGAAGACGAGCGCGCCCGCGGCGAACGCGTCGCCGTCCTCGGCTGCGAGCATCGACGCCATACGGCCGCCCATCGACTTGCCCGACGCCACGAGCGGGAGCCCGTCCGCCCGCGCCGCCGTCAACTCGAGGGCCTCCCGCCACGACTGGAGCAGCGCCGGCGGGCGGTCGGGACCGCGACGGCCCGCCCGCGTGTACGGGAAGTCGAACCGCATGCTCGAGACGCCGCCGGCCGTCAGGCCGGCGGCGATGCCGTCGAACAGCGGCGCCCGCGTGCTGCCGCCCGCCCCCTGCGCAACCACGCAGGTCGCGACGGCAGCCGCGGCCGGATCCCAGGTCGTCCACTCTTCGGCCATGGCAGCGATTATCGTCGCGGTGCGAGAATGGCGCCCGTGGGCGGCCGTCTGTACGTCGGGACCTCGGGGTTCGCGTTTCCGGAGTGGAAGCACGACGTCTTCTACCCGGAGGGAACGAAGGATCGGGAGATGCTCCCGTACTACGCGTCGAGGCTCCCGTCGGTCGAGATCAACTACACGTTTCGCCGCAGCCCGGCAGAGAAGACGCTCCTCACGTGGCGAGAGGCGACGCCCGACGAGTTCCTGTTCACGCTGAAGGCGCACCAGCGCATCACGCACACGCTCCGGCTGCGCGACGCCGCAGAGCCCGTCGGCATCTTCCTCGAGCGCGCCCGGCTGCTCGGCGACCGGCTCGGCTGCGTGCTGTTCCAGTGCCCGCCGAGCCTGCGCTACGACCGCGAC
>DASPTB010000238.1:0-9343 GCA_035623615.1 Actinomycetota bacterium
CTGATCGAGGATCTGGCGGCCGAGCGGAGACTCCTCGCGCTCCCGGGCGCGCTTCATCAGCTCGACCATCTCGGGAGGCACCCGGTAGCAGATCTCCATGCACAGCTCGCGGACGACCCGCTGCACCTCTTCAGCGGGAACGTCGCGAACCGCCTCCTGCGTCATGCGACGTTCTCCATCTCCTCCGAGTAGGCCCCGTCGCGAGCGGCGCCGTTGCACTTCGACCGGTGCAGAAGCGCGGCCTGCGCCGCCGGGATGTTCTCGTCCACGCCGCCCCACGCCTTCAGCGACGGGGCCTGCAGCGCCCGGCCGTACGAGAACGACAGCGCCCAGGGGTGCGGCCCCATCCGGTTCATCGCGTCCAGGTGAACGGTGGCGGGGATGTCGTCCTGGCCGCCCGACAGGAACGCGATGCCGGGAACCGCGGCCGGCACCGTCGCGCGCAGGCAGCGCAGGGTCGCCTCGGCGACCTCCTTCACACCAGCCTGCGCCGCAGCGCTTTTGCCCGACAGGACCATGTTCGTCTTGAGGATCGTCCCGGGGAGGTCGACGCGCTGCGCGAACAGTTCGTCGTAGACGGCGTTCAGCGTCCGCTCGGTGGCCGCGGCGTGCGCGTCGATCGTGTGGTCGCCGTCCATCAGAACCTCCGGCTCGACCATCGGCACGATGCCTGCCTCCTGGCAGAGCGCCGCGTATCGCGCCAGCGCGTGCGCGTTCGCCCGGATGGCGGTCTCGGTCGGGAGTCCCTCGCCAACCGAGATCACGGCGCGCCACTTGGCGAACCGCGCGCCCAGGCCCCGGTACTCCTCCAGCCGCGCGCGCAGGCCGTCGAGGCCCTCCGTGACCGTCTCGCCGGGGAACCCGGCGAGCGGCTTGGCGCCGGTGTCCACCTTGATTCCCGGGATCATCCCGGCGCTCCTCAGGACGTCCACGAACGTCCTTCCGTCCGACGCCGACTGGCGGATGGTCTCGTCGTACAGGATCACGCCGCTGATGTGCTCGCCGAGCCCCGGCGTGGTGAACAGCATCTCGCGGTAGGCGCGCCGGTGGTCCTCGGTCGACTCGACCCCAATGCTCTTGAAGCGCTTCTCGATCGTCCCCGTGCTCTCGTCGGCCGCAAGGATGCCCTTGCCCGAACCGACCATCTCGCGGGCCGTCGCGTACAGCTCCTCGTTCATCGTTCCCCCTCTCACGAAACCTGCGCCAGGTCGGCGCACTTCTCGCGGATTCCCTCCGCCGCCGTCCTCAGCGCGGACAGCTCCCCGTCGTTCAGATCCAACTCGACGATCTCCTCGACGCCGCGCGTGCCCAGCTTGGCGGGAACACCGACGTAGACATCGGAGATGCCGTACTGGCCGGTGCACCACGCGCACACCGGCAGCACCTGCTTCGTGTTCCCGGCGATGGCGTTCACCATCTGCGCGATCGACGCCGAGGGCGCGTAATAGGCGCTTCCCTTCTTGAGCAGCTGGACGATCTCGGCGCCGGCGTCGCGAGTTCGCGCGTACAGCCGCTCAAGAGTGGCCGAATCGACCAGGTCCGTCAAGGGCTTGCCGCCGACCGTCGCGTGGCGCGGGAGCGGAACCATCGCCTCCCCGTGGGAGCCGAGCGTGATCGCGTCGACCGAGCCAGGCGAGGCGCCGACCGCGTCGGCGATGAAGTACCGCAGGCGCGCCGAGTCGAGCACCCCGGCCATTCCCATGACGCGCTCCTTCGGGAAGCCGGAGAGCTCGGCCGCGAGAAATGTCATCTCGTCGAGGGGGTTCGTGACCACGATCAGGATGGCGTCCGGCGAGTGCGTGGCGACCTCGCCCACCACCGACCGGAGGATGCCCGCGTTCTTGTCGAGCAGGTCCATCCGGCTCATCCCCGGCTGGCGCGGGAGGCCCGCGGTGACCACCACCACATCCGATCCGGCCGTGTCGGCGTAGTCGTTGGTTCCCCTGACGTTCGGCTCGAACTCCTCCACCGGAGCCGACTCGCGCATGTCGAGCGAGAGCCCCTGGGGCAGCCCCTCGACGATGTCGATCATCACGACCTCGTCCGCCAGCCCCCGCTGCGCGATCCGCATGGCGGCGGTGGCGCCGACGAATCCACTCCCGACGATGGTGACCCGCATCGGTCTGTGCCTCCTCCAGCGAAGAAATCGACCGTGAGGAAGCAATCCTACGAGGGTGGAGCCACCGGGTACGGCCGGGCGCCTGGGGGTTGCCTAGGCGACCGCGGCCTGGATGCCCGCCTGCTCGAGCATCAGTGTGAAGTCGTGCGGCTTGGAGGCGGCCGTCATCGCGTCGTCGATGTTGATGAAGCCGTTCTGCACCAGGCTCAGCAGCGACTGGTCGAACGTCTGCATCCCGTAGAACCCGCTCTCCCCGATGATCTCCTGGATCTCGGACGTCAGGTTCGAGTCCATGATCCGGTCGGCCACGCGCCCGTTGTTCACACAGACCTCGGCCGCCGGTATCCGGCCGCCGTTCGACCGGGGGACCAGGCGCTGGCAGATGATCCCGCGCAGCGAGCCGGCCAGGGTGATGCGGATCTGGTGCTGCTGGTACGGGGGGAAGAAGTCGACGATGCGGTTGACCGTCTCGGTCGCGTCGATGGTGTGCAGCGTCGAGAGCACGAAGTGTCCGGTCTCGGCGGCGGCGAGCGCCGCGGCCACCGTCTCCATGTCGCGCATCTCGCCGATCAGGATGACGTCGGGGTCCTCGCGCATGGCGGCGCGCAGCGCCGTCAGATAGTCGCCGGTGTCGACGCCCACCTCGCGTTGGTTCACGACCGCGACGCTGTCCTTGTGGAGCACCTCGATCGGATCCTCGATCGTCAGGATGTGGCAGGGGCGGGTGCTGTTGATGTGGTCGATCATCGCGGCGAGCGTCGTGGTCTTTCCCGAGCCCGTCGGGCCCGTCACGAGCACCAAGCCGCGGGGACTGTCCGACAGTTCGCTCACGATCGCCGGCAGGCCCAACTCCTCGAACGTGGGGCTGCCGATGCGAATGCGGCGCATCGCAATGCTGACGGAGCCGCGCTGCTTGAAGACGTTGCAGCGGAAGCGCCCGACGCCCGGCATCGAGTACGCGAAGTCCGCTTCGTGCTTGCCGCGAAGCTCCTCGCGGCGTTCCTGCGGCATGATCGCCTGCGCGATTCGGAGCGCGTCCTCACCCGTCACGGGACCTTCGCCCACTCGCTCGAGCACGCCGTCGATGCGGACGAGAGGCGGCGAGCCGACCTTCAAATGCAGGTCCGAGCCACCGCGTTCGGCCAGATACCGCAGGAGTTGTTCGTGGTCGATCATGGGTTCCCGTTCCCCCAATGGGCGCCGAGTGCCTCGTTCGAGGCTTCCGAATGAAGCTTTCGGCCGATTCGGGCTCGGCCTTGAGGGGGAAGGGGCTCAGGCGTCCGCGGCGAGCTTCTCCAGAACCGCGTCGGCGACCTGGCTGGTCCCAACGGCGGTCGGATCGTCCCGGGTGGGCTTCATGTCGTAGGTGACCGAGCTTCCCTCGGCGATGACGGCCGCGATGGCCCGCTCGAGTCGGTCGGCCGCGTCGTCCTCCTCGAGATGGCGGAGCATCAGCACCCCCGACAGCATCAGAGCCATCGGGTTCACTCTGTTCTGGCCCTTGTACTTGGGGGCGCTCCCGTGGGTGGCCTCGAACACCGCAACCTCCCGGCCGATGTTGGCCCCCGGCGCCAGCCCGAGCCCGCCGACCAGCCCGGCGCACAGGTCGCTCACGATGTCGCCGTAGAGGTTGGGGAGCACGAGCACGTCGTACTCCTCGGGCCGCTGCACCAGCTGCATGCAGAGGTTGTCGACGATGCGGTCCTCGAACTGCACGCCCGGGTACGACTCGGCCACCTTGCGGGCCGTCGCCAGGAAAAGGCCGTCGGAGAACTTCATGATGTTGGCCTTGTGGACGGCCGTGACCTTGCGCCGGCCGTAGCGCTTCGCGTAGTCGAACGCGGCGCGGACGATCCGCTCGGTGCCGGTGATCGAGATGGGCTTGATCGAGACCCCCGAGTCCTCGCGGATCTCCCGTCCGGACAGATCCGACAGGAACTCGATGAGTTTGAGCGTCTCGGGCCGTCCCTCCTCGAACTCGATGCCCGCGTACAGATCCTCGGTGTTCTCTCGAAAGATCACGATGTCGACGGTGTCGTAACGGGAGCGCACCCCCGGGTAGAGCTTGCAAGGCCGCAGGCATGCGTAGAGGTCGAGTTCCTTGCGCAGCGCCACGTTCACGCTGCGGAAACCGGTCCCCACCGGGGTCGTGATCGGCCCCTTGATTGCCACCTTGTTGCGCCGGATCGACTCCAGGACGTTGTCGGGCAGCGGCGTCCCCGCCTGCTCCATCACATCGGCGCCGGCCTCCTCGACGTCCCAGTCGAACTCGACGCCCGTTCCTTCGAGGACGCGCCGTGTGGCCTCGGAGAGCTCCGGGCCGACTCCGTCGCCCGGGATCAACGTCACGGAATATGCCATGGACACCCTCCAGGTGCGGGGAGACGTTCCCGCCGATGCTACCGCGCCGTTCAGGCGGCAACGGCGGGGCGCGGCAGCAGGCCGGCGCCCTCGACGACCGGGCGGACGCTCTCGGCGTGTCCCAGCCCCATCACGTGGATGCCGGCGATCCCCGGGGTCGTCTTCATCCTGGCGGCGAGTTCGACCGCGATCCGCACACCCTCCTCCGCCGCGTCGGGGCCGGCGTCGTCGAGTCGCGCGAGGACGGCGTCCGGAACGACCACGCCCCGCACGTGCTCGCGCAGGTACCGGGCTGCGCCGGCCGTTCGCGGCACCGCGATTCCGGCGAGGACGAAGACCCGCTCGAAGACCCCACGCGGGCGCGCCCGCTCGGCCCATTCGCCGAACGCGTCGGCGTCGAAGACGATCTGCGTCTGGACGAAGTCGGCGCCGGCGGCGATCTTCTCCTCCAGCCGGTCGAACGAGTAGTTCGGCTCGAGCGGGAGATCTGCGACCCCGATGAAGTACGAGGGCGGCGACTCGATCGTGTCCCCGGACAGCAGCCGGCCCTCGCGGAGGCCCGCCGCGAGACGGACGATCTCGACGGTCGAGAGGTCGTAGACCCCGGACGCGTTGGGATGGTCGCCGCCACTGGGTGGATCGCCCGTCAGGCACAGGACGTTTCGCGCGCCGAGCGCCCACGCCCCGAGCAGGTCGCCGGTGAGCGCCAGCCGGTTTCGGTCGCGGCCCGTCACTTGCAGGACGGGCTCCACGCCCGCGGCGGCCGTGACGGCGACGCCGGCGATCGCGCTCATGTGCGCCCGCGCCGTGGGGTTGTCGGTGACGTTCACGGCGTCCGCGTAGCCGACCAGCTCCCGGGCCTGCCGGGCAACGGCGTCGGGGTCGGCCGACCGCGGCGGCACGATCTCGGACGTCACGACGAAGAGCCCGTGGTGGACGAGGCGCTCCAGGCGGCTCTCCGACCGGAGCGTCATGCCGCGGCCGACAGTCGCTCGGCGGCCGCGACGGTGTTGACGAGCAGCATTGCGCGCGTCATCGGGCCGACGCCGCCGGGGACTGGGGAGATCGCGCCGGCTACGTTCGACACGCCTTCGAAGTCCACGTCGCCCACCAGCTTCCCGTCGGGGAGCCGGTTGACCGCCACGTCGATCACCGTCGCGCCGGGTGCGACCATGTCGGCCGTCACCGTCCCCGGCCGGCCGGCGGCCACGACCAGGATCTCGGCCCTGCGCGTGTGCTCGGCGAGGTTGATCGTCCCGGTGTGGCAGAGCGTCACGGTCGCGTTCGCGTTGGGCGCCTTCTGGGCCAGCATGACGGCGAGCGGCATGCCCACGAGCTGGCCGCGCCCCACGATGGTCACCTCCCGGTGCTCGATCTCCACACCCGAGCGGACGAGCATCTCCACGATGCCGAGCGGAGTGCAAGGCAGGAACGTCGGGTGGTTGCGCACCATCCGGCCCACGTTGACGGGCGACAGCCCGTCGGGGTCCTTCTCGGGCAGGATCGACTCGTGCAGCGCGAGCACGTCGATCTGAGGGGGAAGCGGCAGCTGAACCAGGATGCCGTGGACCGCGGGGTCGTCGTTCAGCCTCTGCACCTCCGCGACGAGTTTCTCCTGAGTGATGTCGGCCGGCAGCTCGAAACGCTCGGACTCGATGCCGACCTCGGCACAGTCCCGCTGTTTCCCGTCGACGTAGATCTTGGACGCGGGATCGTCTCCGACGAGCACGGCCGCGAGCCCGGGCGTCACTCCTCGCTCCCCGAGGGCCGCGACGCGCGCACCGACCTCCGAACGTACTTGCGCCGCAATAGCTTTCCCATCGATGATCGTCGCGGTCACGCTGCCTCCTCGGGATAGTGGGGATGGAACCTGCCGACGTGCCTCGGTCTCAGTGACGGAAGTGCCGCCGGCCGGTGAACACCATCGCCATGCGGTGTTCCTCCGCTGCGGCGAGGATCTCCTCGTCGCGCATCGAACCGCCCGGCTGGACGATCGCCGCGACGCCCGCCTCGCCCGCGCGGTCGATGCCGTCGCGGAACGGGAAGAACGCGTCGGACGCGAGGACGCTGCCGACGGCGCGGTCTCCGGCGTGACGGGCGGCGAGGTCGACCGAGTACACGCGGTTCATCTGGCCGGCTCCGATGCCGACCGTGGCTTCGTCCCGGGCCAGGACGATCGCGTTCGACTTGGTGCGCGCCGCGACGGTCCACGCGAACAGCATGTCGCGCCACTGCTCCCGGGTCGGCTCGCGCGTCGAAACCACCTTCATCTCGTCGGCGGTCTCGACGACCTCGTCCGCGTCCTGCACCAGCGCGCCGCCATCGATGTGCCGGGTCTCCAGAGCCCCGTTGCCTGCGAGCGGAGCGCGGAGGACGCGCAGGTTCTTCTTCTCGGCGAACGCCGCGAGCGCGCCGGCCGTGAACGCCGGCGCGACCACGACCTCGGTGAAGACGTCCGACATCGCGCGGGCAGCGTCCTCGTCCACCTCGCCGTTGAAGGCGACGATGCCGCCGAACGCCGACACCGTGTCGCCCTCGTAGGCGCGCCGGTACGCCAGCGCGGCCGAGTCGGCGAGCGCGACGCCGCACGGGTTGTTGTGCTTGACGATCACGCACGCGGGACGGCCCTGAAACATCGAGGCGAGCTCGCGCGCCGCCTGGGCGTCGAGCCAGTTGTTGAACGAGAGCTCCTTGCCCTCGGCGAGGACCTCGGCGCCGCCGAGCGGGCCGGGTTCGCCTACCGCCGCATAGAGCGCACCGCGCTGATGCGGGTTCTCGCCGTAGCGGAGCGCGGCACGGCGCACGAACGAGTGGGTCACGCGCTCGGGAAGGGCGTCCCCCGTCTCCTCCGGCTCCGCGACGTGCGATCGGAGCCAGGCGTTGATCGCGCGGTCGTATGCCTCGATGCGGTCGAAGGCGTCGGCCGCGAGACGCAACCGCGTCTCGCGGCGGACCCCCCCTGTGCGCTCGATCTCGTCCAGGACGCGCCCGTAGTCGCTTGGATCCACGACGACGGCGACGGACTCGAAGTTTTTCGCGGCGGCCCTCACAAGCGTCGGGCCGCCGATGTCGATCTGCTCGATCGTGTCGTCGAACCCCGCGCCCGCCGCGACGGTCGACTCGAAGGGATAGAGGTTGACCACGACGAGGTCGAAGGGCTCGATCCCCTGCTCCTCGAGCTGGCGAGCGTGGTCGGGGTTGCGGCGATCGGCCAGGATGCCGGCGTGGATCCGCGGGTGCAGCGTCTTCACGCGGCCGTCGAGCATCTCCGGCGACCCCGTCACCTCGGAGACGGGCGTGACCGGGACTCCGGCGCTCGCCAGCGCGCTCGCCGTCGAGCCCGACGAGACGATGGCGACGCCCGCGCCCGCAAGGCGGCGCCCGAGCTCCTCCAGCCCGCTCTTGTCGGCGACCGAGACGACGGCTCGCCGAACGGGGCGGCGGGTCCCCGCGTCCTCGCTCATCCGGACGCCCCGTCCGAGGGAAGGCCGGCCGCCGCCGAGACGGGGCGCTCGGCGAGCACCCGGACGTGGCGGCCGTCGACGCGGAGTCGGCCCTCGACCAGGAGCCGGGCCGCGAGGGGGAACAGACGGTGCTCCACCTCCTGGATGCGTGCGTGCAGCGACCGCTCGTCGTCGTCGTCCAGCACGGCGACGGCCTCCTGCAGGACGATCGGGCCGTGGTCGACGTGCTCGTCGACCAGATGCACGGTGGCCCCCGTCAGCCCGACGCCCCACTCGAGGGCGTCGCGAACAGAGTGCGCGCCCGGAAAGGCCGGGAGGAGCGCGGGGTGCACGTTCAGGACCCGGCCTTCGAAGGCGCGGACGACGTTCGGTCCCAAGATCCGCATGTAGCCGGCCAGCAGGACGTACTCGACGCCCTCCTCTTCCAGGAGGTGCTCGAGCGCGACGTCGTGATCCCACCGCGTGCCGTAGTGCGAGGGCTCGAGGACGACGGCGCGAACGCCACGGGCCCGGGCTCGTTCGAGCGCGAACGCGCCGGGGTTGTCGGAAACGGCCAGCACGATGCTCGAACCCACGGCGGCATCGTCGAGGAGCGCTTGCAGGTTCGAGCCGGCTCCGGAGGCCAGCACCGCGATGCGCGCGTCCACGGGCGGCCACGGTATTGGCCGCGCCGTGCGGGTGTCAACCCGTGATCGGAGCGTCCCGGCGTAGGCTAGCGGCCATGGCGGACGTGCACGATGCCCGGCCGGAAGCGGCGCCGGCGGCGGCCCACAGCGAACCGCTCCCGGAGCCTCGGGAGCCGACGGCATCCTCGGTCCCCCCGGCTGCGACGGAGCCGCCCGGGACGCACCCGCGTCCGCCCGCCGTGCGCAAGGGCCGCTGTGCGAATCACCCGGGGGAGGCGCAGGTGGCCTCCTGCGACGTCTGCGGCCGCCCGCTGTGCATCGTCTGTGCCGTGCCCGTTCGCGGCTCGGTCGTCGGCCCCGAATGCGTCGGCGAGGTGCTGCCCGACGTCGCGGAGCCGCCCGTACCCGCTCGCCCCAGGTCGCGCGGCAGGACGGCGACGGTCGTGGGGTTCGTTATCGTGCTCGCGGCGTCGATCCGCCCCTGGGCCGGGTACGGCGACGCCTCCGGGTCGATGCAGGCGTGGACCGTCCACTGGTCGTTGCTCGCCGTCGGCGCCTCGCTCGCCGGCCTGATCGCGCTGTACGCGTTCCGCCGACGCCGCTCCGACCCGCTCGTCGAGGCGGGCGTGGTCCTTGTGCTCGCGGCCGCGGCGGTGCTCGGAACGGCGCTGCACGGCTATCACCCCCCGCCGCTTTCCACCGCGGTGACGACGGGATGGGCGCTCGGCGTCCTCGGCGCGACGGTGGCCTTCATCGGGGCCTGCGCGACATTG
>DASPTB010000272.1:0-4770 GCA_035623615.1 Actinomycetota bacterium
GGTCGGGATCGACGAGCAGGCCGTAGCGGTCGGAGAGGTCGCGGATGAACGCGCGCGCCTTCTTGTGGTCGATGATCCCGAACGCGCGGGTCGGCTCGAACCCGAGGACCACGTTCTCGGCGACCGTGAAGACCGGGATCAGCATGAAGTTCTGGTGCACCATGCCGATCCCGGCGGCGATCGCCTCGCGGGGGTCCGTGAGGTGGACGGTCTCGTCCCGGATCCGGATCTCGCCCTCGTCGGGCTGCAGCAGCCCGTAGAGGACGTTCATGAGCGTGGTCTTGCCGGCACCGTTCTCCCCGAGGAGGGCATGGATCTCGCCCTCCTCGAGGGTCAGGTCGATGTGGTCGTTGGCGACCAGGTCACCGAAGTGCTTCGTGATGCCGTTCAGTTCGAGGAGCACCGGGCCCCCGGACGATCAGGTTGCCGGGTAGGACTTCGGGTCGACCGAGATGCTCCCGTTCTCGATCCCCGCCTTCAGCGTGTTGATCTCCGCCTGCAGGGAAGAGGGGACCTTGCTTTGGAAGTCGTGGTACGGAGCGATGCCGACACCGCCGTTCTTCAGCGTGCCGACATAGGTGCCGCCCTTGAACGTCCCGTTCATCGCGCTCACCGCCGCGCCCTGCACCGAGACGGCGATGCCCTTCTCGACGCTCGTGATGAACAGGCTGCAGTACGTCGGCGCCGAGACACAGCCGTCGACGTCGACCCACTCCATGTAGACGGGGCTGCTGGGGTTCGACTGGTTGTTCTGTTGGACGGCGGCGGCCGCGCCGAGGCCGACCTGCCCGGCCACCGGGAAGATGATGTCGGCGCCCTGGTTCATGAGCGCCTCGGTGACCGACTTGCCCTTGGACTGGTTCACGAAGTCGTTGGTGAACGAGCCCGTGTTCTTCTCCGGGTTCCAGCCCAGCGCCTGCACGCTCTTGCCGTTCTTTTGGTCGTAGTAGCGGACGCCGGCCACGAAGCCGTTCATGTAGATCGTGACGGGCGGGATGTCCATCCCTCCAAAGGTGCCGACCTTGCCGGTCTTCGACATCGCCGCGGCGAGGTAGCCGCCCAGGAACGCGCTCTGGTCCGTCTGGTAGGTCAGGCCGAGGACGTTCCCCAGGTTCGGGGAGTAGCTGTAGTCGACGATGGCGAACTTCTGGTTGGGGTTCGTGTTGGCCTGCTTCTGGGTGGCGGTCCCCATGAGATATCCGACGGTGACGATGATGCCGCAGTTCTGCTGCTCGAAGGACGTGATGTTGGGAACGTAGTCGCTCGTCTGCGTCGACTGCAGGTACTTGTACTGCATGCCGGTCGCCGCGCTGGCGACCTTGAGGCCGGCGAGCGCCGAGGCGTTGAACGAGCGGTCGTCGATCCCGCCCGTGTCGGTGACCTCGCACGCGAGGAACTTGTTGACGGACGGACTCGCGCTCGATCCCGAGCTCGACCCGGTGTTCTTCTTGGTGGCGCACGCGCTCAGCAACAGCGCCAGTGAAAGGAACGCGACCGCCGGGAGCACGCCACGGCCGTGAAGGATCGAGCGACTTCCGTTCATCTGCACAACCTCCCCCTGAGGAACGACGCAGCACTATATCTCCCGCGCGTCCAACGGGCGAACGGGTGGCGGGGAGGCCCGGGCCGGGTTTGACGGGTTACGCCCGCACCCAGGTGTGGAAGAGAGGCGGCGCGCCGACGGGCTCGTCGGACCACGAGAGCGCGCCGAGGATCGCCGAAGCCGCCGTCTCGGCGGCCGCTTCGGTCCGGGCGTGGACGCGGGCGATCGAGTCGCCCGTGTCGACGCGATCGCCGATCCTGGGGAAGAGCTCGATGCCCACGGCGGGATCGATGGGGTCCGCTTTTCTCGTCCGCTCGGCCCCCAGTGCGGCGGCTGCCCGGCCCAGGGCCTCGGCGTCGACCGACGTCAGGAAGCCCGAGCCGGGGGCCGCGACATCGGTTCGGACGGGCGCCAGCGGCAGCACGCCGTCGGGGTCGTCGACGACGTTCGGGTCGCCGCCCTGCGCCCCGACCAGGCGTGCGAACGACTCGGCCGCGTTGCCGTCGTCGAGGGCCGCGGCGGCGTCCCGCCTCGCCTCGTCCACCCCGCGCGCCTCGAGCTCGACGAGCGCCGCCGCCGCGAATTCGATCGAGAGCTCGCGCAGACGGCCCTTCTCCCCTCCGCGCAGCACGCGCACGCACTCGGCCACCTCGAGAGCGTTCCCGATCGCGGTGCCGAGGGGCTGCGACATGTCGGTCACGGCAGCGCGGCAGCGCCGCCGCCGCTGCCGCGCGAGGTCGACACATGCCTCGGCGAGCCTGGTCGCGTCCTCGGGCGTCTTCATGAACGCACCGCTGCCCGCTTTGACGTCGAGCAGGATCAGATCGCTGCCGACGGCGAGCTTCTTGGACATCACGCTGGCCGCGATCAGCGGCACGCTCGACACGGTGGCGGTCGCGTCGCGAAGCGCGTAGAGCGCCCCGTCTGCGGGCACGAGGTCGGCCGACTGACCGGCGACGGCGCATCCGACGCGTTCGACCTGCGCCTCGAGATCCGCCGGGAGGAGCTCGGTCGAGAACCCCGGGATCGACTCGAGCTTGTCCAGCGTTCCCCCGGTGTGGCCGAGGCCGCGGCCCGAGAGCTTGGCGACCGCAAGGCCGAGGGAAGCCGCGAGGGGGACGAAGACCAGCGTCACACCGTCGCTCACGCCGCCGGTCGAGTGCTTGTCCACCTTCGGGCGGGCCACTCCCGACAGCGGCAGTGTGCTCCCCGAGTCGATCATCGCCTGCGTCATCGCCCCGGTCTCGGCGGGGGAAAGCCCGCGCACGTACGAGGCCATCAGGAACGCCGCAGCGAGGTAATCGGGAACCTCCCCACGCGCATAGGCGAGGACGAAGTCGGCGAGCTCCGCGGGGTCGAGTTCCGCGCCGTCGCGCTTGCGGGCCACGGTCGCGCGTCGGTCGCGAGGCGGGTCGTCCGGGAATAGCCGGGTGGCGGATTCGTTGGATCCCACGCCCGTCACATACCATACCGGCCGGTATGACGCTCACGGTCGTGTCCCATCCGCTGGCCGAGCACCTGCTCTCCCGCTTGCGCAACCGCGACACCCCGCCGCCGCTCTTCCGCGCGATCGCCAAGCAGCTGACGCTGGTGCTCGTGGTGGAGGCCGCGCGCGACTTGCCGAGCCAGGAGACGGCGGTCGAAACGCCGCTCGAGCGGACGCAGGGTTCGGAGATCGACCCGAATCTCGTGGCGGTGCCGATCCTTCGGGCCGGCCTCGGGATGCTCGAGGCAGTGACCGAGCTCTTCCCCGAGGTCTCGGTCGGCTACGTCGGCCTCGAGCGAGACGACGTCACGCTGGAGCCAACCTCGTACTACGAGAAGCTGCCGCCGGTTCGCGACCGACACGTGCTGCTGCTCGATCCGATGCTCGCGACGGGCGGATCGGCGGCTGCGGCCTGCTCGTCGATCCTCGAGCGGGAGCCGGCCGGGCTTTCCTTCGTCTGTGTCGTCGCCGCGCCCGAGGGAGTCGCTCGCATGGAGCGGCTGCATCCGCAGGTCCCGATCTTCACCGCGGCCCTCGATCGCCAGCTCAACGACCGGGGCTACATCCTGCCCGGCCTGGGCGACTTCGGCGACCGGCTGTTCGGCACCGACCCGCACGTGGGCGCCCGGCCCCGCTAGGTGCCCGAGTCCCTCGGGTCTCCGGTCGCCAGGATCTTCTGCGCCTGCTCGTCGACGTACTCCGCGAGCGCGGCTGCGACGGCCGGGTCGCTCCTGGCGATGATGCGGGCGGCGAGAAGCGCCGCGTTGACGGCTCCGGCCTTCCCGATTCCCAGGGTTCCGACCGGAACGCCGCCGGGCATCTGCACGATCGAGAGCAGCGAGTCGAGGCCGCCGAGTGACGGGGTCTGCATCGGCACGCCGAGCACCGGCAGGAGCGTCTTCGCTGCCACCACGCCGGGCAGGTGGGCCGCCCCGCCGGCGCCGGCGATCAGCACCTGAAGTCCGTTTTCCTCAGCGCTCCCGACCCACGCGAACAGCGCGTCGGGCGTGCGGTGTGCGGAGAGGACGCGGACGTCCGAGCCCACGCCGAGCCGGTCGAGGGTCTCGGGAGAGGCCCGCATCACCTCCCAGTCGGAGGTGGATCCCATGACCACGCCGACGCGCGGGGTGGCGATGGCAGCCTCGGACGTCATGACCGGCAGAGCATACTCGCGCCATCCGCATCGGACGTTCGGCCTCCCCCGCCGCGCGCGCGATTTTCCCCGGAGGGGGGATTGCTGGGAACGAGGTGGGGGCGTCACCCTTGTGGTCACGAAACGGCGGAGGTGCCGCCGAGACTGGAGGCTATGAAGGAATGCGCGCGAGCCTCAAGCGGATACTCACAACCCTCGGCTCCCTGGCGATCTTGCTGGTCGCCGCCGGTGCCGAGTGGCGGTGGTGAAGTCTCATCTGGTTCGGCCGTCGTAACGGCGGCCACCACATAGGCGCTCCCGGATCCTGGCCCGGCAGGATTGGGGGGCGTTTTGCTGTCTGAAGATGCGTGATCGCAATCGTCTTGTCGCGCAAAGTGTTCGGCCCGACCGTGCAAGTGCTCGAGGGTTATGATCGTGTGGTGGCGGCCAGGAGAACCGCCGAAGAAGAGTCCGCTGGCCCGCATGGATTCGAACCATGACTACCTGATCCAGAGTCAGGCGGGCTACCGTTACCCCACGGGCCAACCGCGAGATGTTACCGGACCGATCTGTGGGCGGCCCGGGAGGGAGGAGCGATGAACAAGAGGG